>NZ_JADYXO010000015.1:0-122398 GCF_015864295.1 Pseudoalteromonas sp. NZS127_1 | reverse complement strand
ATTCTTGTGTAAATCGACGTCTCATTTTATCTGCCTCTATTAAAAGTTAGAGGCGACAACTATCCTGACACAGGGGGTTACTGCCTCTAAAAGCGCAGCGCCTCTAAACCTCTTTGTGAATAAATTACTTTACGGGCTTTGCCCGTCACGCAAGCAAGCTTCGCGTCTACAGCGTTACTTTTTATGCAGCGCTTCAATGCGTGCTAGTAAACTTGAGGTGTCGTATCTGCCGCCGCCGAGTGCTTGTACATCGGCGTAGTATTGATCGACCGTTGCGGTCATTGGTAAAGTAGCGCCGTTGTTTTTAGCTTCATCGAGTGCGATGCCTAAATCTTTACGCATCCAATCTACGGCAAAACCAAACTCATATTCACCTGCCCACATTGTTTTGTAGCGGTTTTCCATTTGCCACGAACCGGCTGCACCTTTAGAAATGGTTTCTATAACTTTTTCACCATCAAGCCCAGCTTGCTTGGCAAAATGTAAGCCTTCGGCTAAACCTTGCACTACACCAGCAATACAAATTTGATTAACCATTTTACAAAGTTGTCCCGAGCCAACGCCGCCTAACAGTTGGCTAAAACGACTAAACGCCGCCATAACTGGCTGCACTTTAGCAAATACAGCTTCACTGCCACCCGCCATAACCGTTAATACGCCATTTTCGGCGCCAGCTTGTCCGCCCGATACCGGTGCATCTATAAAGTCGACGTTTTGCAGAGTCGCTTTTGCTGCAACTTCGCGAGCTACTTCAGCTGAGGTTGTGGTGTGATCAACCAAAACAGTGTGCGGTAACATGCCTGCTAACACGCCATCGTCGCCATAGACTACTGAGCGTAAGTCGTCATCGTTACCAACACACATAAATACGATGTCGGCATTGCTGGCAGCTTCGCGCGGGGTTGGTGCAAAGCTTCCTGAATGTTCTGCAGTCCACGTTTGTGCTTTAGCTTGAGTGCGGTTATAAACGCATACGCTATGCCCTGCTTTTGCTAAATGCCCCGCCATTGGGTAACCCATTACGCCTAAACCTATAAATGCGACTTTCATTGACATAAAAATGACCTATTAAACTGATAACTTAGAAACTAGACCTCGATTATGTCAACCGGTCGATAAAAAAGCGAATGAAAATCTTTATAAAATTTCCTTAAGCGGGAAAGGTAAGTAGGTAACCTATGGACAGTATTTATCAATTTAATGCACCACTTTTTAACAGCGAAAATTTTTCTCTTAGCCAGTTACAGGGCAAAACCGTACTTATTGTTAATACAGCGTGTAAGTGTAATTTTTCGGTGCAATTAAACGCGCTCGAAAAGCTCTATCAGCAATACAAAGGCCATGGTTTTACTGTACTTGCGTTTCCGTGTAACCAGTTTGGCCAAAATGAGCCGCTTGATAATTTAGCCATTAAAGACTTTTACCAAGAGCAATTTAATACCTCGTTTGAGGTATTTGGTAAGGTAATGGTAAACGGGCCGGAAACACATCCGTTGTTTAATTATTTAAAATCGCATACGCGGGGTATTTCGCAAAACCGTGCTATTAAGTGGAATTTCACTAAGTTTTTAATTAACTCACAAGGGCAACTTGTTGCACGTTATGCACCGCGCACTAAGCCCGAAACACTTAAACAAGTAATAGAAAGCAACCTACTGCAAGCTGCAAAGTTAAGCGCAGCTAAAGATGGTAAAAAGTTATCTTCAAAAATACCTTTGTTTACCTCAAGTAAGGCTCCGCTTAAGGCTTAATTTAAATCAATAAAATGCGTACTACTAAAGCACAGGTTTATAAAGTAGTTTATTGTATTAGTAATAAATAATACTCCTTAAGCGTCGAGGCTATTACCATGAACATTGCTTTTTTTAGTACTCAAAAGTACGAACTGCCTTTTTTTGAACAAAGTACACGCGATCAGCGTGATATAAAAATAACGTATTTTGAGCAAGCTCTGAGCGAACAAACCGCTATTTTAGCAAGCGGGTTTGATGCCATATGCGTGTTTGTTAACGACACCGTAAACGCCGCTGTTATTGAGCAACTGGCAAGCCAAGGCATAAACACTATTTTGCTGCGTTGTGCAGGGTTTAATAACGTTGATTTACCTGCAGCAAAAGCACATAAATTAAAGGTATTACGCGTACCAGCATACAGCCCAGAAGCAGTA
The DNA here is from genome assembly GCF_015864295.1 of Pseudoalteromonas sp. NZS127_1. Lineage (NCBI taxonomy): Bacteria > Pseudomonadati > Pseudomonadota > Gammaproteobacteria > Alteromonadales > Pseudoalteromonadaceae > Pseudoalteromonas > Pseudoalteromonas sp. NZS127_1. The sequence goes on along the minus strand of NZ_JADYXO010000015.1, from coordinate 120,231 downwards.
GCTGAGCACTGCATAGCACTTATGCTAACGCTTAGCCGTAAAACCCATAAAGCGTATAACCGCGTTCGCGAAGATAATTTTGATTTAAACGGATTACTCGGTTTTAACTTGCACAATAAAACCGTGGGTATTGTGGGCTGCGGTAAAATTGGCCTTGCGCTGTGTAACATTTTAAATGGCTTTGGCGCTAAAGTATTAGTGTGCGACCCCTACGCACAACCTGGCAATTATACTATTACCGATATAAACACCTTGCTTAGCCAAAGCGATGTGATTTCTTTGCATTGCCCACTTACCGAGCAAACTCATCATTTAATAAATGACGAGGCGTTTAGCAAAATGAAAACCGGCGTTATGCTTATTAATACCTCACGAGGCGCACTGCTTAACAGCAAAGCGTGTATTAGCGCGCTTAAAACTAAAAAACTAGGCTACTTGGGGCTCGACGTATACGAGCAAGAGTCGGAGCTATTTTTTAAAAATCATAGCGACGAAATAAACCAAGACGATATATTTTCGCGTTTAGTGAGCTTTAAAAATGTTTTAGTAACGGGGCATCAGGGCTTTTTTACCCAAGAAGCACTCACCGAAATAGCAAATACAACCCTACTTAACGCGCTGGAAGTAAATGAAGGTAAATCTTTAACTAATGAGGTTTTATAAAGTTCTTGGCTATACCTAAATAACAGGTACAAAAAAAGCGAATAAGGTGAGCCCTATTCGCTTTTTTGTTTAAAAATTCACTTTAAATAGAGCTTAGCCAAACGCGACGTTTGCAAATACCAAGGTCATTAATATTGGGCAAACAAAACGAATATACTGAGCAAACCAGTAATGTACGCCTGTTGTTGCTTGATGTAATTTATTACCACGCTGCCACATCCAACCTACCGTAATAAAGTAAAACAAGCCCATAAGCGGCAATTGGTATTGGGTAAATAGCATAATGACTAAGCCAAATAACCAATCAAAATTTAATATAATCGCGCTTGCACACACAAGTACAACAGCGCTTACTGCCCACGTTGCTTTGGTGCGGCTAACGTTGTGATTTTCGACTAAAAACGCTACCGGAATTTCAGTAGTCGATATAGTTGACGTAACCGATGCGATAGACATTAATACAAAAAACAATAAACCGACTAATAAACCAATTTCGCCCATGGTGCTAAATAGCGCAGGCAAAATAGCAAAAATAAGTTGCCCTTCACCAATCAGTTTACCGCCACTAAATACTTCTACACCGTTGTGCTGCGCCACATAAATAGCAGGAATAATAAGTAAACCCGCTAAAAACGCGACACTGGTATCAAGTAAAGCAACACCTGCGGTGAGCTTTGGTAAATTAGCATCTGGCTGTAAGTACGAGCCGTAAATCATCATACAGCCCACACCTAGTGAGAGCGAAAAGAACGCTTGCCCCATTGCGGCAATAATTAAATTAGGGTCGAGTATTTGGCTAAAATCAGGAATTAAATACGCGGCAAAGCCTTCGCTTGCGCCATCAAGTGTTGCAATGTAGGCAATTAAACCAACAAGCAATACGAGCAACAGTGGCATTAAACGGCGCGACCAGGTTTCGATTCCCGATTTAACCCCTTTTAAAATAATACTGGCAGTTAAAATAAGCATAAGCGGCGTAAATACAAAATTACGCAGCACTGAGTCGCTATGTAAAAACTCGCTTGCGCCTGTAAAACCAAAAAAGGTTGTTATAGGTTCAATAGCGTACGAGAGCATCCACCCTGCCACTATTGAGTAAAAACTTAGCATAACAACTGCGCCTGCAAGGCCTATATAACCTGCTGCTGCACCAACTTTACGGTTAGTGTTTTGCCATGCATCGCCCAATGCTTTTACAGGATTAGCTTGTGCTTTGTGACCTAAATAAAGTTCGGTATACAGCGCAGGGAGCGCAAGTAAAAATATAACAATAAAGTAAACCAGTAAAAATGCACCGCCGCCATGGTTGGCCGCTTGCGTAGGAAAACCCCAAATATTACCCAAACCCACTGCTGCGCCAGCAGCGGCTAAAACAAAACCAAGTCGGCTTTGAAACCCATCACGCACTTGTGCCATACATCTACAAATCTGTTATTATTTTGATTATTGTGAATTAAACCATATTTCATGCCGGCTGAGTAATAAAATTGTACCCAGCCTTTATTAGTGGCGTTAACCGCTCACAATATCAGCGACTTCTTTTGCTTTAGGGCTTTTATGACTGAACACTATTTTAAAAACGCCTTGAGTATTACTTCAACTCAATTGGCAAATTTGTCTTTAGCGAGTAACAGTATTTTATTATTTAATGCTAAAACACTTGAGCTTAGTGACTTTAATTTACCCGATTGCTTAAGCCCATTTGAGTTAACCATTATAAACCGCCGCAAAAGCCCTCAAGCTAAGCAAGAATATTTAGCGACGCGGTTATTGTTAAAACACCTTATTAAAATAACGCAGCCGCAACATGCGAACGTAGCGCTTAATAAAATGAGTACCGAATTTGACGAGGCAAGCTCAAAGCTGCAAATACATGTAAGTGGTGATGTTATTAATACCTGCATTTCGCACTCGCATGGTTTGGTTGGCGTCGCGCTTAATTTTGATAAAAGCGAGTTTGGGTTTGATATTGAAAAAGTAAGCCTAAAGCGCCCGTTTGAAAAGCTTGCTAAGCATTTTTATCATAATGATGAAATTACACTTATCACCAAGCCTACTAATACCCAAGCCCAAGCAGATACGTTTTTTAGAATTTGGACATTAAAAGAGTCACTTGCTAAAGCCACCAGCCGCCCTATTGCAAAACTACTTAGCCCCAATGTGTTTGACGAATTACATAATGCAAAGCTGAGTGCTTGCAGCAATCACGTTACTGTAGCTGATAGCAGTGACAGCAATGTTTGTTTTGATGTGAGTGTGGTGCATAAAAAAAGCATCGACTGGCGATGCTTTTTATTAAATGATTTTATTAACTGATTTTGTTAAGTAACTTTATTAACTGATTTTACTAGTTAACTTTAATAAATCGCTTTCCTGAATAACCGCTTCTTAATAGTAAAATTATTTAAGCAGCAAAATCGTTTTCTAATAAACGGCTATGAATAGACTGTACTACGTTATCTGACTCAGTTTGCTCTACTAAAAAGCACAGGTTGTGCTTACTAGCACCGTGACAAATTAATCGAATGTTAAAGTCTTTTAGTACACTCATTAAGTTCATTTCGTGTTGGCGTAATTGAATCTCAGAGCCAATAAGTGCCACCAATGTTAGGTTGTTTTCTACCGACACATGGCAAAATTCTGCAAGCTTATCTAGGCATTCTTGATCAAGCTCTGGCCGCGAGGCGTTTTGCGCGTTATCAAGGGTTATAGCTACGCTGATTTCTGATGTGGTTACCAAATCTACCGATATATTGTATTCACTTAATAGTGTAAATACGCGTGCTAAAAAGCCACTAGCCAATAGCATTTCTGGGCTTTTAAGCGTAAGCAATATTTGGTTTTTACGTTGCGTTACTGCGCGTATACCAGGTTGCTGCGATTTTTCGCGCTCAATCCACGTACCGCCACGCTCAGGCTCGCGACTAGAACCCACAAATACGTTAATGTGACTACGGCTTGCTGGTAAAATAGTTGCTGGGTGCAATACTTTTGCGCCAAAGGTTGCCATTTCAGCGGCTTCGTCAAAACTTAAACGTGCAATAGGCGTCGCTTTTGCGCACAAACGCGGGTCGGTGCTAAAAATACCCACTACGTCGGTCCAAATATGCACGCTTTTAGCGTTAATTGCTTCCGCTAATAATGCAGCGCTGTAATCAGACCCACCACGTCCAAGCGTTGTGGTTTGACCGTATTCGTCACTGCCAATAAATCCCTGAGTCACAATTACCTGCTCATCTAATAACGGGATTAAATGTTCTTTAGCAGCTTGCGCTGTGGCTGCAACATTTGGCGTTGCTTTACCAAATTGGCTGTCGGTTTTAAGTACCTTGCGCACATCAAAGCGATCGGCATTTAAGCCATTTAAACGCAGCACCTGAGCAAACAAATACGACGATAAACGCTCACCAAAGCTCAGTAGCTCATCGTGTTGCTGATCGGTTGTTAGCGACTCTTGAGCCAATGTTTGAAATGCTTTTAGGCTTTCGTTAAAGCCAACCGCTAAATCGGCATCTAGCGATAACTCATCTAAAATAGTTTGTTGAATAGCAAGCACGCCGTTTATGTGTTCTTGGCGCTCACTTGAGGTAATACTTGGTTTACACAGTGCAACTAAGTGGTTAGTTACGCCGGCACTAGCGCTCACGGCAACAATACGTACGCTTTTGTCTGCAACAATAATTTCGCTACAGCGACTCATCGCTTCAAAGTTTGCAACACTGGTTCCGCCAAATTTGGCAACGATGTAATCTGATTTTGCGCTTAACTCTGTTTGAGGCACTGTTTGTGTCGCTGATTGGGTAGTCATTTAGTCTCCTTTCGCGATATCCAAATCGCAATAAAACAAGAAGAACTTGGCAAAGGAATGCTTGAAGATAAGTCCACTGCCAGAAGCTCTCCACCTATATTGGTGACAGTTTTGAGGATTCAGCCCCATAAACCGAAAAACAATAACGACGTACCATTGTTTTTCTCGGCGAGTACTTCCCTCCTTAATGATCATCGGCTTTCGTCGCCTAACATTAAGTACCTAAGTATCGCACCTCTTCTGAATGCTTTATTAACCAGTGGCTAATAAAACAAAACCCCACTAAGTAGCGGGGCTTTGAAAGTTATCGTTTAGACGTCTAGCTGTCAAGCATTTAATAATTTATGAGTTAAATAAAACTGCCCATGTAATACGAGCCCGCATATCCAACCGTGTAACAAATTAATAAATGCAGCGATAAACGCAAGTAGCTCATAAAGGTAAGCGCTTTAACTTTACTCATGGCAATAATGCCCGCAGCCGACCCGATGATCAGCATTGAACCGCCCACGCCCGTTGCATACGTAAACGACAACCAATGTTGTTGGCTCATTACTATATCGGCTTTTAATAATGCAGCAGTAAGTGGTACGTTATCGACCCCGGCTGATAATATGCCCATTAAGTAGTTTGCGTATTCTGGTGCCATTACCGTGTATAGGTCGGTAAATTTACTCAACATGCCAATTTCTTTAAGTGCGCCTACAAGTAAAAGCACACCTACAAAAAACAGTAATGTGTCGTATTCTATATCGCGAACAAAATCGATTATGTCTTTGTTGATGTCTTTTTTGCGCATTAAAAATTGCGCCACTAAAAACATCACTGATAAGCCAAACAAAAAGGTGAGTAAAGGCGGTACGCTGTAAATTACACTCAGCGTAAGTGTGCTCACTACGGTAGATAAAAATATAACAGCAATGGTTATGTCGGTTTTTTCAATGCGGGTTTTACCTGCACCAGCAAACTCAACACGCCCTTTCATACCGATAGACAGTAACGCGGCTAGCAGCATAACGCTTGCAAGTGCTGGCGCTATAAGTAGTAATAAATGAGCAATGGTTACTTTGCCATCTAAAAATATCATCAGTGTGGTTACGTCACCGGTTATTAACGATACCCCGCCTGAGTTAACACCAAATACAATAAGCGTGGCGTATTTAATGAGTTTTTTAGGTTCAAGTTTTAACGACATAACAACCGCAAGCGATATAAGCGTGGCTGTTACGTTGTCTGAAATCGACGAAAACAAAAATGCAAAACCACCCACCAAAAACATCAGCTTTTTTTCGCTAATACTTTTTGGCATAACACGATGCACAATATTTTCTATAAACCCCTTTGAATTTAAATACGCGACAAAGGTCATTGCAGCCATTAAAAATAGCCATAGCGAGGCAATTTCTAAAATATTTTCGTTTAAAAGGTGTTGAATCGTATCGGGGCTTTGCCCATGTAGAGGGTATATAAAAAGAAGAATCCAGCAAAGCGTACCAAAAAACAGCGTGGTTTTAGCTTTATTAACATGGATTATATCTTCTATAACGATCAGTAAAAATGCAATCGCTATCAGGGTTAGAATAATCGAGGAAACCATGGTAGTTAAACAACCTTTGATTTAGTTTTAAAGAACACACAAATAACATTCCATTTCATGTGCCTATTTTCGGCGCGAATTTTAGCACTGCCTCTATGCAAAAACTATTATTAAATGGTCTTAAAAACGAATACTATATACAGACAAGGTTAATTAAAAATACGTAATAATGAGTATGAACAGAATACTCAATAATAAAATACTAGGATGTTGTAACCTCTTATGATCCCAGCTAAAAAGCTACTAAACACCATAACCGAACATTGGGGTGTATTAGAGCTATTATTTAAACGTTTTAAAATGGCTGACTTTAGCCTGAAAGACGTACAAAACGCCATTAAACAAAAACAGCCTACTTGGTCAAACGAGCGTATTTATAAAGAAACAAATCGCTTGTTAAACCAAGATATTTTAATTCCACTGGCTAAATCATCGCAGCTTGAGATAAATCGTGCCATTGCCGACTTTGCTACGTTTTTACTGCAAGAAGAACATTTAGGCTTAGCGCAAGAAATTAGCGTATTAGTAGACGACCTAGCACGCTTAGGTAACCGCCTAGATAACGCTGGCGAAATAGAAGACTTTGACGACTTACGCCGCTTTAGCCGCATTATGGATGATCGGGTGCGTAAAATAATGAAGCTCTACTCGCACAACGAAAACGCCATTTTAAATATTGTTGAACAAGCTAAATCTAATAATGCGGTGCAATCGCTGCAAAAGCGTTATAAAGCGGTAATAGAAGCGTTTGACGAATACATAGAGCCCATGCTTGAAATGGTTGATATTCGTGGTGAATTTCATGCGTGTTTTACCCTCATTGAAGAGCAAATAAGTAAGCAAATTATTCATATTGAACGCTCGGGTAAAGCCTACAGCGACAAACGAATGCTGGAGCAATTACGTACCCGTATATTAGAAATGCATTTAGTGGGCAGAGAAAGCTTACGTAAAAGTGCCGATATGCTTATGCCACTGCGCGAAGAGCTGCGCCGTAATAACTTAATTACTCGCCAAGCAGCCAAAGTACTTGGGCTGGTGCGTAAAAATGGCGTAGACAACATGCTAAGTGCTGTACAGCCACACTTTGTGAGCGACGCACAGCGATATTCGCTTGGTCAGCAACGCCATATTGTGGCTTACATGGCAAGCTTGGTTGAATTTGAACACGAAGAATACCAATTGCCTGACCAGCAAGACGTGCCTGCATTTGTTACGCCTAATATTCCTGACTACAACGATGTTAAAACCAGCTTTGCTAAGCGCTTTAATAAAAAACGCAAAAAACCGCAGCCCTTGCTGCAATTTTTAGACGAAAGCTACCCAAATCTCGATGCCGACGAAATGCTATTTTTGTATCAAAAATTAGTCAGCGACAGCGATATTAAAATAATTCAAAGCGATGAAAAAGCCCGCGTAAAAATTGCCGGTCAGCACTTTTCTTTATATCCATTTAATTCAGAGCATCAGCCAGATTCAAAGGCAGGTAAATAAACCATGACACACATAAACTTAGACGAGCTAACCCATCTACAAACCATTAATAAAAAATTAGTAGCGGGTTATCACATTTGCGAGCAAGACAACGTAATGTGGCAAGAGCTTGACCAACACATAGAAGACTACACCGCCCTATTTACAGCCCTAGGTAACGATTTAAAACGCGACAGCCGTGGATTTTATTATTTTGGTAGCGACGAAAGCACACCAAATATGGGCAAGATATCTCGCGCTATCGCGCTCACTATTTACATTTTAATTGAACACTACGCCAATACGGGTAAAGACCCAATGCGCGCATTGTTTGACGACGTAAACGATTTAGAACTTATGCAAACGCTGGTGCAAATTAACAAACATTTGTTTGATCAGCTTGAGATATTTTCGGGATCGGACCTGCGTAAAGACGTATACCTGCGCATGGTGCGCTTAGGTTTAGCCCGTGAAGTAGAAGGCGGCTTTATGCTACAAGCGCCAATTCACCGCTACATAGATGCACTCATGGAAGTAAACGAAGAAACCTATATTACAGAGGACGAGGAATGAAAAATCTATACGGACTAAGTAAACTCGCCCTACTTAACACCGCAGGCTATGCAAAATGTGTGATCCCGCTTGATAAAAGCAGCTCTATTTGCGCGCCAAATAACACAGGTAAAAGCTCGGTTATTAACGCCCTGCAGTTTCCACTTATTAACGATTTACGCTTAACAGAATGGGACGGACACGATTTAGATGAAACCCGAAAGTTTTATTTTTCATCCGATCAGTCGTACATTTTACTAGAAGCTAACTTGCCTCATGGCTCGGTAGTGATTGGCGTTGCCGGGCTTGGTAAAATTGCCGGTTACGCGCATCAGTACTTTTGTTATCAAGGAAAGCTTGATTTAGAGCAGTACACGCAAGGTAAAACTATTATTAAATTTACCAAGCTGTTCAACCATTTAAAATCGCTTAATTACAATCCTATTGAGCTTAAAGCACAAGAGCTAAACGCGCTATTGACTGGCGGCGCAACGCCTTTTGACGGCGACATAAACCTAAAAATGATCCCGCTTAATAATGTGCAAGACTCTTCTATTTATAAAGAAATATTTAGACGTATTCTTAACTTACACAAATTAGGCGCAAGCGACGTAAAACGCTTTATGCTACGCGTGTTTGAACGCCATATGTCGAACTCTAAGGTCGACTTTTATGAAGTATGGCGCCGCTCGTTTGATAAAGTAAATCGCTCAAAACGCGAACTAAAAGCCCTTGAGTCAATGCAAGAGCCAATAGCCGCGCTTGAATCAATGCTTGAAAACCAAACCGTGCTTAAAGGTAAATTAGCGGCGTATGCACCTAAAATTGACCAAGCACTGATTGATTTTGATACCTATCAAGAGTCGCAACTTAATGAGCTGGGTATAGCGCTTGAAGATATAGAGCACGAAAAACACGAGTTTGAGCAAAAGCAAAGCCTATACGTACAGCAATCGCGCGACATAGAGCGCAGACAAACACAAATTGAGCAGTGGTTTTTAGATTACGATGCGCTTAAAAGCGAATTTGAACTGGTAAATAAAGCCACGCTTAAAACCAGTCTGACTCAGTTAAAGCAAGATTACGAGTCGCTTTCGCACTCTATAACCAGCGCACAAGGGCAAAGCCTGCATACGCTTGACTACCGCATTAGCGAAACTCAAAAACAAATTAAGAGCCTAAAGCTGCAACTTAAAAACCTTGAGTTTAATTTGTTTACCCGTATGCGCGAAGACCTCTCGTTAAAAGAAGTAGAAGAAATATCGCGGATTTTAAACCCAGATATTCTCTCGTTTGCAACCACCACTAATGGCGATATAACCATTGATGACGAAGATGCGTTTGGTGAATTTTTATCGCTACTTAGCGAAAACGTTAAAGGCGGTGTACTAACTCTGCCAGGTGCGAGCATTAAGCTTAAAAAGCTCTCGCCTGTGCAAATGCAAAGCGGCGAAAACAAAGAGCAATTAACCGCTCAGCTCAGTGCACTTGAGCATTCACTTAAAGAGTTTAAGCAACAGCGCGATGTTGCAGCAAACGTTGCCGACAAGCAAAAAGAAAAAGACGCGCTATACGATGAGCTTATGAGCGCAGAGAGCGCCCTAAAACGCTTAGAACAGTTTGATATAATGCAGCAGTCGGTTGAAGCGCAAGCCATGCTAAAAGAGCAGTTATTAGCTGAGCGCGAACAAGTTGACGACTACCTGCAAGATATTCAAAAAAATAGTGGCTCAATTGCCGATCGTCGCTCGTTAATTAAATCGAAACAAGAGCAAATTAATCGCCAAACTGAGCGCTTACGCCAAGTTAAAAGTGAGCGAATTGACCATACCCTTGATTTATACAGCGGCAAAGTGACCCCGTACATGATTGATATTACGGTCGACTTTGATAACTTAAGCGATCTTGTTCATCACTTTAATAAAGACTGCCAAGAGTTGCGTAATTTTGACATAAACGTGCGCAACACCTATTTGCATGTATATAACGCGGGTATTACTAAATTCGACAACGAAAACGACGAATATACTAAGTACCAAAAGCTAATAAGCGCCTTTCATAATATTGATAACGAACGCGATGCGGTTGAACGCCAAGCACGCGTTGCGCTTACCGAAGTGGCCGCAACTATTAAAGGCTTGCGAGAAGATTTAGACCGACTTCGCCGCGAAATGAACAGCTTTAATAAAGGTATAAGCCAGCACCGTATTTCAAACCTGCAAGCGTTTAAAATTAACGTCATACCGCGCAAAATGCTGGTTGATAGTATAGATACCATTATCAGCACGTCGCATCAGTTTGAGCAAGGTGACACGCTTGATTTACTTAGCCAAGAACCGTACAGCGAAAGCGCAGTAAACGAAGCGAAAGATCACTTAATTAAACTCGCCTCAGATAAAGCGGGCTTAACACTTACCGATTTATTTGATATTCGATTTGAAGTGGTTAACCGTGCAGGTGAAACAGAGCACTTTGAAAAAATAGACTCAGCCGGCTCAAACGGCACACGTATTACGATTAAGTTATTGTGTGGCATGTTATTTATTCGCTACTTATTAAGCGATCAAGAACAAAACCTATACCGTATACCTATTTACATAGATGAAGCGGCCGACATTGACCCACAAAATCAAAAAGCAATTATAGAAACCGCATTAAGCTTTGGTTTTGTGCCTATATTTGCCTCAGTTAAGCCACAAATAAGTTGTGACTACATTGTGCCTATTCGCTCGGTAAAAGACGGTGCACAAAACTGGGTAGATGAAAAAGATTGGATTGAAGTTGAACATTAAACTTTTACTGATGACTAATTAACAGAGGTTAATTAGTCATTCAGCCATAGGGCGTGTTGATCTTTGTGGATTGAAATTTGTTCAATTTAGGGGCAATTTAATCGCAGCGTGAGGTTTGTAACCTAGTGGGCTAAGTAAAAACCGAGCAATAAAGAGTTAATTGCCCCTAGGCAGAACCCTTCGCGCAGCGCATGTTTGGCATTTATGCTGCGTTATCACCTATTTATGGGGAATAACCACACTACATAGGCTCTGCCTTGCCCAAATACCAAACATACTGCTGCAAATTCAACCACGAAAGGTCAACACGCCCTGACAATTAGACTAATATTTAGGACGTTTAAATAATACACATTTAAACTATGTGTGTTATTTTAAATTAATGCATTTTATTGGAGCAAACGTAATGAAAAATATACTTATTGTTGCAGCGCTAGCACTTCTTACAGCCTGTACACAAACCCCAGATTGGGATTACGATAAATCAGCTAACTTTAGTAATTTTAAAACATTTGCTTGGGTAGAAAACGCCAGCCTAACTAAAGACACAAATAACTATCAAATTAATGGCCTGATGGAAAAGCGTGTTCGCACTGCCGTTAACGCAGAGCTGAGCCAAACATTAGGTATGAGCTTAGTTGATGCAGCGCAAGCTGATGTACTTGTTAACTATCATGCATCGGTAGACAAAGAGCTTGAAGTAGATACATTTAATGTAAACTACCGCCCGCATTGGGGTTATTGGGGTACTGGTTTTCAACGCGATACAACTGCGCGTGAATACGAAGTGGGTACACTGATTATTGATATTGTGGATCGTGAATCTAACCAGCTAGTATGGCGCGGCGCAAAAGAAGGCCGATTAAAGAAAAATCAATCGCCAGAACAACGTGAAGCATCAATTAATAAAACAGTGAGCGAAATATTAAGTAACTTCCCGCCGCAAAAGCAGCAGTAAGTTAAAATTAGCTATAAGTAAGTTTTAAAAGAGCTCACTGTACGTGAGCTTTTTTGTAGGTGTGTATTTTTGGAACTTTTAAAATAAAGTAATTACGAGCTACGCCCGTCACGTCAGCAAGCTGCACGTCTACAAAAACACCGCGTTAAAGTTACGATTTATACTTATGCAGTAACTCAAGCGGTATGTGGCAATAGTCATCAGGATGATTAGTTAAGCGGTCTTGATGCTCAGGATCGCTTGGCACGTAGTTAGTTAGCAGCTCTACCCCTACCACAATTTTATCGGCATCACTTCGCTGGCTTATATAATTGCTAGCGACCTTTAAATGATCTTGGCTTTTGCTATAAATGGCAGTGCGATATTTAGGGCCTACGTCATCCCCTTGTTTGTTAACGCTATACGGATCAATAATCTCAAAAAAGAAGCCAAACAGCTCGTTTAAGCTAACCGATTTTGTACTAAATATTACTTTTACACACTCAGCATAACCGTCGTATTCGCCTTGTGTATTATCATTTGTTCCATTAGCCCGCCCTGCTTCAGTACTTATTACACCAGGTAAGTGCTTTAAAAACTCTTGCACACCCCACAGGCAGCCACCTGCAAAGTAAATAGTATCTTGCTGTTTTATATTCATAATAAATGTGACCAAATTTGTTAGATGCATTAACTTTGCAAATGATTATCAAATGCAGTTTTTAATGAATTAATGTACAATCGCGCCAAAATCGCAGTTGTTTAATTGAATTATTTTATCACGCCTTAAAAGTGTGTTCTGAATTTAATTGTTACCGTAATTGCATATAAAAAATGAGACACACAACATGAAATGGTCACCGCACTTTATACTCCCTGCACTGCTATGCAGCGCGAGCAGTTTTGCCTACGGCGAAGCTGTAACTGATAAAACTGAAACATTACCGGCAATCGAAAAAATAACGGTTGAGGCATCGCCCACTGCAAACACATTACCTGTAGGTACATTTGACTCTCCAGTATCTAATTTAGAGTATGACCCACGTGTTGATTTGCAATCACGTAATATGGCTGAAGCGCAAGCCGATGTAACTATACGTGGTGGTATTTTTGAAAATACCGGCTTTAGGGTTGGCAGTGCTACTTTACTTGACCCACAGTCTGGTCATTACTTTGCTGAAATTCCTATTGCACCGAAAATGCTTACCGGCCCTTATATTTTAACAGGCGCAGACAATGCGCTTAATGGTGCTAATAGCTCTGTAGGCACTGTATCATTTGGCTGGAAACCAATTAGCACGGGCGGCAGTGTATCGGTAGGTACTGGCACAAACGATTTTAACTTACAAAGCTTACATGCAGGTGTAAGTATGCCCCTTGAAGGCGCAAAGGATTGGAAGCTTGGTTTTGAAGGCGAGATTTCTCACTCACAAAGCGATGGCACTATTGATAACGGCGATCACGACTTTACGCGTGCATCGGGTCGCGTTCAATTAGCTGGCGCTGATTCTCAAACCGATTTGTTTTTTGGCTCACAAGATAAGTTTTTTGGCTGGCCAAATTTGTACACACCATTTGGCGTTAACGAAACAGAAGAGCTAGAAACCCGCTTATTAATGCTAAACCATAAGCAAAATTATGCGCAGGATAGTAACTTTGAAGTATCGGCTTATTACCGCACACACGACGATCATTATATTTACTCTCGCGAAAATCCAAGCGCTTTTGAAGCGTTCCACAAAAGTGAAGTTAAGTCGTTAGCGCTATCGGGGCATCATGCTCAAAGCGATGTATTTGCTGTAAATTATTCAGCACAGTTTATTGACGACTCAATTGAATCTACCACGCTTGAAAACAACTTTACCTCTCGTAAGTATTATAAATTAAGCGTATTGCCTGAATACAAAATGGCGCTTGAGGATAATAAACAACTTACATTTCGTTTAGGTGCTGCGTTTGACGATACAAATAGAGACGACTCTGAACTGTCACTTATTGGTGATATAACGCTTAATACACAAAACAGCAAAGGTTTTGAGCGCACGTTTTATTTATCGTACGCAGAGGCAAGCCAAGTGGCAGGCTATACCGCCATTGGCGGAAGTGATTCAGGCGGGTTATTTAGAAGTAATTACACCCTTGAGCGCGAAACGACTAAAAGCCTAGAGCTGGGTTTATTAGTTGATGAGCAAACTTGGCAACTTAATTCGGCTATTTTTTATCGTAAAGATGACAACTTAACCGATTGGACGTTTAATTTTGATTCAAGCTCTGCGCGCTTTGCAAACCCTGTAGATATAAATACGACGGGCATTGAGTTCTTAGCAACTAAACACTTTGAAACCACCGAAATTGTAGCGAGTTACACCTACCTTCATAAATCAGAAAACTACGGTGCGGCAGATATTGACGCTAGTTTTTACGCATTAAACTTCCCTGATCACCGCCTAACACTCGGCGCAGTTTGGAATCCTACTGATATATTGCAGTTTAGAATAGATAACGAGTGGCGCAAACAGCACGAAAATGCGCTACGCGGTAGTGACGACGATGCTTTATTTACTCATTTAACGTTAAAAATTACACCACCTATGGTGAAAAACTTATTTATTACGTTAGCAGCAGATAATTTATGGGGTGAATCGTTTGAAGAGATACCTGGTACACCAGGGCGAGGTGAGCAATATACGTTAAGCGCAACGTATAGTTGGTAGAATTGAGCTATCACATTCAAAGACCTGTTTATTTAAAACAGGTCTTTGAATAAATATTTAGCAAAGAATAAACGACATACTAAATATTAAGAGCTTTGATTACTCAGCTTATATTGAACCAGAACGACATTGTCTTTTTCTTAGTTCATTATCAATTTGTAAAGGGCGACTAAGCTCATCTGTAAGAACCTGCGAAACAACCGTACCGGTTTCAACTTCTTGTATCCAGATTGATATTTTATCCCCTTCCCTTTTTCTATTTAGCATGTAGCTTTTATCAGAATCTAAATTAACGTTAAAATTAACAAAAGCTTCTTTTTGACTATTTAAAACATCAGGGTTTGAAACACTCGCCTTTACCCATAAATCATGCTCACCACTGATATACTGCTTTGGTTCAGCCCATTGTGTAGGTTTTTTGTTAAAGCACATCAAGTGGACATATTCTAGATCTACTCCCTGCTCTCTTTTAAAGTTTTCGAGTCTAAAGTGGCCTTCTTTAATATCGGTTTTAATGGGTAAGTTTGAACAACCTAATAAAGTCACACCTAATGTAAATGCTGTAAGTAAATTTTTCATTTTTCTTTCCTTTTAAAAATTAAGATTGAACGAAATCACCTATAAATGAGATTTATAAAAAGTATCTTACAATTTCCTATATTAGCAACAAAATTAAATATGTCTAATATTTCGCCATTAAATAAATTAACGACTGCTTTTAATAACCTTATGAAGATTTTTATTAATAATATATTGTAAATAGATGTGTATTAAAAACGAGGATTAAGTTAGCTCTTCAAGCTCTGTAATAAGCGCTAGAGCTTGTGCATTTGTTGACCCGCACACATCAAGCGTGGCGCTAAAATCACTACATACTTTAGGTCGGCTTGAATCACCAAATAACTTACATAAATTACGTTCATCTAGCTGAATACAGCGCTCTCCGGCCTTTTTACCGTTTGGCATTCCTGGTATTGGGGAGCTAATACTTGGCGCAATACAGCATGCACCGCAGCCTAATCTGCAAGTCATTGATTCTGTTTTCATAATATCCTCTGTATAAAAAACACTTACTTTTATTCCTTTTTAAGAACGTAATTAGCCACACTCTAAGTTGCAATACACATATGTAATGCTTTGTTACATCTTAAAACGCCTTGTAAACACTTTATTGCGTATTATTGCTCTGTCACCACCAATTATGAAGGAATGCCTTGTGGCTACTACAAAACAAATAATACTCCCAATTGCAGTTTTAGCAGGCGGTATTGCTTTAGCTTTCGCCTTTATGGCCATGAAAAAGCCACCAGAAGAAAAGCCTGAGCAAGACATTCGACCTTTAGTTGCGACCCAAAGCATACTCTTAGATTCTATAACGCTCGATGTTAAATCGTACGGCATAGTAAAACCAAAAGATCGTACCGAATTAATAGCACAAGTAAGTGGGCAAGTTATTTTGGTGTCAGATCAATTTGTTGAAGGCGCGTTTGTAAAGCAAGGCGATATTTTAGCACGAATTGATGCAAATGATTACGAGGCTGACTTTATCGAAGCGCAAGCAGGTTTAGCTCAAGCAAGCTCAGCACTTGAAATAGAACGCGCACAAGCGCATGTAGCGAAAGCAGAATGGGAACGTATTAAATCCGACTCTAGCGATGCTATTGCATCAGAGCTTTATTTACGTAAACCACAACTGGCCGAAAAGCTCGCGCGTTACCGCTCTGCTCAAGCAAGTGTTAAACGTGCAAGCCGCAACCTTGAACGTACTTATATTAAAGCCCCATATGATGCCATTATTAACGAGCGCACAATTAGCTTAGGTTCAGTAGTAAACCCAGGTAATAGTTTTGGTGCATTGAGTGCAACCTCAGTTGCAGAGGTACGTTTACCCGTTGCCGACCAAGAACTGCAATATTTAAAAAATGGCGGCGTAGGCTCAAATGTTACATTTAACGCAGAATACGCGGGTAAGCAAACAATGTGGCAAGCCAAAGTAATTCGCACCGAAGGTGTGGTTGATCAAACAAGCCGCATGAGCTATTTGGTAGCACAACTGGCAACACCTTACGGCGATAAAACGCGCCCTCTTCGTTTTGGTTCGTACATTAATGCTACCATTGAAGGTCGCCCGCTTGATAACGCAATTATTGTTGCGCACCACTTAGTTAAAGATAATAAAATTGTAATTTTAAATGACGATTTAACATTATCGTTTAAAACTCTCAATATTATACGCGAACAAAACGGTATGATTATAGCCAGCCAAGGCTTAAAAAACGGCGAGCAAATTATTACCTCAGCGCTTGAGTATCCAACTGAAGGTATGGCAGTAAAAATTGAAGATATTGCGCCTAATAAAACTGACATTACTCAACTTGCGCTGAAAGAGGAATAGCCATGAACACTCGTGAAACAGGGTTAATAGCATGGTTTGCCCGCAATCCCGTTGCTGCCAACCTGCTAATGATATTTATATTAGTGGGCGGTCTTTTAATGGCGATGACCATTCGCAAACAAATGTTCCCACAATTTGAAAGCAACTGGATAAGCGTACAAGCAGTTTATCCTGGGGCTGCCCCGCAAGAGGTTGAAGAAGGAATTACGATTAAAGTTGAAGAAAACCTTGAAGGTCTTGAAGGCATTAAACGCCTAATTACCTACTCTAATCGTGGTTTTTCTCAAGCGTGGATTGAAATAGAAGAGCAATACAATCCACAAGAAGTACTTGATGAAATTAAAGTACAAGTTGATTCAATAAATACCTTTCCTGCAGGAATGGAACGCCCTGTTGTTCGCCGTGATAAGTTTGAGCAAGAGGTAATGATACTCGCGCTTTATGGCGACATGAGTAACTACCAGTTAAAAGAGCTTGGCAACGATATAAAAGATGAGTTACAAGCGCTGCCTCACGTTAACCTGGTTAATTTTAACGGCGGTTTAGAGTACGAAATTGGTATAGAAGTCAGCCCAGATAAACTGCGCGAATATGGCTTAACATTTAGAGATATTGCAGGCGCTGTGCAAAGCTTTTCGGCAAATATGTCGGCGGGGCAAATACGCTCTGAAAACGGTTATATTTCGATGCGTGTAGAAAAACAAGCCTACCGTGGCTTTGAGTTTGAAAGGCTCCCCCTTATTACCCTTGCTGATGGCGCACAAATTTACTTAGGCGATGTTGCAACTATTAATGATGGCTTTGAAGAAGGCTTACAGTATTCAAAATACAATGGTAAAAATTCACTCTCGTTTGAAGTTAACGCATCAAAAGATCAAGATATTACCGATGTAGCAAAAGTCCTTAAAAGCTACATGGCCGCTAAAGAGCCACTTTTACCTGCAGGCGTTAAGCTCTCCCCTATTGTTGATTTAACCTACTACCTTGAAGGTCGACTCGATATGATGGTCGATAACATGATTTGGGGTGGCTTGTTAGTAATGATAGTACTAGCATTGTTTTTACCGCTGCGCTTAGCATTTTGGGTAATGATGGGTTTACCGGTGTCTTTTCTTGGCGCCTTTTTGTTTATGCCTATTGGCTTTTTAGATGTAACAATTAACCTAGCCTCTCTTTTTGCCTTTATACTTGTACTCGGGATTGTTGTTGATGACGCCATAGTTGTGGGCGAATCAGCCAGTGCCGAAATAGAAAAATACGGCCACACTCTTGATAATGTTGTACGCGGTGTAAAACGTGTTGCGATGCCAGCAACCTTTGGTGTACTAACGACCATTGCGGCATTTTTACCGCAAACAATGGCAACAGGCCCTGGCGCTGCTTTTTCTAAGGCAATTGGTGGCGTTATTATTTTATGTTTGATTTTTTCACTCATAGAATCAAAGCTTATTTTACCTGCGCACATTGCAGCAATGAACCCACGTAAACCAAATCCTAAAAATCTATTACACCGCTTACGTATGGTGATTGATAGTGGCTTAAAAGGCTTTGTGAACAACTACTACCTTCCTTTTGTTGGCCGCTGTATTCACTATCGCTATACCGTAATTGTTGGCTTTATGTGTTTGCTTATTGTAAGCGCAGGTATGTTTGCAGGTGGTTTAGTTAAATTTGTACCAAACCCTAAAATACCGCACGACTTTCCGCGTATTGATATAGAAATGAACCTTGCTTCGTCTGAGCAAGCAACGCTTGAAACCGCACGTAAAATAGAAAGCGTGTTGTTAAAGGTCGATCAGCAACTACAAGAGCAATACGGTAAACCGATGATCCGCGATTTATCGGTAAGCCTGCGCGGACGAACGCAAGCAAATATTATGGCCATTTTGGTAGAGCCTGACTTACGCCCTATCGACACCTTTGCCCTAAGTGCATTATGGCGCGAGCAAATGCCCGCCCTACCAGGCATTAAAACCATGACCATTCAAGACAGTATAATGAATGGCGGTCGAGATGATGGCGACGTTAGCTTTAAACTTGAAGGCAAAAATGCTGACGAGCTAAAAGAAGTGGCTGGTAAATTAAAAGCCAAATTACAAACAATGGAAGGCGTTGGCGACGTAAACGATTCAATGCAAAGCGCTACCGACGAAGTGCAACTTGATTTAAAACCACTCGCTTACAGCATGGGTTTAACGCTTGCTGATGTCGCATCGCAAGTTAGCTTTAGTTACTACGGCTTAGAAGCGCAGCGAATATTGCGTGAAGGCGAAGAAATTAAAGTCATGATTCGCTATCCAGAAGACGAACGTAACTCAATAAGTGACATAGCAAGTGTGCGTATTATTACACCTACAGGCGCTGAAGTACCGCTAAGTGAAGTAGCCGAAGTTAAGCTGGTTGACGGTGTAAACCGTATTCGCCGCGAAAACTCTAAACGTACTGTAAACGTATGGGCTGCGGTAAATACCGACCAAGCCGAACCATTTGCAATTGCAGAAGAAATTCGTGATGAATACTTACCAACATTACTTAAAAGCTACCCTGGCGTTACAAGTGATGTAGCTGGGCGCATTCAAGAAGAGATGGATAGCGCTTCAGAACAGCTTCGTGACTTTGGTATATCAATGATGATTATATTTGCTTTATTGGCGATTCCACTTCGCTCTTACTCGCAGCCACTTATTATAATGTCGGTTATTCCGTTTGGTGTAGTGGGCGCTATGTTTGGCCATATGATTTTAGGTATGACCATGAGTAGCTTATCGATGTTTGGCATTATTGCTGTAGCGGGTGTGGTCGTAAATGATTCCCTCGTTATGGTTGATTTTGTAAACAAAGCCCGCGCTGAAGGTGTTTCGATTAAGGATGCTGTAATGCAAGCCGGTGCTCGTCGCTTTAGAGCAATATTACTCACCTCAATCACTACCTTTATTGGTGTAATGCCAATTATTTTTGAAACGAGTTTACAAGCTAAAATTGTTATCCCGATGGCTGTATCACTTGCTTTTGGTGTGTTATTTGCCACCGTAATTACACTGATACTTATACCGTGCCAGTACGTTGCGCTAGAAGATGCTAAGCGATTAGTACGTAAAATGCGTGGCAAGCCGCCACTTGTAGATGCCCAACCAGCGCCTACTAATAGCTAAATTAAGTAATATCCCAACCAAAAAAGCTCGGCATACTCTATGCCGAGCTTTTTATTTTTATCTTAAAAATGATATTCACCTATTTCCTTCTATTACTTATTTTTTAGCACATAGACTCCATCAAAAGTCCTAATAATTGAGAGAAATATTGCTCGTTTTTTATCCCTAATACGTTATGGTATTTAAATAATAAATAAACATAATAAAATTAAGGAACAGCCATGAATACCTCGCAATCAGATCACATCCCTCAAGAAGCCTTTGATTGGTATGACGAATACGCACACGGTTTAATGGACCGACGTACGTTTATGAAAAAACTCGGTGGTTTAGCTGCGCTTGGTTTTTCGATGGCTGTACTTACATCAGCGCTATTACCTAATTACGCGCTTGCTGAGCAAGTCTCGTTTAATGATGACGATATTACGGCAACGTACGAAGAATTCGATTCACCAGACGGATATGGTAAGGGCAAGGGATATTTAGCCGTACCTAAAAACGTAGAAGGTAAGCTCCCTGTTGTACTTGTGGTACACGAAAACCGTGGATTAAACCCTTACGTAAAAGATGTAGCAAGGCGCTTAGCTAAGGTAGGCTTTATTGCGTTTGCACCCGATGCGTTATTTCCACTAGGTGGCTATCCTGGTAACGACGATGAGGGTCGTGCTATGCAAAAAACAATGGATCGCGCTAAAATTCAAAACGATTTTGTAGCCGCTGCACACTTTTTAAAATCGCATGCTAACAGTAATGGGAAGCTAGGCGCTGTTGGTTTTTGTTTTGGTGGTTATATTGTAAATTACTTAGCCGCTGTAGATAGCAACTTACTCAGCGCCGGCGTGCCTTTTTACGGCACTCCTGCAAGTGAAAGTTTACGTAAAAATATTAAAGCGCCGTTAATGATTCAATTAGGCGAGCTGGATAAACGTGTAAACGCATCGTGGCCACAGTACGAGCAAGATTTAAAAGCCAATAACGTTGAATACACTATGCATATGTATAAAGGGGCAAATCATGGTTTTCATAACGACTCTACAGGTCGTTATGATAAAGACAATGCTGAGCTTGCATGGCAGCGTACTATTGAGTTTTTTGATAAAAAGTTAAGCTAAGTTAGCGAATAAAAAATAATGCCACCTGCTCAAAGTAGGTGGCATTATTAAAAAGTGCTTAGTTATTTTTGCTTTAAACTTTTTTGCTACGCATAACTAATAACGACAACAAAACGAGCAAATAAATACTCAAAGAGCCACCGCTGCTAGAGCCATCTTTATTTTCGACTTTTGCTATTTTCTCTTCTTTAACACGTGTTTTAAACCTTGCTAGCTCTGCATCTAAATTAGCGGTCATATCTGTAACAGCGAGATTAAAACCTTCTGCCGACTTTTCAAATAACGTTTCATCAATACCTATTGCGGTTGTTCTTTTTTCAAGCTTGCTTATACCAGGCGCTCTAAACAGCATTTTTCTACTTTTAATGTCAAAAACAGCTGTATCCACAAAGGTTTGAATTGTATTTTCATTCCCCGGAATAACGTACATACCCACTATCGTCCAATAAAGTAAGGCGGCATTATTTTCATACGATTGCGTAACTTGATCATAAGAAACCAGTGCCATTACATCTACATCGTAAAGCCTCCCGACTTGCTCGAGTGTTGCAAAACCTTCACCACCCTTTAAATAGGTGCTTGGTATAACTTCAATGCGGTCAATATAATCATATTGTAAAAATGACTTTTTTACTTTTTCGAGCAGTTCGACTTGGTTTTGGGTCTCTAACCCGTCTGGCTGCCAGTTTTTAGAAGGTACAAATGCAATTCCGACGGTAACAGGGAGTTTTAAAACAGGTATTTCAGGTTTATAGGTAGAGCGGCTTTGTTGATCAGGATATAAGAAGTCCATTAAGCTACTAGATTGTGTATTTTTACCTGTATTGTTACTCACAAACGAACTACAAGAAGCAAGTAAGACCGCCATCAAAATGATTATATATTTATTAAATTTCATATTTATTCCTTTTTATTTTTAATTTAATTCAGTTACATGTCAAAGCATATCTAAGGCCTAGGGAAGTAAATAATCTTTCCTTAATTAGCTCAGTACGCTTTTATCAATAATTCCTTTATTTACCAACTGCTGCAGAATAGCTTGGGATTTTGCTCTGCATGCATCACGTAGTAAACGTACGGCAGGCGTTATTGACTGCCTACTTGGGCAAATAAGCCATAATTCGCCATTAGTGTGTTGATAACCTGGCAAAGCAGTAACCACCCTATCATTGAGTAAATCATCGGCTATATCGAGTGCTGACTTTACTGCTAAGCCTTTACCCGCAACACACCATCGCCTCACTAGGTCACCATCGTTAGACGCGCGCCGACCATCCATTTTAACTTTATATTTTGTCTCGCCATCGGTGAATTCCCACGTGTTATTTATAATATCTTGCAGTTGATAAAATAAGCCTTGGTGATTAGCTAAGTCGTCTGGATGTTCAGGAGAGCCATTTTGTAATAAATATTCTTGAGTTGCACATAATAAGCGCGGTACGTTGCAAATTTTAAAACCGTAAACGCTAGCGTCACTTGGCGAGCCATAACGAAGTGCTATATCAACTGAATCACGATAAAAATCAATATTACTGTCACTTATATGCGCTCGGAGGCTTAACTTAGGATAATTATCCATCAGCTCATCAATCCATGGGATAACTAAATTTCGCCCCAAATCGGATGAAAGAGCAACACGTAATTCGCCTTCAATTTCGTCATGCTCACCTTTGAGGTTATGCTTTGCTTGCTCAAGTATTGCTAAAGCTTGTTCGCACTGAGGTATATAGCGCTCCCCAGCGGCTGATAACCTTAAATGACGTGTAGTACGTACAAACAGTTCACTGCCCAGTGCTAACTCAACACGCTTAATTACCGCGCTCGCAGTTGCTGTGCGCATATCTAATTTAGCAGCTGCAAGCGTAATACTTCTAAACTCAGCTACTTTTAGAATAAGTTTTAAATCTTCTATGTTCATATTATCTATATATATTTGATAATGTTTCAATGATTATGATGTTTATTAAATGCAAAGCAAGCGCTATTATCAAATCCGTAAAATATTCTTATTTAAAACTGATTGGTCACTATTGAATTATTTAAATTCAAACCAATTAATAACAACTCGCTCAATTTATTTATTTGGAAAAATAATGACTCACCCAATTATTAGTGATTTAGAAAAACGCTACACAACTAAACGTTACACAACTAAGCGTATTCCTCAAGATGACCTAGACGTAGTATATGAAGCTATGCGTCTTTCTCCTTCATCAATTAACTCGCAGCCTTGGAAGTTTGTTGTAATTGAATCTGATGAAGCAAAAGAACGTATGCATACTACCTTTGCTAATAAGTTTCAATTTAATCAGCCTCATATTAAAACAGCGTCGCACGTTATTTTATTTGCTTACAACCCTAAATATACACGTGACGATTACGCACAAGTAATTGATGCAGACATTAAAAACGGTCGTACTAAAGCAGAAAACCGCGAACAATCATTTGGTGCTTTCGCGTTTGTTGATATGAATACTGATGAGCAAGGCAATAACGCAACGTGGACTAAAGCGCAAACTTACATAGCGCTTGGTAACACAATGCATGCAGCAGCACGCTTAGGTATTGATTCAACTCCTATGGAAGGCGTTGATGCACAGCTTATTGGTGAAGTTTTTGAAAAAGAGCTAGATGGTTACATTTGTGATGTAGCATTAGTACTTGGCTACCATGATGACGCTGAGGATTATAATGCTAAATTACCTAAATCTCGCTTAGCAAAAGAGCAAGTTATTCAGGTTTTATAATTTTTCAAACCAAGCAGCTGGTGTATGTCAGCTGTTATTTTTCGCTTATACATTTATAAATACAAATCATATTCAGTCAAGGATCTAAGCATATTACTCTGTACTAATGTGCTGCAATAACTGTTAAGGCCACCTTAATATGGTAAGAAAAAGTATTAAACAAAAAATACAGCTATAAAACAATTGCATTACAGTGAAGGAAAACACATCGTCGGTTACAGTCACTATACCGTATCTAGATAGTGTCCAGCCATAACGAAAAGAATGCAATAAAGGCAACCCCACCATAAGTAAAAGTACCACGCTGTAAAATTGATTAATCGTGCTTAAAATCGACAGTTCAGCGAACAACATTAAGGGTAAACTGATACACAAACCAAATAAAAACACACCCGCTATTCTTTTATTAGAGCAGCTGGTCATTCGTAATATTTTTTTAGCCTCAGCCTCTTTTTCTATCGCATCATTATAGTGTTTTAATTCGTTTTCTCTTTTTAAAAATTCAGCCATTAATGCATTGAAATTCTCAGTGTATTTATCTTTATCTATATTAGCTTTTACATCGAACAATTCTTCAAGTGTATAGTTAGAATAATCTATTTTAATGGGGTAATTCCTTATAGAGTACTGTTTATAGCGGCTACAGAAAGTGCAATTCCTTCGCTAACCTTCTTAAATAACGTCAATAAAAACAAGTGACTATTACATTTCAAGTGCAAGTTAGACCCATAAAAAAACACGCAACAGATGCGTGCTTTATAATATATCTAAGGCTGACAAAATAGTAATTTAACCTACTTTAAGCTGCGCAGCTTGAATGTATTGCACGAGATCTTCAATAGAAACCACGGTCATATTATGCTTATTAGCATAATCACTCACTTCAGGTAAACGTGCCATTGAACCATCGGGGTTGGTAAGTTCGCAAATTACACCAAATGGTTTTAAGCCTGCAAGTTGCATTAAATCAACCGATGCTTCGGTATGACCACGGCGAACTAGCACACCGCCAGTTTGTGCTTTTAAACCAAATACATGGCCAGGGCGCGATAAATCACTTGGTTTTGCATTATCGGCTGTAGCAGCTTTAATAGTAGTCACTCTATCAACGGCAGATACGCCGGTTGTAACACCGTGCTTAGCTTCAATAGTGACAGTATAAGCGGTGTTATTTTGACTGGTGTTATTGGTTACCATTTGCGGTAGGTCGAGCTGTTTAATACGCTCCTCTCCCATGCATAGGCATACAATACCACTGCCTTCGCGGATCATTTCGGCCATTTGTGGGGCCGTTAAATGCTCAGCTGAAAAAACAAAGTCGCCTTCGTTTTCGCGGTTTTCGTCATCAACAACAAGTACGCCTTGCCCTTGCTGTAATGCAGCAATTGCGCTTTGTACACGGATATGGCTTTCGCCGAATTGAGTAAGTAGAGACTGAATCATCATTATATTCCAAATAAAAAATAATAGATTCAGGACACAGAAAGGCATGGCAAAGCCATACAAATAAAATCGTATGGATTAAACCAAAACAGCATTAAAAATGCTCACCAAAAAGCTACGTTTTGGTGTACATAAATAAGCTATATTCTCTTTCATCCGGACTCTAACCGTCGGCTCTGGCATCTCACCAGATCTGCTTGACCTTTACTTAACCTATTTAAACACTGTAAAAACAAGTTAAATAAAGCGCTCGCGGGCTCATTTAAGTTACAAATAACATTAAACATACCGCCGGTGGGGAATTTCACCCCGCCCTGAGAATTAACAGTAAGCGTTAGCACTTACTGCAAGCATATTATACGCCTGTATTTACTTGTTTTTCAAAACTAAATGCCATAAATACTACGAAAGTTGAATGTTTACCGATGCACTGTTTACTATACCTTCATTTATATCAGCAATAAGCGAACACATAGCACCGTTAACTAAATTTAAGTTAGGTTGAACGTGCCCTATGTCAGCATCAAAAATAACGGGAAATAAACACCCGCCTAATGCAACATCAAGCGCATGACGATAGTCAAAGGCATCATAATGACTTTGTGTAATTTCACTTCGCCCTAAAACCAAGCCATTGATGTCGTCAAATATGCCCGCTAATTTTAATGACAGTAAAAATCGTGCAACCGTGGTAGGCGTTAGCTCTGAGTTTTCGAGGTATAAAATAAGCCCTTCGGGTGCACTGTCCTTTTTAAATTCATGCAGTGCTAAAAATGGTGAGTCGAGCAATAAGCCGACTGTATCTAAACATCCACCAAATAAGCGGCCTGACATTTCTATGGTGCGTTTATCTGTATAGTTTAAACATTGCCATTTTGTGGGCTCACTAGGGCTTAGTAATTCATTCGGGTTTTGTGCGTAATTAGGCTTGTTTTTTTGATATAAAGAAGAAGGCCCTTGCTCAAATTTACTACCGGCTTCGTAAGTAAGAGTTTCGAATATTTGTAGGCTATACGCGTTTTTTTCATCTGGATGGAGCTGCATAAGGTTAGCGCTGTGAAGTGTTGCCCATTGGCACTTAGCGGTGAGTGCACATGCAATCGTGCTCACATCAGAAAACCCAACTAGCCATTTAGGTTTGGCTTGTTTAATCGCGTTAAAATCAAGTAGTGGCAATACCTCCATTGCCAGCTCACCACCCATTGGCGGCATAATGGCATCTATTTCATCATCTAGTAATAAACCCATTAGTTGCTCGGCATGGGCTTTAGCATTAAGCTCATTACGTGGTCTGTTTTGGCGTAAAAACTCCCCCTCTACAACCTCATAGCCACGGTGCTTTAATCCCTCTATCACAATATCTAATCGCCCGTGGTATTTTTCTTTTAGGCCTGATGACAGCGAGCAAATTGCAATTTTAGAGCCTACTTTTAAAGGCGCTGGGTAAAGAATATTAGCCATGGGTGTTCCTTTTTAATAAAGTGATTATGTACCTATATCAACACGTACACTCTTTATACAATATGAATGTATAAATGAGCTAATGCTTTGAGGTCAGCAAAATAATAATACCAATTCCATTAAGTATGTGATCTGAATTTTACGCCGAAAAAACAATTCAGTTCTAGGCGTAAATTGATGTAAATGGTTGTTCCCTTTACGAAATTAACAACAAATAAATGGGTTATTTTAGCAAGTAAAATAGATCAGCTATTTATTGGAATTGGTATAAGTTTTAATATTAAATTTCAGGCATAAAAAAACCGATGTAATTACATCGGTTTTTATTTAAAACGTTAAAGTGAGTTATACGTTAAAGATACTCAACTTCAATGATTTCGAACTCAACAATACCTTTTGGTGTTTGAATAGACACTGAGTCGTCCATTTGTTTACCAATTAAGCCACGCGCTATAGGTGAGTTAACAGATATTAAGTTATTTTTAATATTTGCTTCATCATCGCCTACAATACGGTATTTTACTTCAGCATCGGTTTCTACATTTACAATAGTCACCGTTGTACCAAAAATAACTCTACCGGTATTTGGCATTTTAGTTACGTCGATAATTTGAACATTTGAAAGCTTAGCTTCAATTTCTTGAATACGACCTTCGCAAAAACCCTGTTGCTCACGTGCAGCATGATACTCAGCGTTTTCTTTTAAGTCACCATGTTCACGTGCAACCGCAATATCACTTACGATTTTAGGACGGGTAACTGTTTTTAATTCGTTAAGCTCTTTACGCAGTAAATCTGCGCCACGAACTGTCATCGGAATTGATTGCATACTTTTCTCACTTAACACCAAGGCCCTAGTTGGCCTTGGCACATTTCCTTAGTTCAATCGCAGGTGTAGCTCTTGAACTGACGTCACTTTACTGCGGTCATCTGCTTTGTTAGCAGTACAGTTAGCGAATGCCGCGTTCAAGGTTGTCGTATAGTTGGTTTTATTTTGCAATGCACCACGACGTAACACCTTCGAATCTTCGATCGCTTGGCGACCTTCGGTGGTATTAACAATATAGCTGTACTCTTTATTCTTAATATAATCAAGAATATGCGGGCGGCCTTCATATACTTTGTTTACACGTCGTACTTCAATGCCAGCTTCTTCAAGAGCTTCTGCCGTGCCACCAGTTGCGTCAAGTTCAAAACCTAAGTCGGTCATGATTTTGGCTAATTCAACAATACGTGGCTTATCGCTATTACGAACAGATAATAACGCGCGACCACCGCGTGGTAAAGTATTGCTTGCACCTAATTGTGCTTTTGCGAATGCTTCGGCGAAAGTATCGCCAACACCCATCACTTCACCTGTTGAACGCATCTCAGGACCACGGATTGGATCCACACCTTGAAACTTAGCAAACGGCAGTACAACTTCTTTAACGCTGTAGTAAGGAGGAATCACTTCTTTAGTAATACCTTGGCTTGCTAAAGACTGACCAGCCATACAACGTGCAGCTACTTTTGCAAGCGCTACACCCGTAGCTTTTGATACAAACGGTACAGTACGTGCAGCACGCGGGTTGACTTCGATTAAGTACACTTTGTCTTCTTTTACTGCAAACTGTGTATTCATCAAGCCAACAACACCAAGTTCAAGCGCCATGTCGGTTACTTGCTTGCGCATTACGTCTTGCACTTCTTGTGATAAAGAATGTGCTGGTAATGAACAGGCTGAGTCACCTGAGTGAACACCCGCTTGCTCAATGTGCTCCATGATACCGCCGATGATTACTTGCTCGCCGTCACAAATTGCGTCAACGTCAACTTCAATCGCGTTATCTAAGAAACGGTCCAGTAATACAGGTGCTTCGTTTGATGCTTGTACAGCTTCGGTCATGTAGCGACGTAAATCATCTTCGTCGTATACAATTTCCATTGCACGACCACCTAGTACGTACGACGGGCGAACAACGAGTGGGAAGCCAATTTCAACTGACTTAAGTAAGGCTTCTTCAGTTGAAGTTACTGTTGCGTTTTCTGGCTGAAGTAAGTTTAAACGCTCAACAAGTTGTTGGAAACGTTCGCGGTCTTCTGCACGGTCAATCGCATCTGGTGAAGTACCAATGACTGGCACACCATTAGCTTCAAGCTCACGCGCTAGCTTAAGTGGTGTTTGACCACCGTATTGTACGATAACGCCTTTTGGCTTTTCAACACGTACGATTTCGAGTACGTCTTCAAGCGTAATTGGTTCAAAGTATAAACGATCCGAAGTATCATAATCGGTAGATACCGTTTCAGGGTTACAGTTAACCATGATGGTTTCATAGCCGTCTTCACGAAGCGCAAGCGAGGCATGTACACAACAGTAATCAAACTCAATACCTTGACCGATACGGTTTGGACCACCACCAATAACCATGATTTTATCACGATCAGTTGGGTTAGCTTCACACTCTTCATCGTAAGTTGAGTACATGTAAGCTGTGTCTGAGCTAAATTCTGCAGCACACGTATCAACACGTTTGTATACTGGCACTATGTTTAATAAATGACGCTTTTTACGAATTTCAGCTTCAGATACACCTGCAATTTCTGCTATACGCGGATCTGCAAAGCCTTTGCGTTTAAGTTTACGTAGGAAGTCAGCATTTAAACCCGCCATGCCTACTTTCGCTATTTTTGCTTCGTCTTTTAAAATGTCTTCTATTTGAACTAAGAACCAACGGTTTACTTTAGTCAGCTCGTAAACATCATCAACGCTCATGCCATGGCGCATTGCATCGGCAATGTACCAAATACGCTCAGCGCCTGGCTCGCGTAGTTCGCGGATGATTTTTTCTTTTGCTTTAGGGTCATCAAGTGCCACTATTGGGTTAAAACCTGTAGCGCCTACTTCAAGACCCCGTAATGCTTTGTGTAGTGACTCTTGTTGATTACGACCAATTGCCATTACTTCGCCAACTGATTTCATTTGCGTAGTTAAACGGTCGTTTGCACCGGCAAATTTTTCGAAGTTAAAGCGAGGAATTTTTGTTACAACGTAATCGATTGAAGGCTCAAAAGACGCGGGTGTTTTGCCACCGGTAATGTCGTTTTGAAGTTCATCAAGTGTGTAACCTACTGCTAGTTTTGCTGCAATTTTAGCAATTGGGAAACCCGTTGCTTTTGATGCTAGTGCAGATGAACGTGATACACGTGGGTTCATCTCAATGATAACCATACGGCCATCTTCAGGATTAATACCAAACTGTACGTTAGAACCGCCAGTTTCTACACCAATTTCACGTAATACTGCCATAGAGGCGTTACGCATAATTTGGTATTCTTTGTCGGTTAGCGTTTGCGCTGGTGCAACGGTGATTGAATCGCCAGTGTGAACACCCATAGGGTCAAAGTTTTCAATGGTACAAACAATAATACAGTTGTCGTTTTTATCACGTACAACTTCTGTTTCGTACTCTTTCCAACCAATCAGTGATTCATCAATTAGTAATTCGTTCGTTGGCGATAAATCTAAGCCACGCTCACAAATTTCTTCAAACTCTTCTAAGTTATACGCCACACCGCCGCCGGTGCCGCCCATAGTAAAAGAAGGTCTGATAATACATGGTAAACCAATGCGCGTTATGATGTCTTTGGCTTCATCCATAGAGTGAGCAATCTCAGCTCGAGGACACTCTAGACCAATATTTTTCATTGCGATATCGAAACGTTCGCGGTTTTCTGCTTTGTCGATTGCATCGGCCGTTGCACCAATTAGTTCAACGCCATGTTTAGCCAATACACCGTGCTTGTCTAGTTCAAGCGCACAGTTTAATGCCGTTTGACCACCCATTGTAGGCAGTACTGCATCTGGCTTTTCTTTTTCAATAATTTTTTCTACCACTTCCCAGTGAATTGGTTCGATGTAAGTCGCATCGGCCATATCAGGGTCGGTCATGATAGTTGCAGGGTTTGAGTTAACTAATATAACTCTGTAGCCTTCTTCTCTAAGTGCTTTACACGCTTGAGCACCAGAGTAGTCAAATTCACAAGCTTGACCAATTACAATTGGGCCTGCGCCTAAGATAAGAATGCTTTTTATGTCGGTACGTTTTGGCATTATTACTCCAGTTAAATTAGTGTTTACGCGCTTGCATCAAATCGATGAAGTGGTCAAATAATGGGGCTGCATCGTGCGGACCAGGGCTTGCTTCAGGGTGACCCTGGAAGCTAAACGCAGGTTTATCTGTACGATGAATACCTTGAAGCGTTCCGTCAAATAACGATTTGTGCGTGGCACGAAGCGTACTTGGCAGGCTTGACTCTTGCGCAGCAAAACCATGGTTTTGAGCTGTGATCATAACTACATCGCGGTCTAGGTCTTTAACTGGGTGGTTAGCGCCGTGGTGGCCAAATTTCATTTTTTCTGTTTTAGCACCTGAGGCAAGGGCTAATAACTGATGACCTAAACAGATACCAAAAATTGGTGTGTCGGTTTCTAAAAAGGTTTTAATTGCATCAATAGCGTAAGTACATGGCTCAGGATCGCCAGGGCCATTAGATAGGAAGATACCATCAGGGTTTAAAGCCAGTACGTCAGCGGCAGAGGTTTGCGCTGGTACTACTGTAAGTTTACAACCACGGTCTACAAGCATACGTAAAATATTACGCTTTACACCGAAGTCGTAGGCAACAACATGAAACTTTTCATCAGCAGCATCAAGAGTTTTAAATCCTTCGCCTAATGTCCAGCTTGATTCGCGCCACTCAAAATTTTCCTTGGTTGAGACAACTTTTGCTAAATCCATACCTTTTAAGCCTGGGAAGGCTTGCGCGGCTTGTAGCGCTTTACTTTCGTCTAGCTCGTCGCCAGCAATAATACACCCGTTTTGTGCGCCTTTATCACGCAAAATTCGAGTTAACTTTCTGGTGTCGATGTCCGCAATACCTAAAATATTACGTTCTTTTAAGTAATCATCTAACGATTGCTCGTTACGAAAATTACTTGCTAGCAGTGGCAAATCACGGATCACTAGGCCTTTAGCCCAAATTTGATTCGCTTCTTCGTCTTCGCTGTTGGTACCCGTATTACCGATATGTGGGTACGTCAAAGTTACGATTTGTTCCGCGTATGATGGATCAGTCAAAATTTCTTGATAACCAGTCATAGACGTATTGAATACCACTTCACCGACTGACATGCCGTCAGCGCCGATTGCAGTACCGCGAAACACTGTGCCGTCTTCTAGGACTAACAGAGCGGATTTAGTCAAGTTAAACCTCCTAACAGTAAAAAACGGGAGTAAGCAATTGCTTAACACCCCGCCAATACCCAGAGGGATCGTCAAAACTAGATTTTCGTGAGCTTAAATAGTTTTACGCAGTCTTAAATGATGCCGATATAAAACGCTAAACCTTCAATCATTTTTTCTTGCCTAAAACTATTTTTATTCCCACTGAAACCCAGGATTTACTAGCCATTTGGGTATAATTGGAAACACGCATTTAGTAATTTTTGGCAAATTGGCTGCATATTACATGAAGTTGCTATTTAGGTCTAACACTTTTTAGTAAATTGTTACAAACAAGTCACTGTAGGTGAAATTAGACCCAAACAGTTAAAAAAGTAACTAAACTACTTAAGATCTAGCACATCTTGCATATCATAAAGTCCTGCAGGTTTGTTTTTCAACCAGCTTGCAGCCCTTACAGCACCTAGAGCGAACGTCATTCTTGAACTTGCTTTATGGGTTAATTCAAGCCTTTCGCCCATTGTAGCGAAGTATGCGGTGTGTTCACCTACTATATCGCCCCCTCTTAGTACCGAATAACCAATTTCATTTTGCGATTTAGCTGTCTCCACTTGGCTGCGGTCATATACAGCAACCTCGTCGTGGTCCCAGCCTTTAGCCTGTGCAATTGATTCGCCAATGGCTAATGCTGTGCCCGATGGCGCATCGATTTTATGACGATGATGCGCTTCAAATATTTCAATATCTAAATCGTCACCAAACTTAGTTGCCGCTGTTTGTACTAGGTTTAATAGTACATTTACGCCAACACTGTAGTTTCGGGCAAATACAATTGGAATATGTTTGGCTGCATCGTGTAGTAGCGCCATATCCTCGGTTGTTAAACCCGTTGTACCAATAACCATAGGAATTTTTTGTGCTACAGCGGTTTTTAAATGATTTTTCATACCTGCAGGAAGCGTAAAGTCGATTAAAATATCTACATTATCTATTGTGGTTTCTTCGCTAAAGCTAACACTGTTGTCGGCTGCGCTATTTACTTGGTTTACATTAATACCTAATAACGATGAACTACTACGAACGTATGCACCTGTAAGTTGTGTTTGCTCTTTAATTGTCGCTGCTTCTAATAGAGCTAAGCCCATTCTGCCATTAGCACCAAAAACGCCTATTCGATTTGTAGTCATTGTTTTTACCTAATTTAAATTTGAATCCGTTTTTTACTAATCTGAGTATATATCCGGAGGATTGCAAATACGCACTTGGGCATTTTTATGCAACTGGACAAATATTAATCGCTGAAAATAGCGTTACTTTGTAGATATTATCTAAAAGTCATGCAATAGTCAGGTGACCTTTTAATTTAATAATAATAACAATACCAGTTTACTTTAGCCATCTATACATTTAAACTTCTCTTTCGCGTCGATTTGGTCTTTGGCTTGCGGGCGCTGCGGTCTTCTTAATTAATAAAATAAGAGTGACTCGCTAAATTCAGCTAAAAGAGGAGTTTTTGGCTGTTGTATTACTAAACTGTTTACGAGGAATATGATGCAGCCATCATTTAATAAAAACAAAGCTATACTTTCTTTACTTCCCCTACTGACCTTTGTAGCACTATTTTTAGGCTCTGGTTTGTACTTGCAATCGCAAGGGGTTGATTACGCTTTTTATCAACTTCCTGCTCCAGTGGCTATATTACCCGCTATTATGCTTGCGTTTATTTTAAATAAAGGCACAGTAAACGAATGTGTAGAGACCTTTATTAAAGGTGCCGGACACAACAATATTATTACCATGTGTTTAATTTACTTACTTGCAGGTGCTTTTTCTGCCGTTGCCAGTGCAACTGGTGGTGTAGATGCGGTAGTAAATGCTGGCTTATCACTTATTCCACCTTCGTTATTGCTCCCTGGCTTATTTTTAATTGCAGCGGTTGTATCAACAGCTATGGGGACGTCAATGGGAACAATCGGTGCTATTGGGCCTATTGCTTATGCGGTATCAATTAAAACCGGTATAGATCCAGCATTAATGGCAGGTACGATTGTATCTGGCGCTATGTTTGGCGATAACCTATCAATTATTTCCGACACCACTATTGCAGCCACACGAACGCAGGGCTGTGAAATGAAAGACAAGTTTAAAGAGAATCTTAAAATTGCAGTCCCTGCTGCAATACTAACTATTGGCTTGTTGTTTTACTTAACACCTGCAGCACAAGTAGTTGAGACCAAAGATTACGATATTTGGTTAGTACTTCCTTATGCTTTTATTTTAGTGTTAGCCGTTGCTGGCTTGAACGTATTTGTAGTGTTGTTTAGCGGTATTATTTTTGCTGCATTAATGGGCTTTACAGGAAGTTATGAAGGCGCAAGCTTTGTAAAAGATATTTACAAAGGCTTTACCGATATGCAGGAAATATTTTTACTATCAATGTTTATTGGTGGCTTATCTGAATTTATTCGTATTAACGGTGGCCTTGATTTCATTGCCCAAAAAATTCAAGCCATAACTAAAATCATCGCAAAATGGCACCGTAAAGTGGCCGATCAATTAGGTATTGCAGCATTGGTTATGACAAGTAATATGTGTATTGCTAATAATACCGTATCTATTATTGTTGCTGGCCCTATTGCTAAAAAGCTGGCAGATGATGGTGAAATAAGCGGTAAACGCTCTGCAAGTTTGCTTGATATATTTGCTTGTGTAACGCAAGGCTCACTTCCTTATGGCGCACAAGCGCTACTGTTAGGCGCTACGTTTAAAATTAGCCCGTGGGAAGTATCAACGTCTTCTTATTACTGCTTTATTTTAGCCTTTACTGCAATTACTATTATTTGTTTACGCCGTAATAAAGCGTAATAAATTGAGTCATTACATGTTGCAGCTTATTAAGTAGGCTGCAACATGTGTTAAATTAGCGATCAACAAATCAATCTCTTCTGCTATAATTGCCGCTTCCGCGTGTCACTAAAATTATAGTTATAAACAGTTATGAAATTTAAAAAATTACTCCCTTTTATTACCCTTACTTCTCTCGCTTTATCATCGTCGGCTTTCGCTGCCAATTGGAGCAGTACAGCAGTACATATAAATAATGGCAGCCAAAAAAATCCATTCACTGAGCAAGAGTCAGACACCACTGTTTACTCGCTTCAACATGCATCGGGCTATGACTACGGCGATAATTTCTTTTTTATTGATTACAGTAAAGACGATATAGATGACGGTTACCAAGATGCTGATTTTTATGGTGAGTGGTACTCAACGGTTAGCTTATCTGCCATCACTGGTAAGCAAATTAGCTCTGGCGCATTATTAGATGTTGGCCTAACGGGCGGTATTAACGTTGCTGGTGATGCAAAAGTAATGAAGTATCTACCAGGTGTTAAATTAAGCTGGGATGTACCTGGGTTTAACTTTTTTCAAACGCTGTTCACAGCCTACATTGACGATAGTGAAGGTGTAGCAAAAGGCGGCGCACCTATTGAAACTAATAGTTGGATGCTTGATGTAGCTTTTGAATATCCTTTCACTATTGGCTCACAAAAGTTTAGCTTTAAAGGCCACGCTGAATACATCGCAGAGCGTGAAGATGAATTTGGTAACGATGTAGAAGCTTGGATACTAGCACAGCCTATTTTAGTGTGGGATATGGGTCACGCCCTTCAAATGAAAGAAAACACACTACTGCTGGGAATGGAATTACAATACTGGCACAACAAATTAGGTACTGAAGTCACTGAATCGGTACCACAAATCCATATTGAGTGGACATTTTAAGCTTCAACAATCAGCTCTTTACTCAGTAATAATAAGCGAAGCACTATTTTAGCTTCGCTTTTTTTCGTCCACGTAAAACATTTAATTGAACAGGTTTAAATACTTAGTTATTGTTGTACTTCTTTTTAAGCCAAGCGCTCGCCTTTAATAGGAGTAACTGAATGTCGTCGATTAAAGTGATTTGTTTCTCTACTTTATTAGTACTAACAAACAATGCCTTAGCTGGCACTTCTCAAGATACATCCGCCCTTTCTTATGATGCACTATTAAGCAATTACGAATACGATTTTAAGGTAAATTACTTTGCACTTGAGTCGCAAAAACAATCATTAAAAATGGCTTATATTTACTTAAAGCCAACTAAAGCCGATATGCCTACAGTTACACTTATGCATGGCAAAAATTTTAATGCTGACTACTGGACTACCACTGCGCAATACCTGCAATCTTTAGGTTATGGGGTATTAATCCCTGATCAAATTGGTTTTGGCAAGTCGTCTAAGCCAACTAATTACCAGTATTCGTTTGCGACGCTTGCTCATCATACGCGCGCATTAATGGACTCGCTTAATATAAAAGAGTCAGTTGTTATTGGGCACTCTATGGGTGGGATGCTAGCGAGTCGTTTTGCATTAATGTACCCAAACGCCACTAAAAAGCTAATTTTATTAAACCCTATTGGGCTTGAAAACTACTTGCAGTATGTTGATTACAAAGATACTAATTTTTTCTATAAAAACGAGCTTTCAAAAACACCGGAAGGCGTTAAACGTTATCAGCAAAAAAATTACTACGATGGTAAGTGGAATACAACATATTCAGCCTTAACTGACTTTATAACAGGGCAAATACAAGGCCCAGATAAAGAACAAATGGCATGGGTGAATGCAAAAACATACGATATGATTTTCACTCAACCTGTAATAACCGAATTTAAAGATTTAACTGTGCCAGTTAAATTAATTATTGGTACACGCGATAGAACCGGTCCAGGCCGTAACTGGAAAAAAGAGGATGTTGATTACGAGCTTGGTCGATACGATAAATTAGGCAAACACGCTGCAACACTTATTCCTGACGCACAATTATTCGAACTAGATAACTTAGGGCACCTGCCGCACATTGAAGATTTTGAACGCTTTAAAAATGTATTACAAAAGGCGCTTACAACTAAATAGAAGTGAGTGCTGAATATAAAAACCCTGTAAGTAAACTACTTACAGGGTTTTTATTATAGAAGCTAAATTACAACTTACATTGTGGGTTTTTACCCTGTGCTTTAGCTGTACTTTGCTCACTAAGTGCTTTACTCATTTGTGCTTGTAAGTCTTTAATACGACTGCTTGGCGCTGGGTGAGTTGATAAAAACTCAGGTGTTGTACCACTACCTGCTGCACTCATATTTTGCCAAAGGGTTACTGATTCTTGTGGATTAAAGCCTGCTTCAGCCATTAAATCTAAGCCAATTTCATCAGCTTCTGACTCGTGCGAACGGCTAAATGGCAAAACAACACCATACTGTGCGCCTAAGCCTAGACCCTGCATAATTTCATTACGGTATTGAATGTTACCCATTTCAAGTGCTGCACTACCAAGTTGCATACCGGTATCTAAAATAGAGCTTTGTGAAACACGTTCATTAGAATGCTCAGCAATTACGTGCCCTACTTCGTGCCCTAGCACTGTTGCTAGTTGGTCTTGATTGGTGGCTATTTTTAATAAGCCCGTATGAACCCCAATGTAACCACCAGGTAGTGCAAAAGCGTTAGCAGATTCATCTTCAAATACAACTACTTCCCAATTTTGCGACGCGTATTCTTTTGGTAATACAGCGACTACTTTTTCAGCAATGCAATTTACATATGCATTTGTTTTTGCATCTTTATTAATTGGTTGGCTTTTTTTCATATCTGCAAAACTAGCAGTGCCCATTTCACTCATTTGTTGATCTGAGTAAAGCGCTATTTGAGTGCGTCCAGTTGGTGACGTTTTACAACCGACTAAAACGGCTGTCGCTAATACTGCAAGTACTAGTTTTTTCATGATAATTCTCTTAAGTAATGAATTTTTTATTGCTTGTAGAATAGCAAACACAGTACCAATTTAAAATATTTGCTTTATATACCTTTATATTAAAAAGATGCGATAAGACGATAAACTTAGCAGGCAAACTAAGTTTATCCAAATACAATGCCCTGTTACACTATAGCCCTTGTTTTTAGTGATTGTTGAGTTTACACATGGACGCCTCAGCCTCGTCTTTTAATACCCGTATTTTATTGCCTTTATTAGCCAGTATCGTGGCGATTACTCCTTTGGCTATTGATATGTATTTGCCCGCCATGCTGGTAATTGCAAGCGATTTACAAACTAATATGCCAAATGTACAAATATCGTTGAGTATTTACTTAGCGGGTTATTCATTGGGGATGTTATTTTTTGGCCCTATTGCCGATCAAATTGGCCGCCGTAAGCTCGCACGTATTGGCTTAACCCTATTTGGCGCAAGCTCACTTGCACTCGCATTTACAACCGAAATCCATGCGTTTTGGACTCTTAGAGCAGTGCAAGCATTTACCGGAGCGGCAGCAACCGTAGTCGTACCGGGTATTATTCGCCATATTTATCAGCAAAATACAGCTAAGGGAATGTCGTATGTGTCGATGATCATGATGGTAGCACCGTTAGTAGCCCCCTCTGTTGGTTCGTTTATTTTAGGATTTTCTGTTTGGTCAACCATATTTTTGGTTCTTGCTGGATATAGCTTTTTAATATTAGCGTTTGTACAAGTGTATTTAATAGATATACCTATTCATAAAAATGAGAAAAAAGGCCTCGCTCTATTTTTTGATAGCTATAAAACAGTACTGAGTAATAAAGACGCGCGTGCGGATATACTCAGTTCTATGTTTGTATCGTTTGGATTTTTTTGCTTTTTGACCTCAGTACCATTTATTTATTTAGATTTATATGAAGTATCAGAACAGTTATTTGGTGTGTTATTTGCGTTTAATGTAATGGCGCTTATGTTTGGTAACTTTTTAAATACGCGAATTGTACCAAGGCTGGGCTCTCGAAAAATGCTCTATATTGGGCTTGTATGTGGGTTTGTATCGGGGCTTGCGCTGTTAACATTTAGCTTATTGCACTTATCACTTTATTATATTGTGGCTGCTATTGCGCCATTAATGATGAGTTTAGGTGTCACTGCAAGTAATGCTGATTCGCTAATATTAATGAAGTTTGAAAGAAACACAGGTACAGCAACGGCCGTAATTGGCACACTTCGTTTTGGTAGTGGTGCATTAGTTGGCCCGCTACTCGCCATTATGCACGCAAAAAGCGCAGTGCCATTTTCAAGTTTAATGTTTAGTGCTGTATTACTCACTATGCTCGTACAGCTAATTCACTATAAAAAAGACAAAAAAAATGCCTCAATATGAGGCATTTTTATCAAAGCTAATAACCTTAAATTAATTAAGCGTCAGCAGCTTTAGAAACCATAACCATTGCAGGGCGTAATAAACGACCATTCAATGTGTAACCTTTTTGCATAACAGCAAGTACTGTATTAGGTGTTACATCGTTACTTGGTTGAATTGACATTGCTTGATGAAAATCTGGATTAAACTGCTCACCTTGTGGGTTTACAATTTCAACACCAAATTTAGAAACAGCATCATTAAAGCTCTTAACCGTCATATCGATACCTTCAAGTAACGGCTTTAATGTTTCATTTTCTTTGTCAGAAAACTCAATCGCGCGTTCAAGGTTATCGATTACAGGTAGTAATTCGTTAGCAAATTTTTCTAGTGCAAATTTATGCGCTTTTTCTACATCTTGTGCTGCACGACGACGAATATTATCTACGTCTGCGGCTGCACGAACAACACCATCTTTTTGATCGGCAATTGTTTGCTTAGCGGCTTCAAGCTCTGCATATAGCATCGCTATTTCTGCTTCAGGGCTTTGCTCTTGCTCTGAATGTTGATCAGCGGCTTCAACTGCTGCTTCTACATCGGCCTGCATTTTAGAAATTTCTTCGTT
This sequence comes from Pseudoalteromonas sp. NZS127_1, assembly GCF_015864295.1. NCBI lineage: Bacteria > Pseudomonadati > Pseudomonadota > Gammaproteobacteria > Alteromonadales > Pseudoalteromonadaceae > Pseudoalteromonas > Pseudoalteromonas sp. NZS127_1. Next base: position 80,324 of record NZ_JADYXO010000015.1, on the reverse strand, counting down.
TAATTCTACTTCTTGCTCAGGGTTTTGTGTCTGCTCAGACATAAAATACGTGCTCCAATTCTTTTCAACTGCGGTAATTATGGGGATTGAATAAAAAGATTCAAGAGTTAGATGTCTCAATTAATTTAAATTCTTGAATTATTTCTTCAATCTGCGCTGATTTAGGGCAAATTATACAAAAGCGGCTTTGATATTCTTGATTTTGAAAGTAAGGCACGCTTATTACAATCAATTCATCGCACTCAGTAAAAGGCAATTTTTCGCTATTAAGTACCGATACACCATTTTTAAAAGCAAGTTTATCTTCTACATAATTTAAAAACGAAACACCAATATTTAAACTTTGTTCGCAGTCTATTTGTTTGTAGAGGTAATTTTCACCAACAACAATACTATTATCTGAGCCTAATTTTTGGCTTAGTTGTCGCGTCCACTGATTAAGCGAATCATGACAATTGTTAGGGGCTGTATTGGCCATTGCTTGCATACGGTACAAACCTTCCATTAAGGTCTGTTGGCTAAATACCGTATTTAACCACGTCGCAAATTGATAACGAACAGAGTCTGACGAATCATGAGGTTTATCAATACAAATATTATGACTCTGCCCTGCCCTATCTATTAATAAAATAAGCCAGTCGGTAGAATCAAAATCAAGCACTTCCACTCTAAATACTTGCTGTGAGCTGGCTTGTGGTAAACCAACGCAACAACACACTTGATATTTTTGGCTCAAGGCATGCGCGAGCTCAACGAGTTGTGATTGCTCCGGTTGCCAATAAGTAGCAATATCAGCAAGCACAAAAAATTCGTCAAACCAATAATCAAACCCTTCATTTGTGGGTACTCGCCCAGCGGATGTATGAGGTGAATACAATAAGCCCACTTTTTCTAAGCGAGCCATAGCATTACGTACCGTAGCCGAACACACTGCCATCCCTTTAAGCTTAGCAATTTTTGTTGATGGGACGGGCAAACCCTCACCATTACAGTACATGTTCATAACAGCTGAAAAAATTTGCTGATCTCGTGGGTTTAGTTTCATGGTATCTACATCTTGTTGCATGAAAGAGATATCGGGGCGTTTAGTTGTTTTTCAAGTCGTGCAGCTAACTCACAGTAAATAAAACTGATGGTTTATAATATTGCTATAATCTGTATTTTCAAACACTTCTGTTTTGAGTTACTCTACAATTATTAAATCTCTTTGTGCGTACATTATGGACTCTCCTTTTAACACCATAGGCCTAATTGGCAAACCTAATCATCCGGGAGCAGCGGCTACTCTGCAGCGTCTACATACATTTTTACTTGCGCTTGGCTTTGAGGTAATAGTAGAAAAACGCACGGGGAGTCAATTAGATAATATCCCTTCAGACAAACTCGTTAAATTAGTCGACTTAGGTGAACAAGCCGATTTAGCCATTGTTGTGGGCGGTGACGGTAACATGCTTGGTGCTGCACGCGTGCTTGCACGCTTTAATATTGCTGTTATTGGTGTAAATAGAGGTAACCTTGGCTTTTTAACTGATTTAAACCCCGAAGGGTTTGAAGCGAGCTTAGAGCAAGTACTCAGTGGTGAGTATCTTGAAGAAAAACGTTTTTTATTAGAAGTAGAAGTATATCGCCACAACGAATTAAAAAGTGCAAACTCAGCCGTTAACGAAGCGGTACTTCATGCCGATAAAGTAGCGCACATGATTGAATTTGAAGCTTTTATAAATAATGACTTTGTGTTTTCTCAGCGCTCCGATGGTTTAATAGTATCAACCCCGACAGGCTCTACGGCGTATTCACTTTCAGGTGGCGGTCCAATATTAACGCCAGAACTAAATGCTATATCGTTAGTACCTATGTTTCCTCATACCTTATCTAGCAGACCTTTAGTGGTAGATGCCGATAATGAAGTTCGTTTAAAGCTAAGCCTAGAAAATACAGATAGCCTACAGGTAAGCTGCGACAGCCACGTAGTGCTAGCCGTATTACCCGGCGATGAGGTAGTAATTAAAAAAGCCGATAAACAATTGCGCTTAATTCATCCAAAAAATTACTCTTACTACAACGTTTTACGTACAAAACTGAATTGGGGTAGTCGTTTGTACTAGGACCTGTTTATCTTTCGAGGTTAAATTTGCAGCTGTATATTTGGTATTTAGGCAAGGCAGAGCCTATGTAGTGTGGTTATTCCCCATAAATAGGCGATAACACAGCATAAAGGCCAAACATGCGCTGCCCTAAGGGTTCTTTCTAGGGGCGATTGACTCTTTGTTGTTCGGTTTTTACTTAGCCCACTAGGTTTCAAACCTCTCGCCGCGATTAAATCGCCCCTAGATTGAACAAATCTTAATCCTGAAAGGTCAACACGCCCTATTCTTATTGCCAAATTTGGTACTATAAAGCAAAATGGCGACTTAAAATAATAATCAACTAATTTAGGAACGAGTAGCAATGACTTATGTAGTATTCTTTGCTTTACTGCTATTAATTACACTTTTATACAGTTACCTCAAAATTGAGAGTAACCGTAAAAAAGCGATAGAAGCTAGAAAAAAGCTATTTAATGAACGTGTTTCGCATGTAAATACGCGCCTTAAAGCAAAGCTTAATGATCTACTTGATGCTAAAATAATTCGCCCAAAATACGTTCCTCGCATTCAAGCTATTGTAAATAATTTTTTTGTTGTTCAATCACATACAGACGAGAACTTGCAACAGCTTGAAGATACCGCCGACCTACTAATTAATACGTTGTCCAACGAGTTAATTAAAATCAATCAAACAAATATAATTCAACCATTGATTGATAATATACAGTACTTTGTATCTGAGTTGCCCCAGCAAGGCATTTTATACAATAAGAGTTTTTATATTAATACATTACCTCCCCTCATTGCTCTGCTTAAAACCGAAGAGAGTATACAACCTACTGATATTGTTGATGATCAAATTGATGCATCTTCCCAAACTTCCGATACACAGTTTACTCAAGATGTAAGTGTTGCTTAAATAATAAAAAATTAATTTGCAAAAAACCAAAACACTGTATAAATTAACAGTTAATTGACTGGATGGATAAACAGTATGTTAATTGGTTTAGAAGTTAAAAACTTTGCAATCGTAAGTAATTTAAGCACAGAATGGCGCAGCGGTATGACTGCGATCACAGGTGAGACAGGTGCTGGTAAATCTATTGCTATTGATGCCTTATCGCTATGCTTAGGTGAGCGCGCTGAAGCATCAGCAGTTCGCCCAAGCTCTGATAAAGCAGAAGTATGTGCACAATTTGACTTAACAGATCTACCGCTTGCTCAAGCATTTTTAGAGCAACATATGCTAAGCACTTCTGACAACGAGTGCTTATTACGTCGTGTTGTTTGTAAAAATGGCCGTAGTAAAAGCTATATTAATGGTAGTGCAGTTACCGCATCACAATTAAAAGAACTTGGTCAATATTTAATATCTATTCATGGACAACATGCCCACCAATATTTATTAAAAGCTGAGCATCAGTTACAGCTTTTAGATGCCTATGCAGGGCATCACCACTTAGTAAACTCAGTAAATAAAAACTATAAACAGTTTGCTAACTTACAAAAAGAATTTAAACACTTAGAACAACAACAGCAGCAACAAGCAGCGCAAAAACAATTGTTAGAGTATCAAGTTGCTGAGCTTGATGAATTTGCATTACAAGAAAATGAGTTTGATTTAATTGAGGCTGAGCATTACAAACTAAGCAATAGCCAAACAATATTAGAATCGTGCCAACGTGAGTTACAACACTTATATGAAAGTGATGAGCAAAACGCTTGCTCATTACTACAGCACAGCGCTCAACAATTTACCGAACTGGCTCAATATGACGAAAGTTTAGCAAGCGTAGCTGCTATGCTTAGCGAAGCCGCTGTACAAGTTGAAGAAGCAAGCCGCGAAGTGCGCAATTACACTGAGCAAGCAGATTTAGACCCGGCACGCTTAGTTGAAGTAGAAAATAGGCTAAGTGGAGCGATGGATTTAGCGCGTAAGCATCATATAAAACCACAGCAGTTAGTTGAGTTTCATCAATCGATTGCTCAAGAACTTGAGTCAATAAGTAATAATAGTAATCGTCTGGAGCAGCTTGAGTCAGAAATAGAAAGCGCGTTACTTAGTTACAAGCAAACTGCTGATGAATTAAGTAAAAGCCGCTGCGAGTATGCTAATACACTTAACACACTAATAAGTGAAAGCATGGCTAACTTATCAATGGAAAACGGTGTTTTTGAAATAGCCTTAACTCAAGAGAGTAATCGTACACCAAACAGCCTAGGCTTTGATAATGTCTCGTTTTTAGTATCAACTAATCCGGGACAACCACTTCAACCATTAGCTAAAGTAGCATCAGGTGGTGAGCTTTCTCGTATAAGTCTTGCTATACAGGTAATTATTGCCCAAAAAGTAACAACCCCAACGCTTATTTTTGATGAAGTTGATGTAGGTATTTCTGGCCCAACGGCATCTGCTGTAGGTAAGTTATTACGCCAATTAGGTAAATCAACTCAAGTAATTTGTGTTACTCATTTACCGCAAGTTGCCAGTAGTGCACATCAGCAATTTTTTGTAGCTAAAGAAATAGCACAAGGCGAAACGTTTACTCATATGCTGCCTTTAAATAAAGATGGCCGTATTAATGAAATAGCCCGTTTACTTGGCGGCGATAACATAAGCAAAACAGCTAAAGCAAATGCTAAAGAACTAATAATGGCTCACGCCTAATGTGTTAGTAAATAACGTCTTCAAGGATTAAATAATGCACAGTACTTTAGTTGATTTTTGTATAATTTTAAGTTGGTTGTTATTAGTACTAAGCACCTGTTTAATTATATTTAGTAAATATAAACATACTTGTTTTAAACAACGTTTATTTAAGTTTTTAAATAGCTTTTTAGTTTTTCAACTAATCGTTGTGGCCTATTACTTTACTAGCGAAAAAATAAATGGACTAAGTGATTTAGGTGTTAGTTATTGGGTTTTAATTACAATGCAGATTGCGTGTATTGTAATATGCTACATGAGCTTAAAACGTAGAAAGGCTAAAATAAGGCCATCCCTTGATTCGTTTTCAATGGATTAAAGTAAATAAACATTTAAAAAGAGCACGTTCTGTTTTTACCTTGCTCTTTTGCTTTATAAAGTAGTTCATCAGCATGCTTAATATCTAGGTCAATTGAGCGTTCAGCGTTTGCAGCTGTGATGCCAATGCTTAGCGTTATATTTACACTATCTGAAAATAAGCTTACAGCTGAAGCTTTAAGGGCATTATGGATTTTTTCTGCAACGAGCTCGCCATCATCAACGGTTACATTTGGAATCACAATTAAAAACTCCTCACCGCCCCAACGTGAAGCAATCGCATTTTGCGGAATATTATTTTCAAATATTTTGGCTAAATGGATAAGAGCTTCATCGCCAAAATCATGGCCGAATTGATCATTAATTTTTTTAAAATTATCTACATCAGCTAATAATATTACAAACGGAATATTATTATTTTTAAGCTCATTTTTAAAAGCTATAAGCTTATTCATAGTGAAACGACGGTTTGGCAGATTAGTGAGTGGATCTATAGTTGCTAAAAATTCATTTTTTTGGCTTAAAGCAATTAATTTACTGCTGTATTTTTCTCTTGAAAATTCGTAATAACCACTCAGCGATGCAACAATTATAAAAGCGAGTATGATTCTGACTGGAAACTGCTCAGGATTGTAGTCATATATATTAAATGTATCAGCGCAATAGAAACCGAGAACAATTGCCGATAAAAATAAAACAATATCAAACGTCCCTCGTTTAAGCCCTCGAATTGAATAAGTAACAGGAGACACTATAAATATCCATATAGGCCCTGTACCTTGTGCTCCTCCTGTAAGTACAAGATAAAACATAAGTGCATACAGGTTATATAAAATTACAGTTGCAGACTTCTCTACACCTCTACCTATATTAAACGCAGATAAGTAAACAAACGAAGAAACAACCAAAGTAAATGCTAATAAATAGCTGCTGTTAATAAATGCTAAGCTAGCCATCGAAAACGTTGCTATAAAGCCTATTGAGGAAAAGAACCGAACAATGAGCTTCCTTTCTAAATTGTTTGAATATTCGTACATAATTTCTATTTATTTATTAATGTATAAAAGCAAACTTATAGATATAAAGTAAGCAAACCGTAAACAGCGTGCAATAATGAACCTACTTTATATTTAAATCAACTATTAAGGTTAGTAATTAGCACTGACAATTGTGCACATATTTTTAGCCTCTTGCATTTATCTCAGGTAAGTACATTTTTACGATATTAAATTGCTTGGCACTAATACCATTTGCTAAATTATATAAGTACGCCCTTTTATTCCTGCAATAATCGAACTGACTGGTAGTCAAAAAATAATATAAACCTGCACAGTTAAAGATGGTAGTAACTATTCTATGAATTGTGCCTGGACCGAGTCAACAACACATTAATCAATAAAAGTGCCGCTACAAAAAATACACGCACTATACAAATCCGCGATAATACTCAATCAATTTCAAGGATTGAACTTGGCGCTAACTGCGTTAAAACTTTCGAGATACGACTGCATGAATACAAAGCAATGTAGAGGTAATTGCCGAGAACACCTAAGTAGCGAAACTTTAGCCTCATTATCGACATAATTTTGTTATCTCAAAATAGATCACTTAATTAAGCGAATTGGTATTAGAGTATATAAACGACATAGAAGAAAGAAGTGTCGATAACGTTTATATATATGAAACGAGTCCTGAAAGCCGCTTAGTAGATACCTAAAGAAATCGCATTTGGCTTATAAAGAACAACCCATAATGGCAAAGCAGTTTCTTTGAAAGTTACTATATAAGGTTTCTACATGAAGTTACTAACAAAAGGTGTTGTTCAAGAAAGCCATACAAAAGGTGGTATAAATATAGCCCCATTTGTCACTAATTATGTTGACATTACATTTGGATAAAACAAATAAAAAAGCAAGCCACTTGGCTTGCTTTAAATATCGTTATTTTAACACGAAAAATTAAACTTTTAAGTAATCCATAATACCTTCTGCAGCGTTACGTCCTTCAAAAATAGCAGTTACCACTAAATCTGAACCACGTACAATGTCGCCACCAGCAAATATTTTAGGGTTAGTAGTTTGATGTGTAAACTCACCTTGTTCTGGTGCGTTAATACCGCCCCAGTTGTTTATTTCTACATCGTATTTTTCTAACCAATCCATTTTGTGAGGCTGGAAACCAAACGCCATAATAACTTGATCAGCTTCAATAACATGTTCTGAACCAGGTACTTCTTCAGCACGGCTTCTGCCTTTTGCGTCAGGTTCACCTAATTTAGTTTTAACCATTTTAACGCCGGTCACTTTACCTTTATCGTTCAGTACAATGCCTTTAGGCTGAACGTTATACGTAAATATAACGCCTTCTTCTTTCGCGTTTTTAACTTCACGTTTAGAGCCTGGCATATTTTCTTTATCACGACGATAAGCACACGTTACTTTTGCAGCATTTTGTCGAATAGACGTACGCACACAGTCCATCGCTGTATCACCACCGCCAAGTACAACTACTTTTTGATTAGCCATATCAATACACGGTTGTTTTGTCTCGTCGTAGCCCATTACACGGTTCGTGTTACCAATCAAAAACGGCAATGCATCGTGAACACCCGCTGCATCTTCATTTTCAAGACCTGCACGCATACTCTGATACGTACCAACCCCTAAAAACACAGCGTCGTAATCAGCTAAAATTTGGTCAAGTGTAATATCAACACCTACTTCAACATTTAACTTAAATTCTACGCCCATTTCAGTGAAAATTTCACGGCGCTTTTGCATTACTGATTTTTCAAGTTTAAAAGAAGGAATACCAAATGTGAGTAGTCCACCTATTTCTGGGTGACGATCAAACACCACTGGTTTAACACCGTTACGCACTAAAATATCAGCACACCCTAAACCTGCAGGGCCCGCACCAATAATGGCTACTTTTTTGTCAGTCCATGTTACATAAGACATATCAGGCTTCCAGCCCATTTTAAATGCCTCATCAGTAATGTATTTTTCAATATTACCAATTGTAACCGCACCAAACTCTTCATCGAGCGTACACGAGCCTTCACACAAGCGGTCTTGTGGGCAAACACGCCCACAAACCTCTGGTAAGCTATTTGTACGATGAGAAAGCTCTGCCGCCTCTATAATACGGCCTGTGCGTATTAACTTTAGCCATTGTGGAATGTAGTTATGTACTGGACATTTCCACTCACAGTATGGGTTACCACAATCTAAACAACGGTCAGCTTGTGAGTTAACCTGATTCTCTGAAAAGGGTTCGTAAATTTCTACGAAAGATTTTTTACGTGACGAGATTGGTTTTTTGCGTGGGTCTACACGCTGCACGTCTATAAATTGATATACATTTTCGCTCATACTGCCCCCTTATTGCGCCTGAACACGTAGTTCGGCACTACTGCGAGCGCGATGCCCGAGTAAACTTTTTACGTCGCTTGATATTGGTTTTACTAATTTGAACATAGGTAAGTACAATTCAAAGTTAGCTAAAATACTTTCTGCACGGCATGAGCCAGTAAGCTCTAAATGCTCAGCAATTAAACCGCGTAAATGCTCTTGATGCGATGTTAATTCATCCAGCGTTACTATTTCTACTAGCTCTGGATTAATGCGTTTTTCAAAATCATTTCGCTCATCTAAAATATAAGCAAAACCACCGGTCATACCCGCACCAAAGTTAACACCTACATTACCAAGTACACATACAACGCCGCCCGTCATGTATTCACAACCGTTATCACCTACACCTTCAACAACCGCTTGCACACCTGAGTTCCGAACTGCAAAGCGCTCGCCTGCACAACCTGCAGCAAACAGTTTACCGCCTGTTGCACCGTATAAACATGTGTTGCCTGCAATTGTGGCTTTGTGACTTTCGAACGACGAGCCAAGTGGTGGACGAATAACTAACTTGCCACCCGCCATGCCTTTACCTACGTAATCGTTTGCATCACCAACCAATGTCATTTCAAGGCCGCCGGCATTCCACACACCAAATGATTGACCCGCAGTACCGTGTAGTTCAATTACTACAGGGTCAGCCGCCATACCTTGGTTGCCATATTTATCAGCAATATAGCCAGAAAGCATTGCACCTACCGATCTGTCCGTATTACAAATACGACTTACTAGTGAAATACCGCTTGAAGCATCAATTGCGTCTTGCGCCTTAGCTAGTAGGCTCTCATTAAGTTTTCCTAAATAATGTGAGCTATTAGGCGCACTACAATAAAGCGTTTCGCCAGTTGGGTTATTAGGCTGAGCAATTACTGAAGATAAATCAATTTTCTTCTGTTTTGCTGTTTTGCCTTCAATTGCTTCAAGCAAATCTAAACGACCGATTAAATCAGTTAAGTTTACAACACCCAAGCTTGCCATGATTTCACGTGCTTCTTGCGCTATAAACTTAAAGTAGTTCATCGCCATTTCTGGTAAGCCGTGGTAATGCTTTTGACGAAGTGTTTCGTCTTGTGTTGCAACACCGGTCGCACAGTTGTTTAAATGGCAAATTCGTAAGTATTTACAACCAAGCGCAACCATTGGGCCGGTACCAAAGCCAAAACTTTCTGCACCTAAAATTGCCGCTTTAATTATATCTAAACCCGTTTTTAAGCCACCATCTGTTTGCAAGCGAATACGATGACGCAGTCCATTTTCAACAAGAGCTTGCTGCGTTTCTGCAAGTCCTAGCTCCCATGGGCTACCTGCATATTTAACTGAAGTAAGTGGGCTTGCGCCTGTACCACCATCATAGCCAGAAATAGTAATTAAATCGGCATACGCTTTAGCAACACCCGTTGCAATGGTTCCTACGCCTGGTTCTGAAACCAGTTTTACAGAAATTAGCGCTTTAGGGTTTACTTGTTTCAAATCGAAAATTAGCTGCGCTAAATCTTCAATTGAATAAATATCGTGATGTGGTGGTGGCGAAATTAACGTAACACCGGGAACCGAATAACGAAGTTTAGCAATGTATGGAGTTACTTTTTCACCCGGTAATTGACCGCCTTCGCCTGGTTTTGCACCTTGCGCTACTTTAATTTGAATAACGTCAGCACTGCGTAAATAATGCGGCGTTACGCCAAATCGACCTGAAGCAACTTGTTTAATACGCGAGTTTTTCTCGGTACCATAACGCAGCTTATCTTCGCCGCCTTCACCAGAGTTTGAACAACCGCCTAAGCGGTTCATTGCAATTGCTAGAGCCTCATGCGCTTCTGGCGATAATGCACCAATACTCATTGCTGCTGAATCGAAACGCTTGTATAGGTTTTCTGCAGGCTCTACATCATCGATGCTAATGCCTTGCTCTGGAATTTTAAGCGCAAGCATGTCACGTAAAGTGGCAATAGGACGCGTATTAACAAGTTTTGCATATTCACTGTAATCACTATATTCACCAGAACGAACTGCTTTTTGCAGGGTTTGGATTACATCAGGATTATAAGCATGATACTCGCCGCCATGTACGTACTTAAACAAGCCGCCGTGGCTTAATAATTTACGCTTACTTAGAGCGAGTTTGTGTAAGCTTTGCTGATCGTCATCAAAGTCGGTAAAGCATGCGCCCTGTATGCGACTTGCCACACCTTTAAAGCACATTTGTACAATAGCGTCAGATAAACCAACCGCTTCAAACAACATTGAGCAGCGATATGACGCAACCGTACTTATGCCCATTTTAGACATGATTTTGTATAAGCCCTTGTTAATGGCTTTACGGTAAGCAAGAGTTACTTCGCAATACGACTTATTAATAATTTTGCTGTCGCTCATCGCAACTAACGATTCATACGCAAGGTATGGATAAATTGCCGTAGCACCAAAGCCTAATAACACAGCAAACTGATGCGCATCACGCACGCTACCGGTTTCAATGATAATGTTTGATTCACAGCGAAGATTGTTATCAACTAATCGTTTTTGTACCGCACCTACAGCCATAGCTGCTGGAATCGGCAAATTTGCTTCATTAAAGTTACGGTCAGTTAAAATAAGCATTATACAACCAGCGGCTGCTTTTTCTTGTGCTTGGTCACAAATACGCGTTACCGCATTTTCTAAACCTTCTTCAACTGTGTAGGTAATATCAATTTTACAGTAGCTGTAATGCGCTTCATCAGCATTTAATAGCTGCTGCATGTCTGCGTACATTAAAATTGGCGTATCAAACTGTAGGCGCTTAGCGTGGCCTGTTGTTTCGTTAAATACGTTTTGCTCACTACCAATACATGTCGCAAGTGACATTACATGATTTTCACGCAGTGGATCGATAGGTGGGTTTGTTACTTGCGCAAATTTTTGGCGGAAGTAATCATAAAGCGAACGATGCCCTTCACTAAGCACTGCAAATGGCGTGTCATCACCCATTGAGCCGGTTGCTTCTTGGCCGTTTTCACCCATTACACGAATAACGCTATCAAGCTCTTCGTTGGTATAACCAAACATTTTTTGATATTTAGCTAGCGTTTCGTCATCAAATGAGCGATTACCGGCGTCTTGTTCAGTAAGCTCTTCAAATGGAACTAAACGCTTAACATTCTCCTCAAGCCATGACTTGTAAGGATGGCGAGACTTTAAATCTTGATCGATTTCATCTGAGTGCCAAATTTTGCCAAGCTTAGTATCAATAACTAATAATTCACCTGGACCAACACGGCCTTTTTCAACTACTTCATCGGCAGTGTAATCCCAAATACCCACTTCTGATGCAAGCGTAATAAAGCCATCTTGTGTAATTACATAACGCGCTGGGCGAAGTCCATTACGGTCAAGGTTACAAGCCGCAAAACGACCATCCGACATAACAATACCTGCCGGGCCATCCCATGGTTCCATATGCATAGAGTTAAAGTCGTAAAATGCACGTAAATCGTCGTCCATTGCACGGTTTTTCTGCCATGCAGGTGGTACGAGCATACGCATAGCGCGGAATAAATCCATGCCACCAGCTAAAAATAGCTCAAGCATATTATCTAGGCTTGATGAATCAGAACCGGTTTCGTTTACAAACGGCGCTGCGCTTTGTAAATCAGGAATAAGCGGTGACGCAAACTTGTATGAACGTGCGCGTGCCCACTGGCGGTTACCTTCAATAGTATTAATTTCACCATTGTGTGCTAAATAGCGGAAAGGTTGAGCTAAAGGCCAACGCGGCTGAGTATTAGTAGAAAAGCGCTGATGGAAAACACAAATCGCACTCGTCATACGAATATCAGCTAAATCTAGGTAAAAATTTGGTAAATCTGCAGGCATCATTAAGCCTTTATAGATAGTTACCAAACCAGATAGACTTGCGATATAGAAAGCTTCGTCATCAACAATGCGCTTTTCAGCGCGGCGGCGTGCTACATATAAGCGACGCTCTAAGTCTTTAGAACGCCAACCTTCTGGCGCGCTAACAAAAATTTGTTCAAAACCTGGTAATTGCTGTACAGCAATAGGACCGAGCATTGATGGGTCGGTTGGCACAACGCGCCAACCTAAAATATTTAACGTTTCTTTTTCTAATTCTTCGCTAAGTATTTGTTTTGCAGCTTGCGCTAAAACAGGGTCTGAATTTAAAAATATCATACCCACTGCGTAGTTTTTGCCTAAGTGCCAGTTATGTTCACTAGCAATAGCACGGAAAAAGCTATCTGGTTTTTGTAATAATAAACCACAGCCATCACCTGTTTTACCATCGGCAGATATACCACCACGGTGCTGCATGCGATCAAGCCCCGTAATAGCAGTACGAATAAGCCTATGACTAGCTTGACCATTAACTTGAGCTATTAAGCCAAAGCCACAATTTTCTTTTTCTAACTTTGAGTCGTATAACATAGACCCCTCCCCTTGCTGCACTGTTAGCGTGGATGAACTGCTCGACGATTTGCTAACAGACGGACAAAACTAGCCTCTATCTTAAATAGAGTCAATAGCACTTTGAATACATATTCACATTCTTGAATATTTCTCACTTCATAGCAAGATTTCTTTTTATCATTATTTTTAACATTTAGCGTTATTTTAACCACTATTTTTTCATGACACTGGTGTCAAGTTTAACATATTGTAAAAAACACAAGCATTCAGCGTGCCAGCTTACGTAAACGTAAAGGCAACCGAAAGTGAATAAGTATTCAACACTAGAGGGGCTATTCAGTTAACATTTAGATAGTTTTATGCTATTTCATTACTTTAATGGCTTAACATCCCCGATTATTGCTGCTCATTAGTATAGTTATGAAAGTTCATGTCATTTTTTGTACGTTAATAGTGAATTTTTATTTAAAACTATGTCCGATGCGGACACATAAACTGTCCGCGGACATGAATTTCAATAACAAAAAAAATAAAATCACTTAAATATCAATAAGATAATGGTTGGCATATTAATCGTATAGCTTTATATATAATCGCTAATTGGAATTACTATGTTTACTCTAAGCTTATTTTTACTCTCTCCTATTGCCGCTATTTGCACAGCAGCTTTATTACTGCTGTGCGAAAAATACATAAAAGCAATTTAGGGGAAATTAAATGATTAAAGATACCAGCGCACAAGACATACAAGTAAAGGCACCTATAAGCTATAAAAAATACGCGATAATCACTGCGATTGTTTTCATTGTGGTCTCTGCAATTGCTTATATTTTTTTAACGAGCCATAGCGCTAAAAGCTCTATTAGCCGCTCAAAAGTACAGATTGCAAAAGTACATGTTAAAGCGCTCATTCGAGACATTGCCGCCAGTGGTAAAATTGTTGCTGCTAATGCTCCTAAAATCTACAGTCCAGAACGGGGATTTATAGATTTAAAAGTAAAGGCCGGCGATACAGTAAAGCAAGGCAACACACTTGCCCTGCTGCAAAGCCCTGAGTCAACTAATGAATTAAAGCAACAGGAGTCTGTACTTAAAAGACTTGAAGGCGAGCAGCAAAGGCAGCATTTGCAAGCAAGACGCCAAACACTCACTTTAAATAAAACACTCGATATGGCGCAAGTTGAGCTTAACGCCGCTGAGCGCGAAAATCGTCGCGCACAGTTATCAATACAAAAGCACTTAATTAGCCAAATTGATCTAGAAAAAGCAGTTGATGATTTATCCCGAGCTAAGCTCTCCTATAAGCATGCGCAGCAAGAGGTATTGCTTGCCAAAGACACGCTCGCTTTTGAACTACAAGCTGCTAAAAGTGATGTGACCCGCCAACAACTTATTGTTGATGACTTAATCCGAAAAGTAAGCAACCTATCTATTAAGGCTACCGTTACAGGGATCGTGGGTAACCTATTAGTGCAACAAAAAGCCGCAGTGACGCAAAGCCAACCTCTTATGACTCTCGTCGACTTAAGTAATTTTGAAGCCGAACTCCAAGTTCCTGAAAGTTACGCAAACGAATTAGGGCTCGGTATGGAAGTAGAGCTTAAGTTAGGCAATGAAACAGTGATGGGGAATTTATCCGCCATATCACCAGAAGTTAATAATCGTGAAGTAACAGCACGCGTCCGGTTTAAAGGTGTTACTAACAACATTCGTCAGAACCAACGCTTAACTGCACGTATTTTACTCGACAACCGAGAAGGTGTAATGCAAGTAAAGCGTGGTGCATTTATGCAACAAGGCGGAATTATAGCTTATAAAGTCGATGGCAATATCGCAAAGCGTATACCTATTACAATAGGCGCCACCAGCATTAATGCGGTTGAGCTTTTAAGTGGACTAAAAGAAAACGATGAAATTATTATTTCAAGCTACAGCGACTTTAAGCAAGCCAACACGATTTTATTAAATTAAACAGACGTTCTCAACCAACGCTAAAAATAATTAGGAACAACGATGTTACAAATGAACAATGTAAGTAAAGTATACCAAACAGAAATGGTACAAACCCATGCGCTTCGAGATTTTAATCTGCAAGTAAACGAAGGCGAATTTATTGCTGTTACTGGTCCTAGCGGCTCAGGAAAAACAACCTTTTTAAATATTGCAGGTATGCTCGAGCCTTTTAACGAAGGTGAATACCTGCTGGATGGCGTTAATGTTGGCAGCCTAAACGATAACCAACGTGCTGATTTACGTAATCAAAAAATTGGCTTTATATTCCAAGGCTTTAATTTGATCCCCGATTTAAATTTATATGAAAACATAGAAGTTCCTCTTCGCTACAGAGGGATTAAAGCAAATGAGCGAAAACGTCGAATTGAGCAATGCCTTGAACAAGTTGGTTTAGCATCTCGCGCTAAACACTTACCTCAACAACTCTCTGGTGGCCAGCAACAACGTGTGGCAATAGCCCGTGCGCTTGCTGGTGAACCTCGTTTTTTACTTGCCGATGAGCCAACAGGTAACCTTGACAGCTTAATGGCTCGCCAAGTTATGGAGTTACTTGAACAAATCAATCGCGACGGTGCCACTATTGTAATGGTAACTCATGATAGCGAATTAGCCCGCCGTGCTCCGCGTAATATTCAAGTAGTTGATGGACAACTTGCCGACTTTACGCTTTATCAGGGCGCGCAAACTATAAAAACAGCATCGGGGGTTTAACTAATGTTTATTCATTATTTAGATTTAAGTTGGCGCAGCTTCAAGCGCACCCCATTGGTTAGCTTTTTAATGGTACTTGCCATTGCGATAGGTATAGGCATAACAATGACCAGCCTTAGTGTTTATCACATGATGTCGGCCGATCCTATTCCAGAAAAAAGCAGCCAACTTTACAGTGTGCAATTACAAACAATGGACGATGGTAGTACGTGGTGGACAGAAGATAACATGCCACTGCAATTGACCTATCAAGATGCAGAGAACTTATTAAACGCACCCACGTCAGAGAAAAAAGTGGCTATGATGCGTACCGGCTTTTCAGTTTATTTAGACTCCGACAAAATAAAACCTTTTATAGGTAATGCTCGCATGACAACGCCTGACTTTTTTAGCATGT
Source organism: Pseudoalteromonas sp. NZS127_1 (assembly GCF_015864295.1). Taxonomy (NCBI): domain Bacteria; kingdom Pseudomonadati; phylum Pseudomonadota; class Gammaproteobacteria; order Alteromonadales; family Pseudoalteromonadaceae; genus Pseudoalteromonas; species Pseudoalteromonas sp. NZS127_1. The sequence continues at coordinate 64,268 of NZ_JADYXO010000015.1, read as the reverse complement.
TTAATTTGTCATTTCTATACGGAGGGGCTTGGAGCAAAGAGCAAGAAAACTCAGCCGCACCTGTGGTTGTTATTACCCAAGAGATAAACGATAAACTATTTGCAGGACAAAACTCCGTCGGAGAACTGATTTACTTAGATGATGCAAGCTATCAAGTAGTTGGTGTTATTAACCATTGGCCTCTCAATATTAAATATTATGATTTAAATAACGGTGCATTTAATCAAGTAGAAGAATTATTTATGCCCTTTAGCTTAATAAAGGCAAAAGAGCTCGTAAGTTGGGGCAATAGCAATGGATGGAAACACGAAAATACACCAACCTTTGCAGATAAACTGCAATCTGAGCAAGTATGGATCCAGTTTTGGGCAGAGCTAAATACGCTTGAACAAAAACAAGCCTATCAAAATTACTTATTAGCCTATATGCAAGAACAACAAAAACGTGGTCGATTTAATCGTAAAGAACTTGAGTATAAACTTCGCGATGTAAACCAATGGATGCAATACAACAACGTCGTCACCGAAGACAATAAAATTTTAGTGGGCCTGAGCTTTATGTTCTTAGGTGTCTGCTTAGCCAATATTTTAGGTTTACTTTTAGCCAAGTTTTTACGCAGAGCGCCAGAAGTAGGTGTAAGACGCGCATTAGGCGCTAGTAAAAGGCAAATATTTTTACAGCACTTAGTTGAGGTCGCCATGCTTGGCTTTATAGGTGGCATGCTAGGAATTGTACTAGCACAACTTGGCTTAATGGGCGTAGTGCAAAGCTACGACTACTATGAAAACTTAGCAACAATGGATTTGACCATGCTATTGAGCGCCCCATTGATTGCAATTACAACCTGCATTTTGGCTGGTTTGTACCCAGCTTGGTTAGTGTGTAAAACCAATCCTGCTATTTATCTTAAGAGCCAATAAGGAATTTAACAATGTTAGAAATAAAACCTATATTTAACGCCTTATGCCGCTCAAAGGTGGGCGCTGTATTACTGCTAATTCAAATTGCAATTACCACAGCTATAGTCAGTAATGCTGCATTTATCATTCAAGACAGAATTAGCTATTTAAATCAAGAAACGGGCTACCCTGAGCAAGATATATTTAAGTTTAATGTAATGACCTTTGGTACTGATATTAACTTAAGCCAGCAGTTTGAGCTTGATGAAAGCATGCTTAGAAAAATGCCAGGCGTAGTTGATGCCGCATTAAGCAGTAGTATCCCGCTATCAGGCAGTGGCAGCGCTTCGAGCTTTAATTTACAACCCGCTCCACAAGAAGGCCTAAGTGTAAGAACTGCTTATTTTTTTATAGATGACCACGCAATTAATACCTACGGCGTTAACTTAATTGCAGGGCGAAACTTTACCGAAGATGAAGTGCTAGTTACAAACGAAATTACACAAAAGCGCACCAACGTCACTATAGTCACTAAAGCCTTACTTGATGAGCTCTACCCTGATGGAGATGGTTTAGGAAAAATAGTTTATTTTGGTGACCTACCACTTAAAGTTATTGGCGTGATCGGAAACATGAAAGGCCCGTGGCTCAAAGACAGTAAACCCGATAATCTTGCGTTTATTCCTTATATTAAAGCAGCAAGTTATGCACAAGTTGCCGTTCGTACAGAGCCTGGTCAGCGAGCAGCTGTAATGAAAGAAATAGAAAATGCCATGCTCGAAAATTACAGCAAACGCGTTATTAATAACATTAAAGGACTTGATGAATTAAAAAATGAGTATACCGCTAAAGACCGCCTCATGATGCGCATGCTCATAGTATTAATCACTATTTTAGTGCTTATAACCGCTCTCGGTATTTTTGGCTTAACCTTATTTAATATTAGCAAACGTACTAAGCAAATTGGCACACGCAGAGCACTTGGTGCAAGAAAGTCAGCTATTGTTAGCTACTTTTTAGTAGAAAATGCATTAATTTGTAGCCTAGGTTTAGCCTTAGGTGTGGTAACAGCAATACTACTTGGGAAAATGTTAATGCAGTATTTTTCTGTAGCCGCACTACCGCCAAGCTATATAGCCGTTACCGCCATTGTCGTATTATTAATGAGCTTACTTGCGGTATTAGGGCCGGCTAAACGCGCTGCTAATATTTCGCCCAGTATCGCAACTCGCACAATTTAACCTAGAATCCGCTTGAGGTAGATTTATTATCCAGAGTTTAGGTTACTAAATCATGTAAAAATCACTATGCTACACTGATTAGTAAGGCAGTGTAGCCATTAAAAAATTATAAAAATAACCTATGACTCATAAAATACTCATTGTTGATGATAACCAAGCAGTACTCGATGCACTTTCATTGTTGCTCGAGATCCACGACTTTTCGGTAGTGACTGCAACAAACCCGTTTGATGCTCTGCAAATAGTTCGCTATCAGCGAATTGAGCTTGTAATTCAAGACATGAACTTTACCAGCGACACAACCTCTGGCGAAGAAGGTAAAACGTTGTTTTATGAACTACGAGAAATAAACCCACACCTCCCTATTATACTTATTACAGCCTGGACCGAACTTGCTACCGCTATTGAGCTTGTAAAAGCCGGTGCTGCCGATTACTTACCAAAACCCTGGGATGATGCAAAACTACTAGTTTGTATCAGTAACTTAATAGAGCTAGGCAGTGCTAAAAAAATAGTGGCGACACATAATCGCCATCAACAAGAGCGTGAAGGTACATTTAAAAGCGCAGACCTTGCCGGGCTAATATTTAAAAGCACGGCTATGGAACGACTGGTCACTATGGCGCTACAAGTAGCTAAATCTGATATATCTGCATTAATTACAGGCCCTAATGGAAGTGGTAAAGAGTGCATTGCGCATATCATTCAAAAAAACTCCCCACTTGTATCGCAACCTTTTATTAAGGTAAACGCAGGCGCACTACCACAAGAACTTATAGAAGCCGAACTTTTTGGCGCTGAAGCTGGCGCATACACGGGGATAACTAAACAACGTATTGGTCGATTTGAAGCAGCTGATGGCGGTACGTTATTTTTAGATGAAATTGGTAATTTACCACTCTCAGGACAAATAAAATTACTACGCGTAGTACAAACCGGCGAGTTTGAACGTTTAGGCTCAACACAAACACAAAAAGTAAATGTGCGGGTTATATCGGCCACTAACGAAAACCTGCTACAAGCAATTGAACAAGGTCGATTTAGGGAAGACTTATATTATCGCCTTAATGTAATTGAACTCAATGTGCCTGCCCTTAGCGAAAGGCAAGATGATGTTTTAGCACTTATTAGCCATTTTTTACCTCACCGAGAGCTGACTATAAACACAGAGCAAGCACTTCAACATTATAAATGGCCAGGTAACGTTCGAGAGCTAGAAAATGCTTGTAAACGTGTAGCGGTGCTAAAACCAACAGGTGCGCTTACAGTCGATGACTTTGCACTTTCGTCATCGGTTACTGCTCAACAAGAAGCAAAAGCAGAACCGACCAAACAGGAAATAGAACACGCAATGCGCGCTCATCAAGGTGTTATAGCCAAAGTGGCCCGTGAATTTGATTTAAGCCGACAAGCTCTTTATCGTCGATTACAAAAAATGGGTATTGATTATTAATGCCAAACATTATTAGCCACTTTACCCTAAGCCAAAAGGTTGTGTTAATTTGCGCACTTTGTAGCGCGCTGCCTGTTTTTATTATTGCCGCACTTAGTGGTTTTGATATGTACTACACTCTGTTTTTAATATTACTAACGCTTGCATTTAGCACCTTGCTTTCAAGAGCTCTCACCAAACCAATAAAGCTTGGCATGCAATCGCTCGAAACCGGGTTGCTTAATTTTAAAGATGGTGAGCTCTCCAGCTTACTAGCGTATAAAAGTAATGATGAACTTGGAAAACTATGCCGACTTTATAATCAAACCGCTAAACAGCTTCGCCAAGAAAAACAATGGATTTACCAGCGCGAGTTAATGCTTGATAAAGTATTGCAAAGCTCGCCGCAAGCGTTATTACTGGTCAATGATAATAATACGGTGGTATTTAGTAATTTAATTAGCCGTAGTTTATTTAATAGCGCAACCCGCCTTGAAGGTATGCAGCTAAGTAAATTGCTCGAAAATTCGCCCCTGCAATTAATAGCAGCTATAGAGCACGGTGTTGATGGCCTCTTTAATATAGAAATAGAGAATCAAGACTCGCAAACTTGGCATTTAGCCACCGGGGAGTTTTTACTCAATAACCAAAAGCATCATTTATATATATTTAAACAATTAACCCGTGAGCTTAGTCGCCAAGAAGTTGCCGTGTGGAAAAAGGTAATACGCATTATCAGCCACGAATTGAATAATTCACTCGGCCCTATGTCGTCCATGTTACACAGCGCACAATTGCTCGCAAATAAAGTTGATGAGCCCCGCCTTGCCCGTGTATTTGCAACTATTGATGAGCGAATTAGTCATTTAACTGAATTTGTACAAGGCTATGGCAAGTTTGCTAAATTACCTCAGCCACAAAAAACACGGATTAACTGGCAAAACACACTCAATAATTTAAAAAATCACTGGCAATTTAGCTACGAAATAAAAAATCCACACAATGAATTACAAGCTGATCAAGCCCAACTCGAGCAGCTGCTCATAAACTTATTAAAAAATTCACACGAGTCAGGCTCCAACTCCAATGAAATACATATTCAGGTCGAATTTGTACCCCAAGCTTGTGTTATAAATGTGAGCGACTGCGGCAAAGGTATGAGCGAGCAAGTAATGGCAAATGCTTTAGTGCCCTTTTATTCTACAAAAAGTACGGGAAGTGGTTTAGGGCTAGCCTTATGCAGAGAAATAGCAGAAGCGCACCAGGGGCATATAAGTTTACATAACAAAATAGAGGGCGGCTTAAACGTACAAGTGAGCCTTCCTTATTCGTAAATTCACAAAAATTAAAAACAACAAAGCCACTTAAAAAGTGGCTTTGTGTTTAAAGAGCTTAATAACCTGAGTTCAGGTTGAGTAATAAAATTACTCTGCGTCAGCTTCTTTATATTTAGCAGCAGTTTCTGTAATTAACGGCTGTAATTCACCGCGTTGAAACATTTCGATAATAATGTCACAACCACCAACTAATTCGCCATCTACCCATAATTGCGGGAATGTTGGCCAATTTGCGTATGCTGGAAGCTCAGCACGAATGTCTGGATTAAGTAAAATATCAACGTATGCAAATGGTTCACCACATGACATTAACGCTTGCGATGCTTGTGAAGAAAAACCACAATTTGGTAATTTTGGTGACCCTTTCATGAAAAGGATTATTGGGTTTTCTGAAATTTGCTGTTTAATTTTATCAATGGTTTCCATCTACAACCTCAAAGTAACGATAGCTAAATATATTTAGGTCTTGAAAATAACTCATCGTGACCACAAATATATAACTTAAAATGGGCAAATAAAGCCGCAATTGAAATAGTCTTTCGCAATAGCATTGCTGTTTGCTTAAACTTGAGTAAAATACTCAACAATTATAGTAACACTATATTACCGCTTGGTATAGGTAACTGCTCTGTTTCAACAGGCATTACGTATTACCAAATGGACTATCAACCAAAGAAGATGGAGATAAAAAAATGGCATTTGAACTACCGTCACTACCATATGCAATCGACGCACTTGAGCCACATATTTCAAAAGAAACACTAGAGTTTCACCATGGCAAACACCACAACACTTACGTGGTTAAGCTTAATGGTTTAATCCCTGGTACTGAGTTTGAAAACAAATCTCTAGAAGAGATCGTATGTTCATCAGAAGGCGGCGTATTTAACAACGCAGCACAAATCTGGAACCATACTTTTTACTGGAACAGCTTATCTCCAAACGGCGGCGGCGAGCCTACTGGCGCAGTTGCTGATGCAATCAACGCCAAATGGGGTTCTTTTGATGCGTTTAAAGATGCATTAAATGACAAAGCAGTAAATAACTTTGGTTCAAGCTGGACGTGGTTAGTTAAGCTTGCTGATGGTTCACTAGACATCGTTAATACATCTAACGCTGCTACACCATTAACTGATGATGGCGTTACTCCAATCCTTACAGTGGATTTATGGGAACACGCTTACTACATTGATTACCGTAACGTTCGTCCAGATTACCTTAAAGGTTTTTGGTCGCTTGTTAACTGGGAATTCGCGAACGCTAACTTCGCTTAATTAGCCTTTAAACGCTAATGTAAAAAAGACGCTTAGGCGTCTTTTTTTGTTTCTTGTTTATCACACCCAAGCGCCTCATCATTTAATAAAACACTTTTAGTAACATGATCTTTTTTCACTTAAATTTTTAATTTTATTGCACAAAAATACAGATTCGTGACTAGACTTTAAAAGGTAAGCACCTTTTTACAGCGGGTTTCGGAGGTTATTATGACGATTTTTGAGCATTACCAAGCACGATACGAAGCGGCACAGGAAGAAGAATACAGTATCGCTGAATTTCTTGAGATTTGTAAAACCGATAAGTCTGCCTACGCCAGCGCACCAGAACACCTACTCATGGCAATTGGCGAACCAAACATGGTAGATACCGCAACGGATGCACGACTAAGCCGGTTATTTTCTAATAGAGTAGTTGCACGCTACCCTGCCTTTGCTGATTTTTATGGTATGGAAGACGCCATTGAGCAAATAGTCTCTTATTTAAAACACGCAGCCCAAGGGCTTGAAGAATGCAAACAAGTGCTTTATTTACTTGGGCCTGTTGGTGGGGGTAAATCATCCATTGCTGAAAAACTAAAATATTTAATGCAACAAGTGCCTATTTATTCAATTAAAGGCTCTCCGGTAAACGACCATCCTCTTGCATTATTTGACCCAATAGAGGACGCCGACGTACTTAAGCAAGAATACGGTATTAAACCGCGCTACTTAAAAACCATTATGTCCCCTTGGGCTGGCAAACGCTTAAAAGAATTCAATGGTGATATTAGCCAGTTTAGAGTGGTTAAGCGCTACCCCTCAATTTTAAACCAAATAGGCATTGCCAAAACCGAACCAGGAGATGAAAACAACCAAGATATTTCGGCGCTAGTGGGTAAGGTCGATATTCGCCAGCTTGAGCACTTTGCCCAAAACGATCCTGATGCATACGCCTACTCTGGCTCTTTATGTTTAGCTAACCAAGGGCTGATGGAATTTGTAGAAATGTTTAAAGCACCTATTAAAGTGCTGCATCCTTTACTTACCGCAACACAAGAGGGTAACTACAACGGCACAGAAGGCATTAGTGCTCTGCCCTTTAATGGCATGATCCTCGCTCACTCTAATGAATCTGAGTGGCAAACTTTTAAAAACAATAAAAACAACGAAGCATTTTTAGACCGTGTTTATATTGTAAAAGTACCTTACTGTTTACGTGTAACTGAAGAAATTAAAATTTACGACAAATTACTTGAGCACAGCGAGCTATACAACGCGCCATGCGCACCAGGTACACTTAAAACATTGGCGCAATTTACGACGCTATCACGTTTAAAAGAGCCAGAAAATTCAAGTATCTATTCAAAAATGCGGGTATACGATGGCGAAACTCTAAAAGACACCGACCCTAAAGCAAAATCGTATCAAGAGTACCGTGATTACGCAGGTGTTGATGAAGGCATGACGGGGCTCTCTACTCGCTTTGCGTTTAAAATTTTATCCCGCGTGTTTAACTTTGATACCACTGAGGTTGCTGCAAATCCGGTGCATTTGTTCTATGTGCTTGAGCAACAAATAGAGCGCGAACAATTTTCAAGCGAAATAGAAGAGCGCTATTTAAGCTTTCTAAAAGGCTATTTAATTCCGCAATATGTAGAGTTTATAGGTAAAGAACTGCAAACCGCTTATTTAGAATCGTATTCAGAATACGGACAAAACATTTTTGACCGTTATGTTATTTATGCAGACTTTTGGATACAAGACCAAGAATATCGCGACCCTGATACGGGACAACTATTTGACCGTGAGGCACTTAATGCCGAACTTGAAAAAATAGAAAAGCCAGCAGGTATTTCTAACCCTAAAGATTTCCGTAATGAAATAGTGAACTTTGTATTGCGTGCCCGTGCGCACAACAACGGTAAAAACCCACTATGGACAAGCTACGAAAAACTACGCACGGTTATTGAGAAAAAAATGTTCTCTAATACCGAAGATTTGCTCCCCGTAATTTCGTTTAATACTAAAACGTCTGCAGAGGATCAGCAAAAGCACGAAGACTTTGTGAACCGTATGGTCGAAAAAGGCTATACACAAAAACAAGTTCGCTTGCTTTCTGAGTGGTATTTACGGGTTAGAAAATCGCAATAACCTTCATAGTCGTAGTATATAGGAGGTCAATATGGCGCATTTTATAGATAGGCGTTTAAACGGAAAAAATAAAAGTACGCTTAATCGCCAGCGCTTTATTAGGCGCTATAAAAAGCAAATTAAAGAAGCGGTTTCAGATGCGATTAACAAGCGCAGCGTTACCGATTCAAGCTCTGGTGAGAGTATTTCTATTCCACAGCGCGATATCAGCGAACCCACGTTTCATCAAGGGCAAGGCGGGAATAGAGAACAAATTCACCCTGGTAACGATCAGTTTTCTACAGGTGATAAAATTGAGCGCCCTACAGGCGGACAAAGCGGCGGTGCCGGTGAAGGTGACGCCAGCGATTCGGGCGAAGGGCAAGATGAATTTGTATTTTCGATATCAAAAGATGAATACCTTGATTTACTGTTTGAAGATTTAGAACTTCCTAACTTACGAGAGAACCAGCTTGATAAGTTAGTGCAAATGAAAACCCATCGCGCAGGGTTTTGTAGTGATGGTATGCCTAGCAATATTGATATTGTCCGCTCATTACAAGGCTCGCTTGCACGGCGTGTTGCCATGAGTGCAGGTAAAAAACGCCGTTTAAAAGAGCTCGAAGAACAACTTGCTCTGCTGCTTGCTGGTCCACATAACGATAAAGCGGCAATTGCTTTATTACAAAAAGAAATTGCAGCATTAAAAGTGCAAATTAAGTCGGTTCCATTTATTGATAACTACGATTTACGTTTTCGTAATTACGAAAAGCGCCCTCACCCCACCAGCAAAGCCGTGATGTTTTGTATTATGGATGTGTCAGGCTCAATGGATCAGCCAACAAAAGACATGGCAAAGCGTTTTTATATTTTGCTCTATCAATTTTTAACGCGCAGCTATAAAGACATTGAAGTTGTTTATATTCGCCACCACACACAAGCAAAAGAAGTAGACGAGCAAGAGTTTTTTTATTCCCAAGAAACTGGCGGCACTATTGTTTCAAGCGCTCTTAAATTAATGAACGAAATAATAAAAGAGCGTTACCACGCAAATGAGTGGAATGTATACGCCGCACAAGCCTCTGATGGCGATAACTGGGCGGACGACACCCCGCAGTGTGGTGAAATTTTACGTAATAAGCTCTTAAGCGCAGTACGCTATTTTGCTTATATTGAAATAACCACTCGTGCTCATCAAAGCCTATGGCGCGAATATGAATCTATAACACACAGCCATAATAATTTCGCCATACAGCATATTCAAAGCGTTGAAGATATTTACCCAATTTTTAGGGAGCTATTTAAAAAAGGTCGTCAACAGCAAAACTCTGCATAGCCAAAAGCGAGGTAGCATTATGAATGATAAACGATTGAGTGATGGCCCAGATTGGACCTTTGATTTATTAGATGAGTACCAAGGTGAAATTGCCCGTGTTGCAGCTCACTACAGGTTAGACACCTACCCTAATCAAATTGAAGTGATAACCGCAGAGCAGATGATGGATGCTTATTCAAGCGTTGGCATGCCTATTGGCTACAGCCATTGGTCTTACGGTAAAAAGTTCATTCAAACAGAGCAAAATTATAAGCGCGGACAAATGGGTCTTGCTTACGAAATAGTGATAAATTCAGACCCTTGTATTGCGTACTTAATGGAAGAAAATACCTTACCTGTGCAAGCGCTTGTAATGGCGCACGCATGTTACGGACATAACTCATTTTTTAAAGGTAATTACTTATTTAAAACCTGGACCGATGCTGGCTCAATTATTGATTACTTGGTATTTGCTAAAAACTACATAAGCCGCTGTGAAGAAAAGCACGGTATTACACAAGTAGAAGCCCTGCTCGACTCATGTCATGCATTAATGAATTACGGAGTGGATCGCTACAAACGTCCACAACAAATATCGTTATTTGAAGAACAAAAACGCCAACAAGAGCGTGAAGACTACCTTCAATCGCAAGTAAATGAATTATGGCGGACTATTCCTGAGCAACAGCAAGAAACCAAAAAGAAAGTACGCCATTTTCCTTCTGAACCCCAAGAAAATATTTTGTATTTTATTGAAAAAAATGCCCCATTACTCGATTCTTGGCAACGTGAAGTTATACGTATTGTTCGTAAAATTTCGCAATACTTTTACCCACAAAAACAAACTCAAGTAATGAACGAAGGCTGGGCAACATTTTGGCATTACACCATCCTTAATCACTTATATGATGAGGGAAAGCTCACCGACTCTTTCATGTTAGAGTTTTTACAAAGCCATACCAACGTAGTTTATCAGCCACCTTATAACAGTAAATATTATTCAGGCATTAACCCATATGCTTTAGGCTTTAATATGATGGTGGATATTCGCAGAATATGTGAACACCCAACTGAAGAAGATAAACGCTGGTTTCCTGAATATGCAGGCAGTAATTGGCTAGATACACTGCATTTTGCAATGGAAAACTTTAAAGATGAGAGTTTTATTAGCCAGTTTTTATCGCCTAAGTTAATTCGTGATTTTAAATTATTTACTATTATTGATCATACTAATAATCCCCATTTAGAAATTGGCGCAATACATAACGACAACGGCTATAAAGCTGTAAGAGAAGCGCTCTCAGCGCAGTACAACTTGAGTAATCATGAGCCTAACATTCAAGTATATGACGTTGATATTAGAGGTGACCGTTCACTAACCCTACGCTACGTACCTCATAACAACATTCCTTTAGCAAACTCGCACGAGGAAGTACTTAAGCATCTTTACAGGTTATGGGGCTTTAAAGTAAAACTAGAGAAAGAGTCAAATTCTGGTGAGGTTTCAATGATTGGTCAATGCCCAATAGATGACTCTCGACACACAACACAATAATGAAGAGCAATAAAATTTTCATACTGATTGGGTTTGCTCAGCAGGTTATAAAAACACGGTATTATTTAACCCTAAATTCTGGATATAAAAAATGACGCTTAAGCGTCATTTTTTATATCTTCGTAGGCTATTACTTTATTTCGCCCTGTATTTTTAGACTGGTACAGTGCTTTATCTGCAGCCTCTATCCAGCGCTCATGATTTTTAAAATCATTACTGCTACCAGCCAGCCCTATACTTACCGTCATTGTTATTTCAAAGTGTTTATACTTAACAGGGTTAGTTTCAATCAATACCCTTAAACGCTCAGCAAATACAAAAGCGCCTTCTTTATCTGTATCAAGTAATGTTACTGCAAACTCTTCACCGCCATAGCGCCCTGCAACATCAGTTTCGCGCAGCGTCGTACGTAGTAAGTTAGATAAATGACGAAGCGATTCATCACCACAGCTATGGCCATATTCATCATTTATTTTTTTAAAGTGGTCAATATCAAACATTAATAATGTACTACAGCCACCACTTCGCTTAACTCTCAAAAACTCTTGGCGTAGCGTACCTTCCCAGTGTCCACGGTTTGCAAGCTGCGTTAAGCTATCTGTTTGACTTACTTGTTCTAATTTTTTGTTTAACTCTTCAAGCTCTTTTTTATTTACCGCGACATCTGTTACATCATACAAAATAATACAAATATGGCTAACTTCGCCCATCGTATTTGTAAGAGGGATAAATGTCGCATTTTGATACATGTAATCAGCTTTACCAGTAATAGGTCTATAATTTTTAAACCTAAAAATGTATGGCTGCTGCTCCCAAATCGTAAAAGAGCGGTTTTTTAAAACAAAAACCGATTCTGATTTACTTCTAAACCATTTTTCGTCTATTGCTGGAAATAAATCAAATAGGTCTTTATCTTTTACTGCGCTTGGTAGAAGCCCTGAATGGTTTTCCATAAAACCATTCCATACACACACCTTATAATCTCTATCAAGTACTACAAGGCCTACATCAACGGTATTAAACATATCCATAAGCCAATGGATCTCATTCATTTCTAAATCTGCAGCCATAACTTAATCTTCTAATAGGTAAGCAACTTTATACTTCAAAGTTTTAAGTGAATCTTCAGTAAATAACAGCATGAGGTCGCAATTTATATCATGGTTTTCAATACCGTAACTAATCTCTATAGCAAGGGTGCGTTGCCAACGTGACTTGTTTGATTTAACCAGCTCAGACACATCTCTGTGTTGGCCAAGTACTATGGGGTGCCCTTGGCTAAATGACATATCGAGCTGTTTTGAAAGACCCGTTAAAATAGCGCCTATCAAAATATTACTAATATCCATAAGCAGCTCAAGTTCAATTTTATCGTTTAACTCGCCGTCATAATTCATCAAAGAAGCTATTTCTTTAAAGCTTGAATCATTTAAAAGTAATAGCGCCTCGCCCGAAATGCCACCGCCAATAAAGCCCTGGCACACACCCGATGTAGCTGCATTATTATCTATAGACTGCAGCGCCATATCGAGTTCATTAACTTCCAAAATATTCACATTAGGAATTGGTAGCTCTACAAACACATTAAGAAGACGTGCAAGTAAATCCCCAGCCTGTCCCATAGCAACGTTAGTTAGCTCTTGGTATATATCCCGAACATCAGGGTCGACTTGCTCTCCTAGCGAATGAGAGAGACGCTCACGCATGGCTTTATCTTTAATCCCATGGTGTTCAATTATGCTGGCTAGTTTTTCGGGGGAACATGGTTTTTGAATGAAATCGATAGCACCAAGTTCAAGCACTCTTTGATGTGCACTTGGCTGTATATCACCAGAGACAACAACAGTGAGTATGTTTAGCCCCTGTTCTTTCATAGCGATTAATACTTCATACCCATCCATTTCAGGCATGTTTAAATCGAGAAAAAGTATTTCTGGTTCAATTAACTTTATTTGCTTTATGCAATCAACGCCGTCGAGTGCAAATTCAACTTTAATATCCCAATCTTCAGGTAATGAACGAGCTAGCTGACGCCTAGCTAATTTTGAGTCATCACATATTAGTACCGATGTTGACATATTATCTCTCTGTTTCTAAACCAGTAATGAGCATTAAAATCATTTTATGATGGTTTTTATTTTTATTATCGAAGATATATTTTGTAACTTCATGTTAATCAAAGTTTAGCACAGTTACAATTTTTATATTGCAGAACTAATCCCAACTTCATTAGGGCGGTATAATCTCTTGGTTACTATAGCGCAGTATAATACACTGACGCCCATTGCGTTAATTTAAAAGGAAATACCTTATGTTACGTTCACTTACCTTTGCTTTGAGCGCATTTTGCTCTGTGGCTATTGCAGCCGATTACCCAGAAAACACGCTAGACATAGGAAAAGTATCTGCACAAGGCAAACCAGTCACTTTATTAGGCAAAGGGATCTCTGTTGGAGATAGCGCGCCAAATTTCAAAGTAGTTGATGACAACTTCATCCCTGTGACACTTGAGGATTACAAAGGCCAAGCTGTATTGATAAGTGTAGTGCCAAGTCTTGATACAGGTATTTGTAGCCTGCAAACTAAGCATTTTAATGAAAAAGTAGCCTCGCAATTTCCAAGTGTTGTAATGCTAACAATTAGTGCTGATTTACCATTTGCCCAAAAGCGTTTTTGCAAAGCTGAAAATATTGATAAAATCACTACGTTATCAGATTCTGTTTGGCGCGATTTTGGCCAAAAATACGGATTGATTATTAAAGATATGGGCTTATTAACGCGAACTGTATTTATTTTAGATGAAAGCCATAACGTCATTTATAAACAATTAGTTAGTAGCCTTTCAACTGAACCAGAATACAACAGCGTAATTGAGAAACTTAAAACGCTTTAAAGCCGATTAAATAGCATTGATTAAGCAATGCTAAACAGCCTTAAAACAAAAAACCGCCAATTGGCGGTTTTTTAATGTGCTTTTATAATTAACCTAAAAGCTCACCAAGTTGTGAACTAACAGCTTCAACAGCTTGTGTACCATCTAGTTTGTGGTATTGAGTATTACCAGCAGCAGCTTCTGCTTGGTAGTAATCAACTAATGGCATAGTTTGCTCGTGATAAATACCTAAACGTTTACGTACTGTTTCTTCAGTATCGTCAGCGCGAACAATTAAGTCATCTCCAGTTTCGTTGTCTTTACCTTCCACTTTTGGTGGATTATATACAATATGGTAAACACGACCAGAACCAGGATGAACGCGACGTCCGCCCATACGTTCAACAATCACTTCGTCAGCCACGTCAAATTCAATAACGTGATCAACCACTACGCCATTTTCTTTCATCGCATCAGCTTGAGGAATTGTGCGTGGGAAGCCATCAAGTAAAAAACCTTTCTCACAATCAGCTTTAGTAATACGCTCTTTTACTAAACCAATAATAATATCGTCAGAAATTAGTTGACCAGCATCCATTACTTTTTTTGCTTCTAAGCCTAATGGCGTGCCCTCTTTAATTGCTGCACGTAACATGTCGCCAGTAGAAATTTGTGGAATACCGTATTTGTCCATTAAAAACTGAGCTTGAGTACCTTTACCTGCACCCGGCGCGCCCAAAAGAATAATGCGCATATTATTGTCCCCTAGTATGGATATTTATTTTAAAGCCTGAATTCTTCCACAAGCGCCGCCGATACTCAAGCAACTTATACTAATTGATGAGTTGTTGATGTATTTACAGCGCATTAAAAAAGGGAACATACGTTCCCTTTTATTTAAAGTATATAATTTATACTTTTATTAACTAAATAGTTAACTGACTACTTGCTTAGTTCAAGCATTAGTTTGTTTAGGCGAGTAACAAACCCAGTTGGATCTTTAAGTGTACCGCGCTCTGCAAGTAATGCTTGGTCTAATAAAACATGTGACCACTGTGAAAATTTATCCTCATCTTGTTCGTCATTCAAATGCTTAACAAGTTGGTGTTCTGGGTTTAGCTCAAACACAGGTTTTGCTTCTGGTGCTGCTTGACCAACAGATTCCATTAGCTTTTGCATTTGTGAGCTCATGTCGTTGTCGTCGCTTACAACACATGCTGGAGAATCTGTTAGGCGGTGCGTAAAGCGCACTTCTTTAACGTCATCACCTAGTGCTGTTTTAATACGCTCAACAAGGCCTGCCATTTCTTTTTCAGACTCTTCTTGCGCTTTTTTAGTCTCTTCGTCGTCCAGCTTACCTAAATCTAAATCACCACGTGTGATTGACTGTAGTTGCTTATCAGCAAATTCAGTTAAGTGGCTCATCATCCACTCGTCAACACGGTCACTTAATAACAATACTTCAATACCTTTTTTGCGGAAAATCTCTAAATGAGGAGAATTTTTCGCAGAAGTAAATGTATCAGCTACTACATAGTAAATTTTGTCTTGGTCTTCGTTCATGCGCTCAACATATTGCTCAAGCGACACATCTTGCGTTTCTGAATCAGTATGAGTAGACGAAAAACGTAGTAGCTTACATACGGCTTCTTTATTTGCCGCATCTTCAGCTGGGCCTTCTTTCATTACTTGGCCAAACTCATTCCAAAATACTTGGTAATCGTCAGCTTTGTTTTTAGCCATACGCTCAAGCATTTTAATAATGCGCGATGTACACCCTTTACGAATAGCTTGCGTTACTTTGTTGTCTTGTAGAATTTCACGAGATACGTTTAGAGGTAAATCGTTTGAATCTAGTAAACCTTTCACAAAACGAAGGTAGCTTGGCATGAACTGCTCAGCATCATCCATTACAAATACACGTTGTACGTAAAGTTTTAAGCCACTTTGACGTTCACGGTTCCATAAATCAAAAGGTGCTTTTTTAGGGATGTATAAAAGGCTCGTGTATTCAGTTTTACCTTCAACCTTATTATGTGCCCAGCTAAGTGGATCTTCCCAGTCGTGGCTTACGTGCTTGTAAAACTCTTTGTATTCTTCATCAGAAAGCTCTGACTTATCACGCGTCCACAATGCAGTTGCGCGGTTAATACTTTCCCACTCACCTGGTACTGCTGGAATTTTTTCGCCGTCTTCGCCTTCAGACTCAGGTACTTCTGCTTTAAACATTTGTACCGGTGTTGAAATATGGTCTGAGTATTTAGTAACAATGCCACGTAAGCGGTAATCGTCAGCAAATTCTTTTTCTTCATCACGAAGATGTAAAATAATGTCGGTACCACGGCCTTCTTTTTCAATTTCTTGAAGCGTGTATTCGCCTTCACCTTGAGATTCCCACTCGTAAGCAGTTGTTTCACCCGCTTTACGTGTACGAACAGTTACTAAATCGGCAACAATAAATGCTGAGTAAAAACCAACACCAAATTGACCAATTAACTGTGAATCTTTACTTTGATCACCCGTTAAGTTTTTGAAAAACTCAGCAGTACCCGACTTTGCAATAGTACCCAATGAGCTAATTACTTCATCACGTGTCATACCAATACCATTATCAGAAATGGTAATTGTATTTGCTTCTTTATCTGCGCTAATACGAACACGTAAATCGGCATCACCTTGGTAAAGGTCGCCTTGAGATAGCGCTAAAAAGCGTAACTTGTCTGCTGCATCTGATGCGTTTGACACAAGTTCGCGTAAAAATATTTCTTTATTAGAATAAAGAGAATGAATCATTAAGTTTAATAATTGTTTTACTTCTGTTTGAAAGCCTAATGTTTCTTTTTGTGCTGCAGTCATTTATATATCTCCAATTTGCAAAGTGTCTGCGTTATGCACTTAATATGGGGTGAGGTGTTAGAACTTCAAGGGAAAAATCAAAAAAAGGTGAAACGAAAAAATAGAATATCTCGTTTATCTAAAATGGGTGCGGACAATTAATATGAATCTTTTCACCTGTTATTGGATGTTCAAAATATAAATCGCTGGCATGTAATTGTAAGCGTCCTGCCATGTACTCACTTTGCGCACTTTTATATAAATCACAGCCTAAAATTGGGTGCCCTATAAACTGGCTGTGTATTCGTAATTGATGGGTACGTCCGGTAACGGGCGTAAATTGCACTAAGGTTCTGCACGGTTGTTTAAGCCGCTCAAGCACACTGTATTCACTCACCGCTACTTTGCCCGTCGTTTGGCAAATTTTAACTCGCGGAAAAAGCAGTTTATCTTTTGCTATTAGTGCAGTAATTTTCCCCTCATCAACAGCTAAGCTACCCTCTAACATGGCTACATAACGCTTTTGAATAGTACGCGCCTGAAACTGTTTATTAAGATGCTTTGATGCTTTGGCGTTTAATCCAACAATCATAATGCCCGATGTACCCAAATCTAACCGATGCGGTAACTTAGCCTCAGCAAATGCGGCTGTTAACCCTTTTTGACCATGTACTAAACGGTAATGTACTGAGTCCCAGTTAAGCGGATTCTTACCAGACAAACTTAATAACCCACTGGGTTTATTGATCAGTAAAATATCATCATCTTGATATAATATTTCAATAAACCCGTCGCACTTAGGCGCTACAAAGTCATCAACAATCATTTGTGACTCTACTGGTGTATCCAATATTGAGTTAGCCATTAAATTAATCAATATCTTTTGAATGAAGCGCTTTTAAAGCCAATACTTGCTCACGCAAATCGTCTGCTACTACTTTGTCAGCGGCAATCGGGGTACCTACTGCAACCGACACCAAAGACCATTTTAATCGTGGTAGTTGCCACTTAGCTTTTCGGCTAAACATACTTCCCCACAGGCCCCCTAAATGCACAGGAATAACAGGCACAGGTGAGCGCTCAATAATGCGCTCGATTCCACGGCGAAAAATATCGATAGAGCCGTCACTGGTTAGTTTTCCTTCAGGGAAAATACCAACAAGTTCGCCTTTATTAAGCGCAGCAGCCACTTCGTCAAAGGCTTTTTTAAACGCTTCCGGGTTGGTTTTTTCACTGTTAATGGGAATAGCTTTGGCCATTTTAAATAACCAATGTAGGGCTGGCGAATAATAAATAGGGGCAAATACCATAAATCGGATAGGCCTTGGTGATGCTGCTAAAATAAACATCCAATCGACAAAGCTCACGTGATTACACACTATAACGGCAGCGCCTTCATCTGGAATGTTACTTTCACCTTTTGTACGCACTCTGTACATACAAATAGCTAAAATATATATAATAAATCGTAAAAAGAACTCTGGTACTTTGGTATAAATATAAACAGATATAAGTAAGTTTAGCCCAGCAAGTAACAGTAGCAACTCTGAAATACTCCACTGAAAAACAGACAGCGTTACAATACTTAAAACAGCACTGCCCACCATAAACAGTGCATTTAATACATTGTTAGCCGCTATAACTCGTGAGCGACTCGACTCTTCAGTACGCTGTTGAATAAGCGCATACAGAGGTACAGTATAAAAACCAGAGCCAATACCAATGCCTGCCATCCATACAAAATGCCACAACATGTCGCCTGTTTTTAATAACTGATCAAGCGTCAACAATTCAAGGTTTTGAGGTAAATAAGAGCTAATAGCGCTCTCTTGGCTCAGTAAGTATAAAAACAAGGTAATTAAAATAGCGCCAAAAGGCACAATTCCTAATTCTATTCGAGAGCGAGAAAGCTTTTCACACAGTAATGAACCAATAGCAATACTTAGTGAAAACACAACAAGCGCGCTAGTTACAACCAGTTCATCGCCGCCCATTGTGTGTTTTACATAATTTGGTAGGGACGTTAAAATAATTGCGCCAATTAACCAAAACCAACTGATCCCGAGGACTGATTTACCAACCGATTCTGTTTGCGAATTAAGTGCTGAAAATACGTTTTTCGTGGATGAAAATATATTATAGGTAAATTTTAAGTTAGGCTCGTTTGCCTCACTAATGGGTATAAAGCGACTGCTCACATAACCCATAACAGCCAGTACTAATACGGCAATACTTATAAGCGTAGGCCCTGCTGATTGAGTAATATAATAGGTGCCAAAAATTGTACCAATTAATATTGCTACAAACGTGCCTGATTCAACCAAGCCATTCGCTTTTGTTAATTCGTTAGGGGCTACGTGCTGCGGTAAAATAGAGTACTTTAATGGACCAAAAAACGTACTTTGTACGCCCATTAAAAATACGGTGGCTAACATCAGCCAAACATACTGCGTTAAAATAGAGACAGCCCCTACAACCATAATAGGGATTTCACATAGCTTTACGATTCTGATTAGTTTGGATTTTTCTGTTTTTTCAGCTAGCTGCCCCGCCATTCCTGAAAATAAAAAGAAAGGTAGGATAAATAACCCAGCAGCAATATTTGAATAAAGTGCGCCATCAGCAAGCGTTGCAGTCTGGAATATCAATAAAATAAGCACTGATTGCTTATACACGTTATCGTTTATCGCTGAGAAAAACTGCGTAATAAAAAGCGGTAAAAAACGCTTACTACCCAGTAATGTACCTTGGTAGGGTTGATTATCTTTCATTGTATTCCTTACTAATTAGAGACATAGCCCAAAAATATATTATACCAATTTGTTTAATTAAATGATCTATTTTGAGGGCGGAAAAACGTGTTGATAGCTAGGCAAAAAATTCGCTATTTAGTTGTTCTAAATGAGAATTCTTTAACGCAGGTAGCGACACGTTTAGCCCCGGAAAATGATTAAGTATTATTGCGGATTGGGATTAGATTGCTTCTAAGCTTACCTTAAAAACAAAAAAGCCTACATAATTTAATCATGTAGGCTTTTATAATATCTTTTCAAATAGTGGCTTAGAGCTAGGGCCTGCTGACCTTCCGTGGTTGAATTTACAGCAGTATGTTTGGTTTTTAGGCAAGGCAGAGCTTGTGTAGTGTGGTTATTCCCCATAAATAGGCGATAACGCAGCATAAATACCAAACATGCGCTGCCCTTTGGGTTCTTTCTAGGGACGATTAACTCTTTGTTGCTCGATTTTTACTTAGCCCACTAGGTTACAAACCTCGCGCCGCGATTAAACCGCCCCTAGATTGAACAAATTTCAACCCGCAAAGTTCAACACGCCCTAGTCTTGTGTAACTAAACGCCTGCCGCTAAAAGCATGCATAAGCGTTCTACCATCTACTAAATCAAGCTCGCCCCCCACAGGAATACCGTGAGCGATACGCGAAGCACCTACTTTATATTTATGACAAAGCTGAGCAATATAATGAGCTGTAGTATCGCCTTCAACGGTAGGGTTAGTCGCTAAAATAACCTCATTAATACCGCCTTGAGCAAGTTTTTGCTCTAAAACGTCTAAGCCAATTTCTTTAGGGCCGATACCGTCAATTGGCGATAAATGACCCATTAAAACAAAGTATAGCCCTAAATACTGACCTGTTTGCTCAATGGCAAGCACATCAGTAGGCGATTCAACAACACATAATATGCCGCTGTCTTGGCGTTTTGTACTTAAACAAATATCGCACTGAGCTTGTTCGCAAAAAGTACGACAAGACTGACAATGCCCTATGGCTGTCATTGCTTTAGTCAATGCATTGCCCAGCTGAGTGCCTCCTTTTCGGTCGCGCTCAAGCAAGTGAAAAGCAATACGTTGCGCTGACTTTGGACCAATGCCCGGTTGACAGCGCAGTGCTTCTATAAGCTGATTTAAACTATCTGAAAGTTGCATTATTTACTTAAAACGGCATTTTCATACCTGGTGGTAATTGCATACCGCCAGTTACTTTACCCATGCGCTCTTGTGTTTCTTCTGCAACACGGCGTACAGCATCGTTACATGCTGCTGCAAGTAAGTCTTCAATCATGTCTTTGTCGTCTTCCATAAGGCTTTCATCAAGCTGAACACGACGTACATTGTGGTTACCAAGCATGGTTACTTTAACTAAACCGGCACCGGCTTCGCCAACAACTTCTAATGTTGCGATTTCGTCTTGGGCTTTTTGCATGCGATCTTGCATTTGCTGCGCTTGCTTCATCATGTTGCCCATTCCACCTTTAAACATAACTTTCTCTCTTTCTTTTAATACATTAATTAACATGAACATAAGGGCGATTGTAAGTAATTACAATGCCTGAATACTGTTTTCGTCAATTTCGGCGCTAAATACTTGCTGAAATTGTACTATGTTTTCATCAGATGTGATCACATCGATTGCTTGTTGATGACGACCTGCATCAATTTTTTGCTGAATAAGATAAGGAGAGTCAATAACTCCCTTAGCAAAATTAATACTTAACGACACGTTATGCTCATAAATACTCGACAATGCGGCATCTAATCTTTGGCGAAGCATCGGTGTATCTAAATGCTTTTGTGATTCATCAACGTCTATATGTAAACTGTTGCCTTGCTTGGTAAATATTGAATGCAATGCAAATTGGCGCATACGACCACCCAGTCCCATACGTTTAATTAAATAAGCCCATTCATCTTGTTGATGTGCAAATCTAATTTCACTAATTGGGCTTTGAAAATCATCAGGGGCAGGAATACTTACTTCCTCTGGCACTATTTCAGGCGCTTTTTGAGGGTTTATTTGCTCAAGTAATTCTGGCGCAAGATTTTCAGTAATTTTTTGGTGCTTTGCTTTAAAATCAATCTTACTAGTTGGCTTTATGTTGGAGTGATTATGTGCCTGAGTTTGGCCCCCTGTTACTGGGAACTCATGCTTTTTTTCACTCTCACCTTCGCTATCAGTTGCCCAAGGAGGGATATCGCCAGACGCATTACCTGAAGGGCTATTAAGCTCACTTGCACTTGTATCTGCACTACCTTGATGAACACTTTGGGCTTTAGGCATTCTTGGATGCTGTTCTGGCTTTTTAGCAGGCGCTTGGCTTGGCTGCACTGCTACATTATTTGCAGATGTACTTGTACTCTTGCCTGATAACCTACCCGCACCCGATATGTTTCTGTCGCGTAAAATACGAGCAATGGCAGATTGCGCCTGCGCTTCTTGTTCAGCTATTGGCGTACTTGCATTGTGATTTGTTAAGGGCTCTGGTGAAGACTCTGAGTTTGCAGTAGGTGCAGGTTTAAAACCCTGATCTACAGCGCTACTCATTATATCATCAAACTGCGAAGCTAACGTTTGCTCAGCATCACTATGTTGCATGTAAGCTTCATCTTCACTTTGGCGCTGGGCTTGAGCATCCGAAACAACATTGGTTTGTGATTGCTCATTAGCTGAAGCCTGTTGCTCAATAGCGTTTTCACTTTGTTGAACCGGTTGCTCTACTGCAACTTGGGTTGGCTCATTATTACTTTGTACGACATCATTATTCAATGTCTGAGCGGCAACATTTGGTAAAGGCTCTATCTCAAGGGATTTAGGCTGCTCTGTATTGCTAACTGGCTTAGTATTATTTACAGGGACACTACTTTGGCTAGCTACAGTGTTTTGCGATGTTTTATTTTTATTTAATATATCTCGCAGTGCATTTGCGCGGCCTTGTTTATTTGGGGCCGGCTCTTCGTTTACTGTGTGTACAGTTTGTTGAGCGTCTGTAGGCTTAAATGCTAATAATCTTAGCATTATCATTTCAAAACCTAAACGAGGCTCTGGTGCCCATTGTAAATCTTTTTTACCATTTAACAGTAACTGATAATAAATTTGAATTTGTTGTGGGCTCGTATGTTGTGCAACATGAGCAATATAATCTACATTTTTTTCATCTAGCCCTGCCGCTTCTGGCACTAACTGGGTTAGTTGGGTCAAATGCGTAAGTGCAATTAAATCATCAAGCAATGCAACATAATTAGGATTACGACTTGCCACCTGTGCAATCTCATCCATTAGCGCAGCGCCATCTTGTGCAAGTAATGCTGCAAGCAAGCTTTGGCTATAATGAGTATCCATTAAACCAAGCATTGTTTGTACTGCTTGATTATTAATATCACCATTTGTTTGTGCAATAGCTTGGTCAGTTAAGCTAAGCGCATCACGCATACTGCCATCAGCGGCTTTTGAAATAATGCTAAGTGCATCAGTGTCAAAGCTAAGCTGCTCTTGAGTAAGTACGTGTTCAAGCTGTGTTTTAATTTCACTTTGCGACAAGGCATTTAGGTTGAATTGTAAACAGCGAGATAAAATAGTAACTGGTAGTTTTTGAGGATCGGTCGTCGCCAATAAAAATTTCACATGCTCTGGTGGCTCTTCAAGCGTTTTCAAAAGCGCATTAAAGCTGTGCTTAGAAAGCATGTGAACTTCATCGATTAGGTATACTTTATAACGTCCACGTGTTGGTGCATATTGAACGTTATCGAGTATTTCGCGGGTGTCTTCTACTTTTGTACGAGAAGCCGCATCTATTTCGAGTAAGTCAATGTAGCGCCCTGCTTCTATATCTAAACAGCTGCTACATTGGCCACACGGATTTGCAGATATACCTTCGTCGCAATTTAAGCTTTTAGCAAAAATACGCGCAATAGTGGTTTTACCTACACCGCGGGTTCCAGTGAATAAATAAGCGTGATGCAGTCTATTTTGTGTAAGCGCATTTACAAGCGCTTGCTTAACATGAGACTGCCCAACCAATTCATGAAAGGTTTGAGGACGCCATTTTCTCGCTAGAACCTGATAACTCATCGATTACTCGCCTTCGAATTCAACCAATTTTAGAATTTTAATACCCATTTTTTTGATGCGCTGCTCGCCACCAAGTTCTGGTAGTGATACAACAAATGCAGCATCTGTGGCTTCGCCACCTAGTTTATGAACTAATTTAGCTGTGGCTTCAATTGTGCCGCCAGTTGCTAATAAGTCATCAACTAATAATACTTTATCGCCAGGTACAATTGCATCAACATGCAGCTCTAGCGTGTCTTCACCGTACTCAAGTAAGTAATCTTGACGAATAACTTCGCGTGGTAACTTACCTGGTTTACGAACTGGAATAAACGGAATGCCTAATGCGTAAGACAGCGGCGCACCAAAAATAAAGCCACGTGATTCTGTGCCAATTATTTTAGTAAAACCCTGATCTTTATATTCTGCGATAAACGCGTCAATAGTTGCTTTAAAGGCTTCTGGATTTGCCATTAAAGTGGTTACATCGCGAAACATGATGCCCGGCTTTGGATAATCAGCAATTGTAGTTATGCTGTTTTTGATAATTGCTGGTGTTACTTGAGTCATAATTTTAACTGCTCAATTGTTTATATTACAAAGCAGGTGATTATAACCTTAACTAACCTTTAATTGCGAGTTTGGCGTTACTATAAAAGAAGTATTAACTATGGGGGGTAATTAAAATAAAGTGGTTCAAGGCTGAAGTAAGCAACAGCCTTAATAAACGCTATGCATTTTAAGTTAAGCTAGTGATCCAGCCTAATATTGCATTTAAACAACCAATCCCTGCAAATACAGCTAAGAAAGCAAGAAAATAAGTAGCGTTGAACGGATCTTTAAAGTCTTTATCATCTGACATTGGTACAACCTTTTATTAAGCACGACAAATAAGGCTGCCATAATAGACGATGTAAAATCATCAATAAAGACCTTAATCTTGATTTTTTGTCACAATTACACCGCGTTCAACCATTGCATTGAGGGTAACCAATGCGCCTTGAGCAATTTGATCTGCATTAAACTGTGGTGCATGAGCGAATACCTGTTGGCAAACGTCGTCAAATGTCGCTCCATCACTTGCCTCAATAATTGATAGTAACAAAGCAGTCATCGCATTCGTAGCCAGAAATTGAACGTCATCATCTTCATCTCTATATACAACAAAATAATTAGGCTGAGGTGATGGCTCTTTTGGTTTAAAGTGATTGCTAATATTTTGAACCGGAAATTGATAACTTAAATTTCTTGCCGTTTTCGATAAATACAAAGCAGAACTAGTAAGCGCTGTTGTTTGTAATTTTTGCTCTTGCTCATCTTCGTGTGCAATCGATACATCTAGCTCTACCCATTCATAATGTGCAAGTTCTAGCATAAACACGGGATCGTATCTTTTCATTTTATAATCACTTGATAAGTAATTAATAAACTCCCCTGCTATATCTAAAAAGTACGGCGAATGACAATCATATTCGCTAAAAAATTGGCGTACAAGGACCAGCCATTGCTTGTCTGTATATAAGGTTTTTAATACCGGAAAACCTGATGATATAAAACCTTCAATGTTATTAAAAAATAGGTCGCGATAAATGGCCATACGTCGGTCTTCGATACCGCTGGGCTTTTTATTTTTTTTAGGCTCGCGAATATGCGCCATAAATTCGTTTTGTATTTCAATAAAGCTCATAACCAGGCACTCTTTTAATATTTATAAAGGCTTATATTAAGCTCGTTGTTTTGAAACCATTGAAGTAATGTGTTTAGCTTGTAGCTCATGAATTATATCTAACTCTTTGGTTAAAATATTCATTGTAGGGATATTAAAATCGCGCTCAAGCAAGGTTGGAAATACGCCATGCACTTTATATGCTTTATCCAGTAGCTCCCACACAGGATCAATGACATCAGCACCATGTGTGTCCACTATTAAGTCATCAGCCTCATTATAATGGCCTGCAACGTGCCCATAGGCAATACGATTAGAGGGTAACCCAGTTAAAAACGCTTGTGCGTTATAGCCATGATTAATCGAATTCACATAAATGTTATTCACATCCAGTAAAAGCTTGCAGTCTGCTTGCTCTAAAATGGTATTTGTAAATTCCAGCTCTGATAATTGCTGTCCAGGAGCGCCATAATAGGAAACATTTTCTATCGCAATTTGCTGCTCAAGTATGTCTTGTACTTGTTTAATGCGAGGGACAACATGTGCTATAGCATCTTGTGTAAACGGAATAGGCATTAAGTCATACATATGGCCTGTACCAGAGCAGTAACTTAAGTGCTCACTAAAGATTTTTATATTGTGCTCTTCAAAAAAAACTTTTAAAGACTTAACAAATTCAACATCCAGTGGTTCGGGTGAACCGATAGACAGTGATAATCCATGACACACAAAATTGTTTGCATCTGTTAATGTTCTAAATTGCTTTTTAAAGCGCCCACCTAGTTTTAACCAGTTCTCTGGTGCAACTTCCAAAAAATCTACTTGATTAGGTACGTGTTCAAGCAGTTCATCAAGCATTTCTCGTCGTAGGCCAAGGCCCACCATCCCGAAATCTGTACTCTGGATTTGTGTCATAACTACCTCTAACTTATCAAAAAAGGGCCTTAAGGCCCTTTTAGCATAACTTATTTAGAATAAGATATTAACGACCGCCACATTTACCTTCGCCGCACTTACCTTCTTTTTTAGTTTTTTTAGAATCGCCGCCGCATTTACCTTCACCACATTTGCCTTCTGTTTTAGCTTTTGCATCTTTTGCATCGCCGCCACATTTACCTTCACCACACTTGCCTTCTGTTTTAGCTTTTGCATCTTTTGCGTCGCCGCCACACTTGCCTTCTGTTTTAGCTTTTGCATCTTTTGCATCGCCGCCACATTTACCTTCGCCGCACTTACCTTCTGTTTTAGCTTTTGCATCTTTTGCATCGCCGCCACATTTACCTTCGCCGCACTTACCTTCTGTTTTAGCTTTTGCATCTTTAGCATCGCCGCCACATTTACCTTCACCACACTTACCTTCTTTAGCGTCTAGTTGGTAACCTGTCACTAATTGTTGAAACTCAAATGGGTTGGCTTGTACATCTGCAGATACAAAGCTTGCAGAGCCAACAACTACTGCACCTAAAGTTAACGCGATTGTATTTTTTTTAACTGTATTCATTTTGTGACTCTCTTTAATCAAGTATTGTAAATCTCAGCAATAAAAATGTATTTTAAATTGCTTGTATGCTTAAGTAGACCTGTACAAGAATAAAAACTTTCATTTATTTTCATAATATTTACTTTTGCGGTTTCTACATTAAATATGGTTGGTAATTACAGATTTATCAATGTGTGATTTACAGGTAAACTATGCGTCCAGTTTTTTATCAAAATTAATCACTTTATGAAACTTGTTTTAGCACCTATGGAAGGTGTCGTTGATTTTAAAATGCGCCAATTACTCACAGACATTGGTGGGTTCGATTTGTGCGTTACCGAGTTTGTAAGAGTGGTTGAAACATGCTTACCTGATAAAGTTTTTCATCGATTTTGCCCTGAACTACATAATAATGGATTTACGCGAGCAGGTACTCCTGTGCGTGTTCAATTACTCGGCCAAGAAGCAAATCCGTTAGCCGAAAATGCAGTAAGAGCAATTGCTTTAGGATCTCATGGGGTCGACCTTAACTTTGGTTGCCCAGCAAAAACCGTTAATCGTAGTCGAGGGGGTGCTGTACTGCTTAAAGATCCTGACCACATGTATACGATTATTAAAGCAGTCCGAGATGCTGTAGATGATAAACATGAAGTAAGTGCAAAAATTCGCTTAGGCTTTGATGATGACAGTAACAGCCAAGAAATTGTTGATGCTGTGGTAAGTGCAGGCGCAAATAGTGTAGCTATACACGCCAGAACCAAACGTGATGGTTATAACCCGCCAGCTTATTGGGAAAAAATTCCACCAATAATAAAAGATAAAAATATTGCCGTTGTTGCCAATGGTGAAATTTGGCAAGTTGAGGACGCAATGCTTTGCCAAAAACGAAGTGGATGTACTGATTTGATGCTTGGTCGTGGCGCCCTTTCGCACCCTGATTTAGCAAAAAAAATTAAAGCTCATGTAAATAATGAACAATATGATGGCCTTCAATGGGAGCATATTATTTATCACTTAATCCACTCTGCTATTCATCAAGACCCTGCAAAAGATGAAAAGTATTTTGCTTCTCGTACAAAGCAATGGCTAGGTTACCTTAAACGCCAATACCCGCAAGCGATCGATTTATTTGATGAAATCAGGCGTTTAAAAAGTAAAGAAGATGTGGCAAGCGTATTAAATAAATACGCCAAAGCACCGCAACTTGATTCAAATCATAACGGCTAACCTAAAGCCTCTAGATAATATCAGTATAACGTGAAGCCAATTTAATAAGGTTGTACTGATAATGCATCATCAAAAAAGACTAAACGATGAAATAGCACAAATTAAATTAAATATATTAACTATGCTTTCTAAATCAGCCTACCCTACACATCAGCATTTAATACAAATTTTAGATAATACAGCAAACAATGAATGGTTAGACTGTGCAGCAGAGAAGCTAGGTCCTGAGTATGCGTTTTTGATCAGTCGCATGACTAAATTAGAAGCGGCGGTCAGCCAAATAGAAATTGGGCAATATGGCTACTGCTGCGACTGTGAAGAAAAAATACCAGCCAAATCACTTGAACTAGACCCCGCAACTCAACGGTGTACAAAGTGCGCACAATAAGCGCACTTTCAAATCATTATATAATTTGTTGTATAAAGCTAAATGATTGCCCTGGGTAGAGTATTATATCTTCAACTAAATATTGAGCCTCTTCTTGGGTGATTTCTAAGCGTTTCATAAGATTTACCTTTGCCTGTGGCAAAGTCCACGCATGGTAATGAATGCCAATATCTGATTCCATCATTGCAAGCATCAATGTTTTATCTTTATCAGACATGTTCATATTACTCGCCATTGCAGGTAAGTCGTGATAATCAGCCTGCCAATCAAGCCCTTCAATTAATTTTTCATTCGATAGATACTGCACTAAAAACGATTTTTTATGAGAAATAGACAATTTACTATCGATTGCAACACGATCTAATACTTTTATATTTTCATTTAAAAGAGTAACCCACTCTAGCGGTGAATGTACTTCGCCACTAAAGTAATTGAGTTTGCTCTGATACCACTGTGACCCATTTGGCAGGCCTCTCAGACCAACACTACCTCTAGGCTTGTAACTAGCTAAATAATCGCTAAAAGCTCTTATATGACTCTTAAGCGCTGGTTGAACGTCATTACTACCTATCGCACTCAATACATAGCTTTGTAGTAGTGTGAGCTCAATTTTATTCAGCTTTAAATTGCTTTGTTTAGCACTGTCTAGCGTATCTTGGGTTAACTTAAGCCAAGTAATAATATTATCCGGCGTACTTTTTGACCCCTCAAAAGCAAGCATGTTTTTTAATACGTTTACTTGAGCCGGCCAATTAAAATAGCGCTCAGGAAAGCGCTCTGCAATAACCAAGTAGTTTACTTGTGCAATTTGATTGAGATTAAGCTCCATACCCATTAGGTTCTGATAAATAGAATGACGTTTAACTAAATACGCATCAGAAAAGACCAATTGCTCTTTAGTAATCCTATCGATTTTTTTAGCGTCTGGTTGTACAAGTGCCATGTTTAAAGTTTTTAAAGCAACTTGTGCGTCTTCAAATGACTCATAAGGTTGAGGCTGCTTTGAACATGCAGCTAAAAATAAGCACAGTAGTAATGAAAAAGAGAGCTTTTTATACATAGTAGTTCCAATAAAAAAAGCCCCAGAGGGGCTTTTTATAAGTTGCTTTAGCTAATTAAAATTAAATTTTAACACCGTTGCGAGCGGCTTTATCTTTAATATATGTAGACCAACCCTTTGCAAACTTACGTGTGCGAGGGTCATCCATAGCTTTAGTAATTGCAGCATATGCTTGCTTATACTTACCTTGATAGTAATACGCTTCAGCTAAATCTGAATAAATAGTACCTTTTTTGTCAGAGCCAAGCTCTAATGCTTTGTTCAAACGAACAACAGCAGCACTGAATTTTTCAGATTGTAAAAGTAATGAACCAGCTTTACGGTAAAGTTCAGCGTCGTCATCAAATTTAGCAGCTTCTTCGTAGTACTTAGCAGCTTTTTCTAGATCTTTAGAGCGATGATAGTTACTAGCAATCGCGCTAACATTCTGCTTTGTACGTTTTACTTTTTCACTCTTAACGGCCTTTTCTAGCGTTACAGCTGCTCTAAAAGGGATCTCGTTTAGAGAGTAAAAGTTAGATAAGACTTTATACTCAACTTCATTTTCAAAGTAACCGTTCTTGTAAGCAACTTCCATCGTTGCTAAACCTTTTTGATAGTCTTCGGTTTGTAGGTAATATTTACCTAAGCTAACCCAAGCTTTTTTATCATCAGGCCATACACGAACAATCTCTTCGCCAATCTTAACCATGTTTGCATAGTCTTTAAGTTCAAAGTATGCACCCAGTTTTAATTGGTAAGGACCTTTATTAGGTTCTTTTTGAAGTTTAATTGCCTTATCTGCTGGTTCAAAAACATCACGAA
This sequence comes from Pseudoalteromonas sp. NZS127_1, assembly GCF_015864295.1. Taxonomy (NCBI): domain Bacteria; kingdom Pseudomonadati; phylum Pseudomonadota; class Gammaproteobacteria; order Alteromonadales; family Pseudoalteromonadaceae; genus Pseudoalteromonas; species Pseudoalteromonas sp. NZS127_1. The sequence continues at coordinate 33,930 of NZ_JADYXO010000015.1, read as the reverse complement.
ATTGCTCTAACTGATAGTTAGCTTGAGCGATACGTGTATAAACCGTAGGATCTTCTTGGCCAGTGAAGTCCATCCAAGCTACATAAGCTTTTTTGGCTTCTTGATACTTTTCAGTACCGGCGTATAAATCGCCTAACAGTTTTAGAGTCTGTTCTTGATCAGCAAAGTTTAAAACATCAGGGGCAACTGCTTGCTTAGAGTACTTAATCGCTTCGTCATACTTTTCTTTTTGAGCGTACATGCTACCTAAGTAACGATTTACGGTCGCTTTATCAAAGTCATTCGAAGGTTCAATCTCTCTAAGCAAAACAATTGCTTCATCAACTTTTTCTTCGTTGTACAAGTCAAATGCTTTAATTACCTTTTTACCAGTACGCTCGCCCATGATTTTAGTTTTTGCTTTTTTACGCTCTTCAATCTTTGCGTAATCTGGCGCTGCTAAAACAGATGCACTTAAAGTAGCACCCGACACAGACATAAGAATCGCAAGAGCAGTTACTTTAGAAAAATTTCTCATTACTCGCCTCCTTAGTTGCCTTGGTTAAGTTTAAAGTCTAATTGAACTTGTAAACCTGGTTGTTTCTGTGGTTTTCCGTCAATGATCTTAGGACGGTACTTCCACTTACGCAGTGCGCGTTTAGCTTCACGGTCAAAGATACGTTTTGGATCTGCGTCAATTACTTCAACGTCAATCACTCCACCTAACTCATCAATTGTGAATGAAAGTTGTACCCAACCTTCTTTGCCATCACGTGCTGCTTGCGTTGGATATTTTGGTTCTATACGAACGATAGGTGTCGCATCACCATCTCGTCCAAATGCACCAGGACCACTTAGTCCACCAGCTGAACTACCAACATCAATGCTACCCATGTTAAATGACATAGCACCAGGGTTTGGATTATTATTTTCCGGCTGTGGCGGCTGCGGTTTAGGCGGCTGCTTTGGCGGTGGTGGAGGAGGAGGCGGTACACGCTTCCTCTCCTGCACCTTAGATTCAGGCGGATTCGTCATTATTTCGACTATGATCTGCTCTTTTTGTTCCGTATTACGGTCAGCCCCACCAGAGATGAGGAAGGCCATGAAGTAGAACAAGCCGAAAGTAACTGCCCCACCTGCAATCAGTGAAAACAGAAAACGAATCATTACTGATCTCCAGCTATTGAAATTCTAAGGTTGTCACCCGTCGCTTTAATCTGGTCCATAACTTTAACCACTGTGCCGTGTTTAGCTTCTTTATCAGCTTGTATAATCACAACTTCAGTAGGTTGTTCTGCTAATAAACTTTCAATTTTTGCTGAAATACGTTCAACATCAATTTGTTGTTTATCAACCCAGATTTCGCCGTTACTACGAATAGCAATAAAAATGTTAGCATTTTTTTGCTTAGTAGCTTGGGCAGCTTTTGGTTTATTGACCTCGATACCAGCCTCTTTAACGAACGATGTAGTTACGATAAAGAAAATAAGCATGATAAATACGATGTCAAGCATTGGCGTCATATCAACCGCTGCTTCTTCTTCTTCACGAAAACGTTGTTTACGTGCCATATTTAATTCTCTCTCTAGTGATGAGGCATACTATCAATAAGTTTGGCTTTCACCATTTTAGCTTTTGTCTCAAGACGTGAGCTAAAAAATACTCCAGATAGTGCCGCAACCATTCCAGCCATTGTTGGGATTGTTGCCATTGAAATACCTGATGCCATTAAGCGTGCATTACCCGTACCCTGGTTGGCCATGGTTTCAAAAACCGAGATCATACCAGTAACAGTACCAAGTAAGCCTATTAAAGGACAAACAGCTACTAATGTCTTAATCAACAACATACGCTGATCTAATTTTTCAGACGCTTCAGAAATCCATGCTTCACGGATTCTGTGTGCGTACCAAGACGTAGTGTCTTGGCGGGCATCCCACTTTGCTACAATTTCTTTCGCTGTGCGAGGAAACTCTGCAAGTAGAAACCAATAGCGCTCAATCATTAAAACCCACATCAGAAAGAGTGCTATCGCGACCACGTATAAAACCTGGCCGCCTGTGCCAACAAAATCCCTGATAGATTCCCATATCTCCATCAGGACTAGCATTAGGCTTTCTCCTTCTCCGCGTGAGTAGCAACGATACCCGCGCTTTGCTCATCAAGGATGTGTAATACCGACTTACTACGACCAGCTACAAGAGCATGAAGTAGAATTAGTGGTAATGCAGCAATTAGACCTAGCGCTGTAGTTACAAGTGCTAGAGAGATGTTACCTGCCATGATCTTCGGATCACCCGTACCGAACAATGTGATTGTTTGGAACGTTAAGATCATACCGATTACTGTACCTAGTAGACCTAGTAACGGTGCGATTGCAGCAAGAATCTTAATTATGTTGATACCAGCTTCGATGCGTGGCGTTTCACGTAGAATCGCTTCATCAAGTTTAAGCTCAAGGTTTTCAACATCTTGGTTCTTGTTGTCATGGTACACTTTAAGAATACGACCCAGTGGGTTATTTGTATTCGGTGTAGCAACATTTTTAAGCTGGCTCTTAATCTTACTAGTAGTAAGTGTAAGGTCAACAAAGCGAATTAGAGTAATTAGCATACCTAAAGCTAGTAAAGCTGTAATGATATAACCAACTACGCCACCTTGATGGAAGTATTCCATAAGTGTCGCTTTTTGAGTGTTGATACGTAAGATAGCACCACGAGTCGGATCGATATAAACACCAGCGTAGTTATCTGGTGATGTATTTTCAAGATCAGTGATACCGTCTAAAATATAGCTATCAGGCTGTTTACCTAGAGGCTGAATAGACTTAGTTTCTGGTGAATAAATTAAGTAACCATCGTCTGTAACTAAGTTAAAGTTACCGATACGCGTTACTTTCTTCATTGACGGGTTACCGTCAAGACCAGCAACTTCAGTTTCAAAAGTTGAAACTTTAGCTGATTCAGTCATTTCTGTTTGAAGTGAAATCCAAAGTTCTTCAAGTTCGCGAACTGTAGGAAGTTCTTTAGCAGCAGCTAATGAACGTAAGATTTCAGCACGGCCAGGTTTCTCAGCACTAACTAGTGATGCTTCGATAGAACCGATAGCGTCTTGAGCTGCACGACGTACAACACCAAACATCTCACCCAAAGTACCTTGAGCACTTTGAAGAGCGGCTTCTTTTTCAGCTAACGTGTTTTCATTTTGTGCATATTGCTTAGTTAAGCTTTCACCACGAGACTTCTCAGAAGCAAGTTGGCTTTTAGCTTTATTAAGTAAAGATTGCTTGTCAGCACGATCTGATAAGAACTCTTGTTCACGTTTCTTATCGATTTTACCTTCAGAGATACGCTCTTGCTTTACTTGCTCAAGTATTTTATCTAGAGCTCCAGTATTTGCATGTGCATTTAACGCGGTACCTGCAGAAACAGTTAGTACTGCGGCAACAGCAAAACCTTTAAATAGTTTCTTCATTATTGATTACTCCGCGCCAAAGATAGGTAGTTTAACAAGTTCTAATGTCGCTTGCTTACGCGCCATACGAATAACTTCTTTAACAGGTTTTAGGTATTCTTCACCTAATTCTTTCCACTGTTTAGTGTTGTTATCCCACACCCAAGCATGTTTCAAGTCAAAAGACTGAGCAACGTAAGTAATACGACCTAACTGACCGATATCAACGTTAATACTTTTGCCATCAACTTCTAGTGTACCTTGTGAAGCAGATACAAGTGAGCTGTATGCTGTTTCAATAGTGTAAGCTTCAAGTACTTGACGGAATTTTTCAGACGTCGTTACAGACGCAGAAACCATGATTTCACGTAGTCTTTCAACACGTCCTAAACGCGTCTCTAGATTAAATGGAACGTCCGCTTTGATGAATTGCTCAAGCGTATCGATCATGCGATACATCAAAGGCACAACGTTTTGTTTCGTGTTATCAATCGTAGCGATTTGACGATCAAACGATTCAATAGACGCGTTTTGGCTATCAACCAAGCGCGACACGTGATCGTTATACACTTTCATAAGTTCAGTCTCATCAACAACGCTACGGTACTCAGCGATTAGCTCCTGAGTTTGACCATATACATTGTCAATTTTAGTTTGAGACTTAACCGCAGCCTTTTGAATTTGTTGACCTGCTTTTTGCACGTCATTCAAAGGATCTGCAATCACATTGCTGCTTGCAAATGCAAATGCGCCAACCAACGCAGTTGCTACAAGACTCTTTCTGATTTTAACAGACATAGTTCCCAACCAATTAAGTAATGTTACTTTTATAATTTAATTATCCTCCGAAGAGAACAACCCTGATATCTTTTAATAGATATCAACCTTCCAATAATGCTAAATGCAATTAGCGCTGTCAACTTGATGTTTACTAATCTCTGCAAATAAATAGCTAAGTTAATGCTTAAACAAAAGTACTAGCACACAACTGTTAACATTATTGCAACTAAGCTTTTGCTTAATATTTCGATTAAAGCCTTTTGAGGGGTGTATTTATTCGCATTGTACTGACATAAAACAACATTATTGCAACATTTAGCCAAAGCTGAATTCGCACTGAAAAAAAACAAAAAAAAATATAGATAGATATAACAAAAGTTATTTTTTAAACGATTTCAGCACATTTTATCTCCCCAATAACACTTCATCTGAAAAAACAAACCATTTGTCGCACAAAAAAACAACACTGGATAATCTCTAATACCGCCCACCTTGCTTTATGCACGCAATACCTAAAGCCATTTATAAAACGTGTTTCCCATAAATAGTAATAATAAGTTTCTTTTAGCAAGGCCTGAAATAGCCAAATAGCTTTCGATAATTAGACGAGTTACATTTACCGCTTTAGAGTGCTCATTAATACTATTTAACAGTTAAATTTATTTAGTAACAAAGTTAATCACAAAAAGTTGCTCAACTTTAATAATAATGGACTATAAATGATGCCTAACGCTTCCATAATAAGCTATCAGAGGCCTATAGAGGTTCCCTTGCCCATTTATAGTTAAAGTACAAAACTTCAACCTGATTGCACTAGCAAGACTTACACTAAAATTTACACAGATTGTTATTTGGCATCATTTTTATGTATATAAGTATCGGATCAGTTGGATAAATTGTAAGGGATGTTTTAAATGCGATAGAAAGTGGTTCGATTGTATAAGTTATTCAGATAATTGAATTTTGGGTTTGTATTAAAATAGAAGATTTAAGAATATATGAAATTTGTGTTCAAGGATTTAAAAAGAAGGATTTTATTAATTATGTACATAGAGAGGAATTATGGTGAAACAGAGACCTGCTTCACCAAGATGAACTAGAGTTCACATAATAAATTATGCTGCTTCTACGTTCTCAGCTTCAGGGCCTTTTTGACCTTGTTTGATGCTGAATGTCACTGCTTGACCTTCGCTAAGAGTGCGAAAACCAGAACCAGTGATTGCGCTGAAATGTACAAACACGTCAGGACCATTTTCTTGTTCAATGAAACCAAAGCCTTTAGCTTCGTTGAAAAACTTTACTTTACCAGTAACCGACATACTAAATTTTCCTGTAAGTCAATAATTAAAATTCAGCCATATTATTATGGCAATATCCTCCCTGAGTCAATGCTCAAAAATATGGAGGTACAGTACAGGAACAAGTAATAACCTAACCGGTAACCTTAAACGCAGCACAATATCCGTAAATTCAATACATAAAAACTCAAAGCAAGGTAAGATTAACACATTATATTTTTTTTCGCTCTATTAATTGGGAATTATTTATTAAAAATATAAATTTGTTTTAAATCGCCTTTAACTGACTAATTTCCAAGCAAAAACTATAAAGTATTATTGTAATATATATTGCTATAAACGCGTATAAAAGCCCTCTACAACAGCAATACTGTCAAACAACGCTTCAATAACATCAAAAATACAAACAAAAAAGCCGCTTTAAAAATTAAGCGGCTTTTGGTTTAAATATAAAATATTAACTATTTAACAGACCAATCAATAGTATCTTCTGCTTTTATAGGCACAACTTCAGAGTCGCCTAGGGTATAACTTGCAGGTACGTCCCATGGTTTTCTTTGTAATGTTATTGTATCGGCATTACGCGGCAACTCATAAAAGTCAGGACCAAAGTGGCTTGCAAATCCTTCAAGCATGTCCAAAGCTCCTGCGTCTTCGAATGCTTCAGCGTATAACTCAATAGCGGCATGAGCCGTATATGCACCAGCACAACCACAAGCAGCTTCTTTTTTATCTTTATAATGTGGTGCAGAATCAGTTCCTAAGAAAAACTTTTTATTTCCACTTATAGCTGCGGCCATTAATGCTTGCTGGTGAATGTTACGTTTGAGGATTGGCAAACAGTAATAATGTGGGCGAATTCCACCCGCTAACATATGATTACGATTATAAAGTAAATGATGAGCTGTAATTGTTGCTGCTACATTGCTAGGTGCATTAACTACAAACTCTACTGCATCTTTAGTTGTTATATGCTCTAGTACAATTTTAAGTTCAGGAAAGTCACTTACCACATCCCCTAAAATCGTCTCTAAAAATACTTTTTCACGGTCAAAAATATCGATTGATGAATCAGTAACTTCTCCGTGTACTAACAGCAACATACCTACTTCTTGCATTGCTTTTAAAACCGGGTAAATATTTTTGACTGATGTAACACCCGAATCAGAATTGGTTGTAGCGCCAGCAGGATACAATTTTGCAGCTACTATTTTACCCGTTGCTTTTGCTTTCTTTATTTCATCTGGTGTCGTTTTATCAGTAAGGTAAAGTACCATTAAAGGCTCAAAGGCACCTTGTGGGCCTGCTGCCATAATACGTTCTCGATAAGAAAGAGCGGTATCAGTACATGTTGCCGGCGGAACAAGGTTTGGCATAATAATAGCGCGACCCATGTATCTGCTAATGTCTCGTACAGTATCCTTTAGCTGGTCGCCATCACGTAAATGTACATGCCAGTCATCTGGGCGAGTGATAGTAAGGGTTGTTACAGAGTTTGTATTATTGCTTGTCATTACTTTGTTCCAAGGCTGAATTTATCCGATCATAGGCATATGATGTTTTCGAGTAAAGATTTTATTAAAAATAATGCATATGTTGATGACATTACCGAGTTGTGTAATTAAAGCTTAATACTCCAATTCAATTGGGATTAGCCATTGTTATTACTTACAATTAATTAAAGTCATTCGTCATAATAATTTACAGCCAATTAAAACCACTCATCGCTTTATTTTGTACAAAATCTAAGATTAGGTTAACTTAGCTACGTATTTAAAAATAAAAAGAATAATATAAATTGCCTATGTCTTACAAAAATAATGCCTCAAGAGCACTTGAGATAAAAACTGATCAACTGAGTATTATTAATCAATTTTCATCAAGCTTATTGCAACTAGACACACTAGACGAGCTATTTGAGTATGTTACAACGCACGTTGTTAACCGTTTAGGATTTGTTGATTGCGTTATTTACCTTGCCGATAACAATGCTTATACATTAAATCAAGTTGCATCGATGGGTATTGCTCACGCCCGAGACAAATATCAAGCCGAACGTAAAGTAATACGTTTTAGTGAAGGAATTACTGGAGCTGTTGCAACTACTGGTAAAGCCGTAGTTATCGATGATGTAACAAAAGATAGCCGTTATATCGCAGATGAGCGCCCTGCCCAATCAGAACTATGCGTCCCTCTTATATATAAAGAACAAGTTTTAGGTGTTATTGATTGTGAGCACCCTATTAAAGGCTACTTTACAAACGCACACCTTGAAATTCTTACAACAGTTGCCCACTTACTCAGTGCTAAAATTAACCAGGTAAATACGGTAAATAACTTACAAAAAACAGTTGAGCAACTTAACAACGCACAAAAATTAGAAAATAGCTTATTACAAATAGCTAACCTAACCTACAAAGCTAACGACTTAGATACCTTCTTTGAAGCCTTGCATTCAATTATCAATAACTTACTTCGTGCTGATAACTTTTTTATCGCTTTATATGACAAAAAAGTAGATATACTTGACCTTGTTTATATAGTCGAAGAAGGCATAAACACTAAAACACATCAAAAAATATCTAAAGAACAGCTAAAAGACACTGCTTCATATTACCTACTGCAAACAGAGCAAACCTTATTACTCAATAAAGATGCCTTTCAAAGTCATATTGATAACGGTGATTTTAAAATGATAGGTCGACAATCAGAGTCTTGGTTGGGTGTTCCATTTAAAACAAGTGATCGTATAAGCGGTGTTATTGTTGTACAAAGCTACGATAAAACACTGCAATACAACGAACACGACAGCGCTCTTCTAACTTACGTAAGTCGTCAAATAAGTATGGCAATTGATAGACAACTAGCCCGACAAGAGCTCGAGCATAAAGCATTGCATGACGAGCTTACCGGCCTTGCTAACCGCTCATTACTCATTGAGAGAATAAAGCATGCTATTTTACGTTTAACGCGCGCTAAAAAAAGTACTAGCCATGCCCTGCTGTATCTAGATTTTGACCGTTTTAAAAGTATTAATGATTCGCTGGGGCATGAGGTCGGAGACCATTTTCTTATAAAAATATGCGACTTAATTAAAAGTACAGTACGAAGCACCGATACATTTGCTCGTTTAGGCGGTGATGAATTTGCTATTTTCATGGAAAATATCACACATAAAAACCAAGTTAATGAAGCTTTAAACAGAATTAAAAGCGCATTAGCAAAACCTCTAAATGTAGATAGCCACTTACTTCAAGCCTCTACTAGTATTGGTATTGCCTATACCGACAACATAAACGATCAAGCTTATATATTACTGCAACAAGCTGATGCTGCTATGTATGAAGCAAAATCCACCGGGCGTGGACAAGTTAAGTTTTTTAATAACACGATGCGTAAAAAACTTAAAACCCATGCCGATATCGAAAACGACTTGCAACACGGTATAGAACACAACGAATTTGAACTCTATTTTCAGCCAATTTTTACAATTACCACAAGTGAAGTTGTCGGATTTGAAGCACTTGTGCGCTGGCATCATCCTAAAAAAGGATTTGTACCACCTAATGACTTTATACCGATAGCTGAAACTACAGGGCAAATTATAAATCTTGATTTACATTTACTTGATTTAGCCGCTCAGCAGATTTCTAATTGGCACCAGCAAGGTCATCGCTTTTTGAAAGTAACGGTTAATGTATCGTCACGACATTTTGCAAGCCTCGATTTTGTAGCGCAAATACATTCTATTTATAATAAATACCAATTACCTCTGGGTTCTTTATGTTTAGAAATTACCGAATCAGGCTTAATAGAAAATCTAGAACTCGCCACTCAAATAATAGAAGGTCTTTCACCTTTAAAAGTAAAATTGTGCCTTGACGATTTTGGAACGGGTTATTCAGCACTGGGCTACTTGCACCAACTGCCTATTCATATTTTAAAAATAGATAAAAGCTTTATTGACCACCTACAAGATTCCACCAACCCACTTGTTGAAGCCATTTTATCACTTGCGCAATCATTAAAACTTGAGGTTGTTGCTGAAGGGATAGAAACACTTGAACAATTAGCCATTTTACAATCCACCGCGTGCGACTATGGCCAAGGTTTTTTAAAGTCAAAACCGGTCACAGCCAAAGAAGCCATATTACTTATTAATAAGCCCTTATAAAAGAGCCAGCGAGTTGGTCGCTGGCTTAGGTATTACGTATATACTCATCCATTGACCTAAACTAAAGCTAAAAAGCAAAATGACTTTAGTTTTTAAACCACAACCTAAAGTAACCATTCCCCACCCCACACAGTTATTTATATAGTCAAAATTCACACTGAGGTGAAGCACACCGCAATCGATATACTTAAAATACAACATGAAGCAAACTCATCTAAAACTCATCAAACCAGTTTTTGAATGACTTTTATCGTTACTAATTCTAATATTTTCGCGATTCATAGCAACAAACTGCAATAAACCACAATAAATCGCAAACTTTTAGCCATCTAGACGTTGAAACGTTTTTTGTATAGGCGTAGTATGTGGTTAATCTGAGCTGAACTCACTTTTCCCATGAGAATTTTTAAAGATGATTGGTATTAAACATTTAAAAACCATAGCAACCCTAAAAGAAACAGGATCTTTGGTTAATACGGCACGAGAGTTATTTTTGACACAGTCTGCTTTATCTCATCAAATCAAAGATTTAGAGAATAAATTAGATTGCCAATTATTTGAGCGTAAAACTCAACCAGTCCGCTTTACCCCTCAGGGAATGCTATTACTTGAATTAGCTCACGAAATATTACCAAAAATGGAAGCGACTAAATGCCGTTTGAAAGAAAGCTTAAATCAGCCTATTTCTCAACTGCGTTTAAGTGTGGAATGCCATGCATGTTTTCATTGGTTATTGCCTACTATTAAAGAATTTAATAACTTTTGGCCTGATATAAAAATTGATTACGAGCGCGGCTTTAGTTACGACGCTATTCCTGACTTACTAAGCGATGAGCTCGATTTAGTTTTAACATCTGACATACGTGAACCCGACACATTAGAATACGCGCACTTATTTGATTTTAAATTGAAGCTTATTGTGGCACCGGATCATGAACTTGCTAAAAAAGCGTATGTAACAGCGCTTGATTTAAAAAACGAAACTATTATTTCATACCCTATCCCGCGTGAACGCCAAGATATATTTAAGCATTTCATTCAAAATGCACGTTTTGACGGTACGTTAAAAACGGTTGATCAAGGATTACTTATTTTTCAACTAGTAAGTGCCGGCATGGGCGTTGCCGCTTTACCTGATTGGCTAGTTACACCTTATGAAAGCCAAGGCTTAATTAAATCAATTCCTTTGGGCGCTCTTGGCCTTACTCGTCCTATGTATTTAGCGATGAAAAAAGACATGAAAGATAACCCTGTTTATCGTCACTTTTTAAATACGTGTAAGCTAAATAACGGTCGATAATCATCAATATAATGAGTAATATCGCTGTAATTAACTCTACAGCGTTTAACTCTTATGTTTGTTATTAAAAAAATGATTGGTGGCTTACTTATGCCACTGCCTCTATTTGGTTTATTTGCGTGCCTGATGCTCCTACTCGCATTTAAAGGCCGCAAATCAGCTCTCTTCTTATCTACTTTAAGCTTAATTGTATTACTTGCATTGAGCACACCCTTTATCGCCAATTTAATTATCCAAAATAATGAACCTGCGTCGCTTGCATTTAATACCCTAAAGCATCCAAAAATAGACAAAATAGTTGTACTAGGTTGCGATATAAACCCAAATCCTGCACTCAGTGCTAATAATCAATTAGGCAATTGTGCGCTAACGCGCTTAGTAGAAGGTGTAAAGCTAGCAAAGCACTACCCTAATGCAGAGCTTATAGTGTCAGGCGGGGGTTATCAAAATACCACTAATAGCGGGCTTATGTATCAAACGGCAATTAGTTTAGGTGTTAATAAGAGTCGTATATTCCAAAACCCAAAAGCGATGGATACCGCAGCAGAAGCTAAATTATTAGCACCTAAATTAGTTGATTTTAAAGTCGCGCTAGTAACATCTGTGCTGCACATGCCTCGCGCCAAAGACTTATTTAATGCTCAAGGTATTGAAGTAATAACCGCAGCCACTGATTACCATAACTTTGCTGTATTACCGTGGCATAAACAATTTATACCTAATGCTCAGGCTTTAATGGTAGTAACGCAGTATGCTCATGAAGTAATTGGAAATGCATGGATCACAGTGCGCCGCTGGGCAAACCCAGAAGCGCTTTAGTTTTTCACTAAGAAACAGATACTACTAAACAGGGTTATCTATATCTATAAACGTGACGTCAAAGCCATGTTCTTGAGCAAGCAACTCACCCAAAGCTTTTACGCCATAGCGCTCTGTTGCATGGTGCCCAGCTGCAAAAAAATCAATATTTTGCTCACGAGAGCTATGAATAGTTTGCTCCGATGCCTCACCTGTTAGGTAGGCATCAATGCCTTGCTCTGCAGCTAAATCAATATACCCTTGCCCACCACCGGTGCACAGTGCAATGGTTTCAATTTTTGTTGAACGTACTAAACTTGTGAGTGGGGTTCGATTTAGCACTTTTGCAATTTTATCTGCAAAATCTTCACCACTTAATGGTGTTTTTAAACGCCCTTTCATTGCTACGCTATTTGAAGTTGGCTCTAGCCCTGTTTCAATTTCAATATCCAATAACTTTGCTAGTTGCGCGTTATTGCCAACTGCTGGATGAATATCGAGTGGTAAGTGATAGCCAAATAAATTAATATCGTGTGCTAATAACGCACCTATACGACGCTTTTTCATTCCCGTTATTGGTTGGGATTCCCCTTTCCAAAAAAATCCATGGTGAACTAAAATAGCATCTGCTTGTTGCTCAATGGCAGCATCTATTAATGCTTGACTTGCGGTTACACCCGTCACAATTTTTTTAATTTCGTTTTTACCTTCAACTTGTAAGCCATTTGGGCAAAAATCTTTAATTAATTGAGGTTTTAAAATGTCATTTAGGAGTTGGTTAAATTCTCTACGTTGCATATAACTTACCTTACTTAGCACTGAATTTTGTGCAAATTTTGGCGTTTATAGCTCTAAAATGGAAGGAAAATCGCAAAAAATTGAAAAACTGTTTTAAAATAGGTATAAATACCTCTTCTTTATCTGTGTTCACAACGTATAGGGTCTCTGATGAGCAAACTAGACAAAACAGAAGTGTTATCTGCCTTTGAAGCAGCGTACGAAACTGCCAATGGTAAAAAACCTGAAATCACAACTAAACCTGGTTGGTACAGCATTGATGGCGGTAAAAATTTACGCCTAGCTGACGTAGCAGAGCTTACTAAAAAGTTAAACTCTGGTAAAACAACTAAAACGAAAAAACCAAAAGCAGCTGCGCCTGTTAAAGCACAGAAAAAAGCGCCATTCACTGTTGTTACCGAAAACGAAGAAGGTTACACAGCGGAAGAACTTTGGATTGTAATTTTAGCTCGTAAAGATCATGACTGTCGCTTACCGCGCGGTGTTGTTTAATCAACATTTATGATTTTTAAAAGAAACCGCGTTAAGCGGTTTTTTTATGTGCGTTATTTACCGAAGAAGACAGTAACCACTTTGCAGCAAAGCCACAAATAACAATGAACATCGTCCCGACTAATACTGGCATAATTAAAAAGTCCCAACTTTGTCCAGATACAATAATCAGAATAGGGTTAGCACCCGCCGCAGGATGCACTGTTTTAGTGAGCATCATGAGTGTAATTGCAACACCAACGGCTAATGCAATAGATACACTACCGTCACCAACATAAGTTACAAAAACGATCCCCACAAATGCTGTTAAAAGATGACCAAAAATCACATTTTTTGGTTGTGCTAATGGGCTATTTGGTATACCAAATACAAGTACTGCCGTTGCGCCAAAAGGTGCCATTAACCACAGTCCATAGCCTCCTATATTATTCAGCCAAGATAAAAAACCCAATACTAGCGCTGAAAAAAAGCCAGCAACACAGGCTAATTTAATATCTTCAATATTCATGCTAAATCCTTAAATAAAAGTAGACAGACCTGTCTACTTTTCGATAATAGACAAGTCTGTCTACTTGTGTCAAGATATCTTTCAGCTAATATTTAAGGGGTTTTATGAATAAACGAGAGCAAATTATTACAACAGCACTTAATCTCTTTTATAGCAAAGGCTTACATGCTGTGGGTATTAATGAAATTCTAGCCGTTTCAGGTATCGCTAAGAAAACGCTTTATAATCACTTCGCCAGCAAAGATGATCTAATACTTGCTTGCTTAGCCACGCGTGATAAAAATTTTAATAATTGGCTAGAACAAATCTGTGAAAAACAAAATGCCCTTGACGTTGCTAATGGATTATTTAAAGGGTTAACGAACTGGTTTAATAATGCAGTGCCGGAATTGGGCGATTTTAATGGGTGCTTCTTTATAAACGCAGCAGCAGAATATCCACTCGCAGCGCATACTATTGCAATACAGTGTAAAGCACACAAACAAGCTGTACTTAAAATTATATTAAATGCTTTACTTGCCACTCCTCAGCTAAAAAATAATAAAGCTAAAGCCGAAAATATCGCACAAACATTATTTATCCTAAAAGAAGGGCTTATATGCCAAGCACGTGTTATGCATACTCAAACACTTGTTATGCCAAGCACTGCGTTGCTAAAACACATAATACAAAGCTAAAAAAGCGGCTATGTAGCCGCTTTCAAAAGATCAAAATAAATTATAACTTTTCGAAGTAAAGTGGTTCGCGCTCTTTTTTACCTACTTCATTCATTGTTTCGGCATTGAATAATCGACCATTGATCATGGTGTAATCTACTTTATCCGAATCTCGAATATTTTTAAGCGGATCGCCATCTATAACCATTAAATCAGCAAGCTTGCCAACTTCAAGTGATCCTACGTTTTTATCAAGCCCTAAATACTTAGCCGGATCGAGTGTTGATGCACGTATAGCTTCAAGTGATGTCATTCCGCCTTGTGCAAACATCCACATCTCCCAGTGTGCACCTAAGCCTTCACGCTGACCGTGAGCACCTAAGTTAACTAATACACCTAGGTCTTGCAGCTCAGCAGCAACGCGTGCGTTATTAAAGTGATTATAGTGATGATCGGGCGCTTTAATGCGGCGCATAGAGCGTGGTAATAATTGATTTTTTGGCACAAATTTACTTAAACGCGGGTGATTCCACACATCAGTTTTATCGTACCAGTAATTTTCACCCCAAATGCCACCATAAGCCACTACAAGCGTAGGTGTGTAACCTACATCACTTTGCGACCATAACTGCTTTATATCGTCGTATATGTGCTCTACAGGGATTGAATGCTCAATACCTGTGTGTCCATCTACAATCATACTTAAGTTATGTTGTAATAATGAGCCGCCTTCTGGTACTACCATCATTTCAAGCATCCGGCCTGCTTCAATAACTTGTTGGCGCTGCTCTCGGCGTGGCTGGTTATACGACTTAACACTAAATGCACCTACTTTTTTAAGGCGCTCTAAATGAAATTTAGCATCGTCTAACGAGTCAATATGCGACGTATAACCTGGCATATTTGCGCCATATAAAATAGTACCCGTTGAGAAAATACGCGGGCCAACAATCATGCCTGCCTTTTGCATTTCGCTTGCGGTAAATATTTCGGAGGTATCGTTTGATGGATCGTGAATTGTAGTTACACCCAGCGCTAAACCTGCAAAGTTTTTCCAGTTTTGCTCAGGTATAATTTCATCACTTGCTTGCGAGCCATGTGCATGAGCATCAACAATACCAGGCATAATAGTTTTACCTGTTACATCAATAACCTCAGCACCTTTAGGAATACTTATATCGCTGGCTGTACCAATTGCTTTAATATGCTTGCCATCAGTGATAATTACACCATTTTCAATTACCTTTTCGCCGTCCATAGTTATAATTTTTGCACCAGTGAGCGCAATCATACCTTTAGGCTCTGCCATTTTTTTACTGAAACCGATATTATCGCCACTTTTCACTTTAAAGTCGGCATCTTCGGCTTTGTTAATAGCAAACATCCCCTCAAGGCTTGCATGATAAAGCTCAGGCCCTAATGTCCAATAAAGCGTGTTGCTCTTAGCGCTCCAACTAATGTTTTCACCAGCACGTACCGATAACTGCTCTATTGGAAATTGACTATCTTTAGGCCCAATATTAATTGTTTTACCACTTTGAACAAACGGCGTTACAAATACTTTAAATCGCTCAGCAAAAGCGAGATATTGCCCATCTGGTGATACTCTAAATTCTGTCGCATGTTCTGACTCGTACAGTTTACGAACTTTTTTACTTTCAAGCTCAACTACACTTAGCGTTGGTTTTGGCCAAGGACTCATTATAAAAACGCGATCGTTTGCATCTCCAAATTGTGGTTGATAACCACTTTTTGAAATAAGCTCACTTTTACCGCCTTTTGCGCTTACGCTATATATACCAGGGTTAAGTGACCATTTAGGGTTTAAAATACTGCCCCCCGTGGCTTTTCGATAAACAACCGTTTTCCCATCTGGACTAAACGCAGGCTCTACATATTTCCCGGGCTCTTTAGTAATTGTATCGCCACGACCACTGCGCGCAGAAACCACTCTTACAGACCCTTGTTTGTTATCATCCCATGTGGTGTAAACTATTTTTTTACCATCGCGAGAGTACTGTGGAAATAATTCGTAATGATCAGTTTGCTTTGTTAAACGCTTAATTTTACCTGACTCTAAATCACGTTTATAAATATGCCCAAGCGCTTCAAAAATTGCAGTTTCGCCATCTGGGCTTACTTGCACATTACGCAGCATTTTTACATCAAACTCATCAGTATCTAAGTTTTGTGTAAAGCGCACCGCTTTTTGAATTTTTTTAGTAGTTTGCACTTTAAAAGGAATGGTTTTAACGGATTTGTCTGCAACATCTAGCTTGTGAATTGTACCACCAGCCCAAAATACTAACTCTTCGTTATCGGGGGTCCATGCAATGGTTGGGTATACACCATGAATAGCCCATGTTTCTTGCATATCTCGCTCAAGCTTATCGTAAAGCTTAGTGTGCTCACCGCTAGTTAAGTCATATAAATACAAGCTAGTTTGAAAGTCATCACGCTTTATATAAGCAAGCTTTTTACCATCTGGTGATGGTGTAGGCCTAATAGCACCGCCCATCGTATCGATTACAGTTTCAATTTCACCCGTTTCACGGTCGTAGCGCTTAATTTTATAAATGCCCGCTACAGAATCCTTTGAGTAATGAAAGGTTTTACCGGGTGTTGCATCATGCGAAAAGTATACATAACGACCATTAGGTGAAAACATTGGCTCACCTAAATCTTTTTGATCGTTCTCGCGTTTTGTAAGCTGTACGCCCTTGCCACCCGCTTTATGGTACAACCACACTTCACCTGCTCCCAATGAACGGCTAGCTGTAAAGTGTTTACGCGCAACTAAGTAGTCGCCATCAGGACTCCATGCAGGACTATTTAGTAATCTAAAGGTTTCATCGGTAACAGCGTGTTGATTTTCACCATTTAAGTCCATTATCCAAATGTTATCGCCACCACCTTGATCGGAGGTAAACGCAATACTTTTGCCGTTAGGACTAAAGCGTGGTTGCATTTGCCATGCAATATCAGAGGTGAGCTTTGTGGCTGTACCACCACTCATTGGCATAGTATAAATATCGCCAAGTAAGTCAAACACCACGGTTTTACCATCAGGGCTAATATCTATATTCATCCATGTGCCCTGCTCAACGCTAATTGCAGCGTCAACAAATTGCCCCTTAGGTGAATCTACTTGCCATTTTTGTTCGTCTTTTTCAGCGGCATTTACCTGCCCTATCGCTAATGACACCGACAGCGCCAATACTGTATGAAGCATTTTTTTCATGCGTTTCTCGCTTGTTATTGTTGCAGTAAAAACTATTTCACATGATTGCAACAAAAACAAACGCAACTTGCCAGCGTTATATGATAAAGCGCGGTTTATGTAGGTTTAATGCCAAACAATAGGGTCAAATTGATAGTAATTAACTAGCATACTGTAAATTTCAGGATCGTATCGGCGAAGCTCTGCGGGTTTTTCGAGGAAGGTTTCGGTGAGTACAGCAAAAAACTCAGCTTCGTTAGTCGCACCATAGCTGTGAATAACATGCGGCATGCTATAGGCAACATGGCTTTTTAACTGGGTGAAAGCACGGCTAAATACTCGGCCCCACTCTTTGTAATCTGCTGAGCTTTTTAAAATGGGTGTGCCCGTTGTTTTACCTGTTTCTTGATCGAGTTGATGCGCAAACTCATGAAATACCAGATTATGTCCATCACTTGGTAAACGATTACCCTCAAGTACATCATGCCAGCTTAAAACGAGTGTGCCGCCAGGCCATGACTCGCCTAGTCTTACCGTATTATGGTAACTCACAAGTCCTGCACTATCGCGAGTGGATTGCGGAGCATAATAAGCACTTGGGTATAATAAAATTTCTTTTACATTTCTATATAACGGCCACGGTTTATTGAGTACTAATACACACGCATCGGCGGCAACAATTAACTTCATTGCAGACGTTAGCCTTAAGCCATCACAACCGACAAAGCGTTTTTCGTTTAAAAACCACGTAATATGTCGCTCTAATTTTTCTCTGTCGGCGTCGGTCATTTTTTTATAGATGGGCATGCAACGCAGTAAAATATCTTTTTGCTGCGAATTTAAAGCAAAGTCTTTATATTTACTGCGCCATAATCGGTTTTGAATTGATGGCCAACGCCAGAAAATCACCACAAAAAGAATTAAAACAACAATTAACAGTCCATTTATCATGGGGATTTCCTGAGCTAAGGTATGGTATATAAATATGTCCAGCACACGTGCTTTTCAAGCATACAAGGTTATGTATTTGAATATAAAGTAATTCACATCGCATTGCTTATAGATTACTTATAAATTACTTATAAATTGTTTACTGCTTTGCACTGCCGTTACTGATGTGTTTAAAGTTAATTTTTGCAAAAGGTATCAAATGTACCCTGCAATGTGTTTATAAATTTCGCTACGTGCAAACCATCCATTAATGAATGGTGTACATCGATAGCTAAAGGCATTGTACCTGTGTGTTTATCAAACTGACCAAATACAAATTTAGGAATGCCTAAACTCTGCCCTTCACTAAATGCATGCGAAAACGCACTAAAATTCAGCCACGGCAAAACAGATATATGAATTAAATCTGCCTGCCCTTCTGTTTGAGCAAATGCATCAGAAAATAACGGCTGTAATTTCGCTTTTTTGCTTACGTCACTTGCATGATTTGTAAACTCTTTAAAATCGCTTGCGCTATTAAAATAACTAAAAACAAACGTATCGTTTTCAGACAACTCAACCACACTTGCGCGAACACTGTTAAGTAACCATGGTAGATTATCTATTATACGTAGCATTATTGAATCGTACTCATGGCACGCTTTTAAGGTGCAATATACATACGCTTGAAAAAAAGAAAATTGATTGGTTTTGCAATAGTCGTAAAGTGCTTGAGCATCTAAACGCACACACACATTAAAATAAGGCTGAGAAAAGTGTTTAAATAATTCAAAGTGTTGCTTTCTAGGCCAATTATCTAAATCGATAGGCTGCATGAGAGAAGTTGAGGGAGTCATAATTTGCCGCACAAAATTAAAAATAAAGTGTACCGCTGTTCAGTAACAATTGCATCAGGGTCTGTTGATCTTTCAAGGTTAAATCCGCAAAGATCAACACCCCTTAACTTACAGATAAACAAAAGGTGTGCAATTGCACACCCTTATATAAATTAGAACTTAGATCACAGACCGTTTTTAATGATCTCTTGCGCTAATTCGTCAGCAATTAAATGCGTTGATTTTTGCTCTTTTTCGCTACGGGCAAAGATTTCAGTTAACGTATTAAAAATACCTTCAACATGTTTATTAGATGCTGCTGCACTGTAACCTTCTGGCGCTGTTTCGTAATAAACATTAATAATACCACCAGCGTTAATTACGTAATCTGGTGCATATAAAATGCCTTTTTCACGAATAACTTCACCGTGGCGAGACTCTGCTAACTGATTATTAGCACAGCCTGCAATAATAGTCGCTTTTAAACGCGGTATCGTTAAATCGTTAATAGTTGCGCCTAATGCACAAGGTGCATAAACATCAACATCTAAGTCGTAAATTTCATCAATGCCAACCGCAGTCGCGCCAAAATCATTAACTACGCGATCAATTGCAACTTGGTTAATATCAGTTACAAACAACTCAGCGCCCGCATCGGCTAAATGCTTACATAAACCATAAGCAACAGCACCTAAACCTTGAACAGCCACTTTCACACCTGCAAAATCTTGATGACCACGTTGATGCTGTAGCGCTGCTTTAATTCCTAAAAACGTACCATATGCTGTAAATGGCGATGGGTTACCACTTTTACCTTCAAGACCCAGTACATAATTAGTTTCTTTATTCATAATAGCTACATCAGCACATGTGATGTTTACATCTTCTGCTGAGTAATAGCTGCCATTTAATCGCTCTAACTGGCGACCAAATGCACGGAATAATTGCTCAGATTTAATTTCTTTCGCGTTACCTATAATTACAGATTTACCACCACCAAATGGTAAGCGCGCAACTGCATTTTTATAAGTCATGCCCTTTGATAAACGTAGCACGTCGTAAACAGCATCTTCGTCGTTCGCATAATCCCACATTCTACATCCACCAACTGCAGGACCTAGGTTAGTATTATGTACAGCAATAATTGCTTTTAAACCCGACTCTTCATCAGAACAAAAAACCACTTGTTCATGGTTATCAAATTCAACTCGATTAAACACAGCCACTTAAAATACTCCGAAATAGTTAACCCGTGAGAGGGTATGCGCGCTGGAAATTGCCGAGACTTTATCACTTCATATTCGAGTTCGCTATACTCGCAGAAGATAAAACCAATGAAAACATCAAGCTTAAATTAAATAACCGGATTAAAACTATTGTATAGATAAAAAATTCACAAAATCGTCATTTGTAAGTTTTAAAAACTATAAATAGAACAATCACACCAACTTACGTTTACGTGAACGTAATACAGCTGTTGCATGTAAAGTTTAATATACAAGTGCTACTTGCCCGCCACGTACTGCTGCCTATAGGTTTTCAGTAAAAAGTGAGCTTTTTCACAAACTGGTCAGAGCTGTAAGCTTGGTAATGACTCTATTTAAAAAAACAAAAAAGCGAGCACTAGGCTCGCTTCTAAAAGCATAACGTACGTTATTTTAGCTTGCTATCAAGCTCTTCTATTTTAGCTTTCCAGATTGCAGGGCCTTGTGTATGCGCATTGGCGCCTTCACTGTCTACTGCAACGGTCACTGGCATATCTTCTACTTCAAATTCATAAATAGCTTCCATACCTAAATCTTCAAAAGCAACTACGCGTGCTTTTTTAATCGCTTTAGATACTAAGTAAGCTGCGCCGCCTACAGCCATCAAATAAACAGATTTATGCTCTTTAATAGACTCAACAGTTGCAGGTCCACGTTCAGCTTTACCAATCATGCCTACAATGCCTGTTTTTTCTAGCATCATATCGGTAAATTTATCCATACGAGTTGCAGTTGTAGGGCCAGCAGGACCTACTGCTTCATCACGTACCGCATCCACAGGACCAACGTAATAAATAAATTTATTATCAAAGTCTACGCCTTTTGGTAAACCTTCACCTGAGTTGATCATATCTTGCAGGCGTTTATGCGCTGCATCACGACCTGTTAAAATAGTGCCTGAAAGTAAAACGGTTTCACCCATTTTCCATTCTTGAACATCTTTTTTAGTCAGTGTATTTAAGTCAACACGGCGAGTGCCTTCGCCTACTTCAAATGTTACTTGTGGCCAATCTTCTAGTTTAGGCGCTTTTAAATTCGCAGGGCCAGAACCGTCAAGCGTAAAATGTACATGGCGAGTTGCCGCACAATTTGGGATCATTACTACAGGTTTTGAAGCTGCATGCGTTGGTGCTGTTTTAATTTTAACATCAACAACCGTTGTTAAACCGCCTAAGCCTTGTGCGCCAATACCTAATTTATTAGCGCGGTCAAATATTTCTAAACGCAGTTTTTCTTCTGTTGTTTCTGCACCACGTTCCATTAATTCATGGATATCAACCGGGTCCATTAACGACTCTTTAGCCATCACTGCCGCTTTTTCAGCCGTACCACCAATACCTATACCTAGCATGCCTGGCGGACACCAACCAGCACCCATTGTTGGTAATGTTTTTTCTACCCACTCAGCAACGTCATCAGACGGGTTTAGCATAACCATTTTACTTTTGTTTTCAGAGCCGCCGCCTTTAGCTGCAACCATTACTTCTACTTTTCCACCCGCTACTAAATCAATATGCACAACCGAAGGTGTATTATCTTTCGTGTTTTTACGCGTGCCAGCAGGGTCTGCAACAATAGATGCACGTAAAGGGTTATCAGGATTCAAATATGCACGACGAGTACCTTCATCAACCATTTGTTGAACGGTTAAATCTGTTTTATCCCACTTAACATCCATACCTACTTTAACAAAACAGGTAATAATACCGGTATCTTGGCAAAGCGGACGCTTACCTTCAGCCGACATACGTGAGTTAATTAAAATTTGTGCAATGGCATCTTTTGCCGCTTTACTTTGTTCTTTGTTGTAGGCTTTTTCGAGTGCTTGAACAAAATCAAGTGGGTGATAGAACGAAATATATTGCAATGCATCTTCAATGCTATCAATAAAGTCTTGCTGACAAATTGTACTCATAGTGGTTCCTTAAGTTACCGTTACGCGTTGTCGCGTAATCTAAATCAAACCGGTGACGGTGGTTTGCACTGTTTTTTGCAGCTTAGTGCTGCCAAAAAATTTGACTTATGATACCCTCCCAGCCCGCTTCGAGCCAGTTTTTAAAGGGGTAGTAAATGCTAAACAATAAAAATAATTGTATTAAATTGGCGATAAAACAAAGCTGTATTGATGTATTTGCACATTTTGCACACCTTCCTTACGCTATCCTATTAGATTCTGCTAATAGTGAGCATGTAAATAGTCGTTTTGATATTATTGCCATTGAGCCGCAAAGTACCCTTGAAGTAAAAAATAATAAAAGCTTTTTAAATAATATAGAAAGTAGTGATAACTGCTTTGAAATTATGAATAATGAGCTTTCGCATCTTGATAAAACAAAAGCCGGTTACGATTTACCCTTTAACGGCGGCTGGCTTGGCTACTTTGGCTACGACCTAGGCCGTACAATTGAAAACATCCCCACTCGTGCTATCGAAGATATTAATCTTCCCCAAATGGCTATTGGCCTTTACTTAGATGCCCTTATTTACGACAAGCAGCAACAAAGCTGGTTTTATGTATCGCAGCCAAACACCGATCGATTAGCGCTTTATGAGCAATACTTAAATACACACCCTAACTCCCAAGTTAATACGCAGTCCTTTGCCCTAAACAGCGACTGGCAATCAAATATGAGCGAAACGGAATACGCTGCAAAGTTTGCCCAAATTGAGGAGTATTTAAAAAGTGGCGATTGTTACCAAATTAATTTAGCGCAGCGCTTTAACGCTCAGTTTGAAGGCTCCCCTTGGGCAGCTTATATTAAACTGCGTGAGGCAAATAAAGCGCCGTTTTCAAGCTTTATAAATCACCCTCAAGGGGCTATTTTATCAATTTCTCCTGAGCGCTTTATATCTGTAAATAATAACGTTGTAGAAACCAAGCCAATTAAAGGCACACTGCCGCGAAAAGCAGATGCACTAGAGGATCAACGTCAAGCGCAAATACTCGCAGCATCAGCTAAAGATCGCGCTGAAAATGTAATGATTGTTGATTTACTGCGTAACGACTTAGGCAAAGTAGCAAAACCAGGCAGCGTTCACGTCCCTTCCCTTTTTGCTATTGAAAGCTTTCCGGCAGTCCATCATTTAGTAAGCACGGTCACCTCAGAACTTGATGAAGGTAAAACAGCGGTCGATCAGCTAAAAGCGGCTTTTCCGGGTGGCTCAATCACCGGTGCGCCAAAAATTAGAGCGATGGAAATAATTGAAGAACTAGAGCCGCATCGCCGCAGCATTTATTGTGGTTCAATTGGTTATTTAAGTGCATGTGGAAATATGGATACGAGTATTACTATTCGGACCTTGGTGTGCTACAAAGCGCAAATTTACTGCTGGGCAGGTGGTGGAATAGTCGCTGATTCTAAAGTCGAATTGGAATATCAAGAAACTTACGATAAAGTAAATAAAATCCTCCCTTTATTAAAACAGTAGGTCGTTTTGAATAGTGAACACATTATGGCGCGGTTTCTGTTAAGCCCTACAGCTGCGCCAAATCAGTTAAAAGACACACGTAAAAAACGCGCTAGCGCTGTTATGCTGCCAATTATTGATATAGATAACCATGCACATATTTTACTGTGTAAACGCCCTACTTATTTACACCATCACCCTGGGGAGATTTGTTTGCCCGGAGGTAAGTTTGAAGTAAGCGACATTACCCTTCGCACCACAGCCCTTCGCGAACTAAAAGAAGAGCTAAATATTGCCCAAAGCAACGTTAATGTATTAGGTCACTTACCTGAGTATTCAACCTTAACGGGTTTTAGTATTAGCCCCTATGTAGGTTTACTCAAAAAAGACACCACCTGGGAAAATGACTATAATGAAGTACAAGCGAGCTTTTTGCTCTCTGTTACTGAATTAAATAACGAAGCTAACTGGCAACCCTTACCTTTTCAACGATTTGGGAAAACGGTTATTTTGCAAGGTTTTAAAACGCCGCATGGTTTACTTTGGGGTGCGACTGCAAGCATTATAAAAAACTTTACAAAACAACTCGCCTTACCAGTTTAAATCTTCGTTATTAGTAGTTACACAATCACAATTCCACGTTATCATGCTCGACCGTTCAAAGAGCAGCTTCGTGCTGATAAAACAAAGTAGAGACACACACATTATGATCAGTGCATTTGATATGTTTAGCATTGGTATTGGCCCTTCGTCATCACACACCGTTGGCCCAATGCGCGCATCACGCTTATTTGTTAATGACCTACAAGAACAACAATTACTAGCAAATGTTACCGATATTAAAGTAGAGCTTTATGGCTCTCTTGGTCAAACAGGTGTTGGCCATGGCTCGGGTAAAGCCGTAATTCTTGGTTTAGCCGGTTACGATCCTGAAACAATTGATGCCGATTTAGTCGACGACATTTTAGCAACCATCGAAAAAGATCAGGTTATTTATTTAAACAAAACACACAAAGCTAAGTTTCCAAAACAAGGTGCTATTGTTTTTCATCGTCGTAAAACACTGCCTAAGCATTCTAATGCAATGGAAATTATCGCCTCAAACAACGGCGAAAAAGTTTACAGTAAAGTATATTACTCTATTGGCGGTGGCTTCATTGTTACCGACGAAGAGTTTGAAAACGAAAAACAGGCTGCCCTCGATATTAGAGAAGAAAATCCAGCCCCCTTCCCATTTGGTAGCGCAAAAGAACTACTAGAGATGTGTAAAGAGTCTGGGTTTAGTGTTTCTACCTTGATGATGAAAAACGAAAAAACACTGCGCACTGAAGACGAAGTAAAAGACACATTGTTCCATATTTGGAAAGTAATGATGGCTTGTATTGACCGTGGTATGCGCACCGAAGGTATTTTACCTGGCGGCTTAAAAGTAAAACGCCGTGCGCCCAGCTTATACTTAAAACTAAATATAGAGGTCAGTAACGACCCGCTTCGTGCAATGGACTGGGTTGATTTATTTGCCCTTGCCGTAAACGAAGAAAATGCGGCAGGTGGCCGTGTAGTTACCGCACCAACTAATGGTGCTGCGGGTATTTTACCGGCTGTGCTTATGTACTATCACACATTTGTGAAAGAAGTAGACCGCGATATAGCCACGCGTTATTTATTAACCGCTGCTGCTATTGGTATTTTATATAAAAAGAATGCCTCTATATCGGGTGCCGAAGTAGGTTGCCAAGGTGAAGTGGGCGTTGCGTGCTCTATGGCTGCAGGCGCATTAACAGAAATTGTTGGTGGCAATGTTGTGCAAGTAGAAAACGCAGCAGAAATTGGTATGGAACATAATTTAGGCCTAACGTGCGACCCTGTTGGAGGCTTAGTACAGGTGCCGTGTATTGAACGTAATGCAATGGGCGCTATTAAAGCAATTAACGCTTCACGTTTAGCTATACGTGGCAGTGGCGAGCAAAAGGTATCACTTGATAAAGTGATTAAAACCATGCTTGAAACTGGTAACGATATGAAAACTAAATATAAAGAAACCGCTCGCGGTGGATTGGCTGTTAATATTATCGAATGTTAATCAGCTCGCTATAAAAAGAAAAAGCTGCCTATTTTTAAAATAGGCGGCTTTTTTATTATTCGTTTAATGTAGTGACATTATTTAACGGGTAACTCTATATCTGCAAATAACTTATCTACGTCATCTTGGTTACGTAATAAGCTTGCTCGCTCTACTCGCTCTTTAGTTAAGTGCGGTGCAAAACGTTCGATAAAATCATACATATAAGTACGTAAAAAGCTGCCCTTTCTAAAACCAATTTTGGTCGTACTAGCTTCAAATAAGTGGCTTGCATCAATACACACTAAATCGGTATCGCTTACTTGATCTATCGCCATTGAAGCAACAACACCAACTCCTAAACCCAGTCGTACGTATGTTTTTATAACATCAGCATCGGTTGCGGTAAATACAATGTGTGGTTCAAGCCCGTGTGCGCTAAACGCTTTATCAAGCTCTGAGCGGCCCGTAAAACCAAATACATATGTAATGAGTGGATATTGAGCAATATCAGCCACAGTTAAACTATTTGCCTTTTTAGCCAACGGATGGTCTTTAGCGACAACAATACTGCGATTCCAATGGTAGCAAGGCAGCATAACTAAATCTGAATACAAATGCAGTGCTTCTGTTGCAATAGCAAAATCGGCATCACCGCGTGCTGCAGCATCCGATATTTGCTGTGGAGTACCTTGGTGCATATGAAGCGATACCGCAGGGTATTTTTTCATAAACCCTTGAATTACGTTAGGCAAAGCATAACGCGCTTGGGTATGTGTTGTAGCAATATTTAACTTACCTTGATCAGGTAGCGTATGCTCATTAGCAACGGCTTTAATACCTTCTACTTTAGAGAGTATTTCACGAGAAATATTAATAATATCTTCGCCGGCACCGGTTACATGCGTTAAATGCTTACCACTGCGACCAAAAATTTGCACACCCAACTCATCTTCTAACATGCGTACTTGTTTAGAAATTCCTGGCTGCGAGGTAAATAAACTCTCAGCAGTCGCTGAAACATTTAATTTATGATTTTGTACTTCTACGATGTATCTGAGTTGTTGTAATTTCATGGCTGCAAATTTTAACGTTATTATTCATATTATTTATAAAGGCAATACCGCTTAAAACCAAGTGTTATTTACGTAAAATAGCACTTTAGGTCTTTAGGTGTGCAATTATCTGATTAGAGCTCAAGGCTAGCATAATAAATATGCTTCAGGTAGCGATGATTATTCAGCTTTAGTTTATAAGCCCTTAGGCTTACTGCAGTTTATAAAGAGCTCAACCTATCAATTTTTTGGTATATTTTTTAAGTTAATCGGCGCAAAGCTACCCTGTTAACGTATATTTAATGTAAGATTAAATAATTAGGTTATATATCCGAGAATTACACCATGATCGTTTCTATTATAATAGTGCTTATAGTTGCATTGATTGTGATTGCACTTTGGGTAAGTGCTGTACAACAACACAAAGAAAAACAAGAGGCAGAACGCCGTAAAGAGCTTACAAAACAGAAAGCTATAATAGAAGAAACGGAAGAGGCACTAATGAATAGTGCTAACATCCCCCTTTCTGAAAATCTAATTCGTACATTACAGCGCCGTATTTACGAAGCCTTAAATACAATGGTTACTAACTCGCAAACATCTAAAGCACTTAAAAGCCGCTTAAGTGAAGCAAAAACGCACTTGTCTAATCCAGTTCAAGATAATAGCAGTGAAGCTTTAACGCTACCGAGTAATGACAAACAACTTGTAGGCCTAATTCAAGGCATTAAAAAATTACGCTCAATTTTACGCTCTGAACACAGCAAAGGTCGTATTGATAGCCAAGTTTTTGTTTTAGAAGATAAACGTCTCGAAAAACTACAACTGCGTATTAATATTGAAAGCCAAATAAAACGGGGCCTATCTGCCCGTTCAGCCAGTATGGTTGGCTCTGCAAGACAGTACTTTGAAAAAGCGCAGGCAACACTCAGTGCAGTCACCTACTCTGATGAATACGTAACAACAAAACGGCTAGAAGTTGAGGGTTACTTAGAAGCAATTAGTGTTGAACTGCGAGCTTCTAATGCAAGCGCACTTAAAAAGAAAACAGAAGAAGAGCAAGACGACTTAGATATACTGTTTGCTCCTAAAAAGAAATGGTAATTCTTTTATAAAAGCATTAAAAAAAGCCTGCACAAATTTAAATTTGTGCAGGCTTTTTTGTATTTTTTGTTAGCTATTAAGACAAAAATGCAAACTTGAAAACAAACAAGGCTGTTAATATCCAAACACTAATACTGACTTGATCTTGCTTACCGCACAAGACTTTAACCGCCGTATAAGATATAAAACCAAGTGCAATACCGTGCGCAATCGAAAACGTTAATGGTGTCATTAGTAATACCACAGTAACAGGAATTGCATCGGTCATATCATCCCAGTTTACAAACTTTAAATTTTGCAGCATCAGAACAGCGACATATAAAATAGCGCCTGCCGTAGCATAAGCCGGTACCATTTGTGCAAGCGGTGCAAAAAACATCATTAGTAAAAAGCAAATACCTACAACTACAGCTGTTAAGCCAGTACGTCCGCCAACAGATACACCAGCAACCGATTCTATATACGATGTAGTCGTAGACGTACCTAGCATCGCACCTGCAATTGTTGCTGAGCTGTCAGCACTTAATGCGCGCCCTAAACGAGGCATGTTACCCTTTTCATCAGCTAAACCTGCTTTTTGAGTTACCGCAACTAATGTACCCGAAGTATCAAAAAGATCGACAAACAAGAAAGCAAAAATAACACTCATCATTGATATATCAAAAGCGGCTACAAAATCTAGCTGCATAAAAGTAGGCATTATTGATGGTGGCATAGCCATAACACCGTGATATTCAACAAGCCCCAAACTTAAAGCAATGCCAGTCACTAATAAAATACTAATAAGCACGCCACTTTTAAAATCGCGGTATAAAAGCGCTGCAATTACAAAAAAGCTTAATATAGCCAATAACGGTCCTGGAGAAGTAATGTCGCCCAACTGCACTAATGTTGCCGGGCTTGAGACAATAATGCCTGCATTTTTAAGGGCAATTAATGCTAAAAAAGCACCTATACCCGTTGCGATTGCTCGCTTGAGCACCAGAGGTATGGCATTAATAATCCACTCTCTGACTTTAAATAAGCTTAAAAACAAAAATATACAACCCGACATAAATACAGCCCCTAACGCGGCTTGCCAGGTATAACCCATTCCTAATACGACACCATACGTAAAAAAGGCATTTAGCCCCATACCAGGCGCTAATGCTAATGGATAATTAGCCCATAAACCCATTATAAAACAGCCTATCGCAGCTGCTATACATGTCGCTACAAATGCAGCCCCTTGATCCATCCCAGCCTCTGCGAGCATAGCCGGGTTTACAAATACAATGTATACCATAGTTATAAAGGTAGTTAGGCCAGCAACGCATTCGCGTTTAACTGTTGAATTATTTTCGCTCAGTTTAAATAAGGCTTCGAACATAATAAACTTGTGATAGTAAAAAGTGGCGAGATTTTAACATAAAAATTATCTTTTACAGGACATTTTACCTTGCTATATACTAAACTGTTAGAGTAGTTAAAATAATAAATGAACCAATATGCTTAAAACAACACCTTGTGAGCAAGACTTAGAGCAACAGCTAGATAATATTTTAGGTTTTGTTACTCAACCCGAAAATACCTCTGTGCCCGTTGATAATAAAAAAGATGAGCAAAGTACGTTAAATAAAGCCCTATATTATTTAAAAAATAATCAAGCTCCATTGGCTGCAAAATGGATGCGACTTGCTGCAATGGCGGGAAACCATAGAGCACAGTTTTATTTAGGTTTATTCTTTGTGAAAGGTGAAGGCGTGCCACAAAGTGTATTTCATGCTGTAGCTTGGTTAAGCTTAGCAAGTAGCCAAGGGTACGCCCCTGCCACTGCAGCGGTTACAGATATACGCAAACATATCGAAACTAAGCGATTTAAAGATGCTCAGTGTTATGCGGCAAGTTTGTACGAACAAATCCACCAACTCCAGTTTTCTCATATGCTCCCTCGCACGAGTGAAAACACATAAGCTAGCTATGGCAGAAGTACTGTATGCAGTGTAAAAAATACTGTATATGGTTACAAAGATAATCCTATACAGTATAAAACCCCAAAATGAAGACACTACGAAAAAAATTATTTTTAGAATACCTTCTCAAAAACAACCCTATAACAACCTGATTAATAAAGAATTATAAATTAAAAAAATAAAAACAATGATCAAAAGCTGAATAACTGTACAAATAAATAGCATAAAAGGCTTGCACGAAAGCACTGTATAAACTACTGTATATGAATACTGTATAAAAACCCAGTGAGTGAAATTATGTTACAGCCTATTACCGTAAGAACAGTTAAAAGTTACCAACAAGATGAGCAAAGCGATTGCGTGAATTTGATTCAAATTGAAGATGAAATTTCAGCGACCTTTGAGCTTTTAAAAGTATTACACCAATACAATAGCTCTAATGCATGGACGTTACTAATTGCTCCAGATCACGTACCTAGCAAAGCTTTACTTGACTCATGCTCTATTGATACAAGTAAATTACTTGTTATTAGACAGAAGCACCTAGTAAATTTAGAGTATGTATTAAATTCTGCATTACATAACGGAAACTTTGCAGCGGTAATTACCTGGACCGATATAGTTAATAACCAACTACTTACGAATTTATCGTTCGATTTAAGTAAAACGAATACAAAACTATACTGTTTTACTAAAAAGTCTCAAACAACAGAGATATCACTCGCCCAATAAGCTTGTTAAACTAATGTTTTAGACTTTGTATTATTATTATGACTTCACTCAATACCACATTATGTTTTTGCAGCAGTGGGCACAATTATGCTGATTGCTGCGAGCCGCTTCACTTATCTGTTAAGCAAGCTGATTCTCCTGAACAACTTATGCGCTCACGATTCAGTGCTTATGTTATTAAAAATGCAGAATATGTTTATCAAACCTACGCAAAAGAAAAACAAGCTGAAAATCCGGTTAAAGAAATCAATGATTTTGCTAACAGCTGTCGATTTATAAATCTTGATGTAATTGGGTCAAGCCATGATGGAGATACCGGCACTGTAGAATTTAAAGCCCAATATTTTTATCAAAACTTATTTTGTGAGCTCCACGAAAAATCGCAGTTTATTAAAGAAAACACTCAATGGCGTTATTTAGATGGCACCATATATCCTGTTGAAGATATTAAAGTGGGCAGAAATGATGACTGCCCATGTGGTAGCAATAAAAAGTACAAAAAATGTCATAGCGTGTAATAAATAATCTTATTTAATATTTATCACCTACAAGGTGTTTTTAAGTGGCAAAGTGATTTATTAGCTAGCTAAACTTAAAAACACACTTGGTTACGACCTTGCATTTTGGACTCATACATTTTTTCATCTGCGATCTGCAAGGTGTTTTTGTTATTTACGTACGGTTGTAGGGTTGCACCGCCAATACTAATAGTCACAAAGTCATATTCTGAATATCTGTGTAATATTCCTAAATCGACCACATTTTGTTTAATTTTATCAGCAACACAAATCGCACCTTCAGTGCTTGTATGCGGTAAAACAACTACAAACTCTTCGCCGCCGTAACGCGCAACAAAATCGGTTGGCCTTTGCAAACTATTAGTAATAGTTTGTGCAACAAGGTTTAAAACCGTATCGCCTTGCACATGACCATAAAGATCGTTGTATTGCTTAAAGTAGTCTATATCGATGAGTAATAGTGCATAGTCGACTTTTTCTCGTAAGGCGCTTCGTTCCATTTTAGAAAAATGCGCATCAAAATAACGACGATTGAATACCTTTGTTAAATCATCTAGAAATACTTTTTGATTGAGTAAGTCATGTTGAAGTTTCATCGTAATATGGGCGCGCACTCTTCTATATAAAGTTTCCGAGTTAGTTGGTTTCTTTATAAAATCTACAGCTCCGGCTTCCCAGCACTCTTCTTCTTGATTTTCAGATGAGGTTACAAAAATAACGGGGATATCTTGTGTTTCAGATATATTTTTTAATTTTAGACATGTTTCAATACCACTCATTCCTTCCATATTAATATCGAGTAGTATTATATCTGGCGGATTATGTTTACAAATTTCAATCGCATCCTCACCACAGCTCGTTGTTGTTACACTAAAATGCTCTGATAATATTTTTTTTAATACAATTAAGCTTAATAGCTGATCGTCAACGACAAGTACCTTAGAGCTCTTTAAGCTTAATTTCAATTGGTGGTCAGAGTAATTTATCGGCATGGTACAACTGTTTTGTTTTTTTTATTAAACACACCCTATATCACTACATTTTGTTATGCAAATGTTAATAAAGTAAAATTCTACTTATTGGTTACTAATAAAAATGATTTATGGTGAATCTTTAATGCATAAAAACAAAAAATGAGCCACTTGGGCTCATTTTAAAACTTCGAACACTTAATTAAATTAAGTGTTATTCGTCATCATCTAAATCTAACTGTTGACGTTGAGCAGGTCGAGCTAAAATCTCTACATAGAAAGAGGTCAAACCTTGCTTTTCAATTTCGCCAATTTGGTTACTTAATTCAGCAACGTGCACAACTTGCGCATCTTCAGCTGTGTTACCAAACTTACAGTCAAATGCCCAATAGTCAGCATCTTCAGGTAGCGTTTTATTACGCTCTCTTTTCAAATATTTTTTCACTTCGTGCTTTGCAGCATCAACCATACGAGGGTATTTGATTTTCTCGTGATTTAGCGTGAATGTTTTCTTCATTACGTTCCTAATTACCTTGGTTTAATGATAATGGCATTTCATGTCATACCATTTGACGCCATTATAGCAATTGCATTTAATTTTTGGATGCTTTTTTTTCATTAAATCAATTATTAGCAAATATATAAAGCAGACCCGTTATAAAGCATATATTAACTGGTGATTATTACAATCATATATCACACCGCAATGAGCTGAAGTGGTTGATGTAATGCATCATTATTAAGGCTGTCGTAAAAAGCAGCTGCATCTATAGGGGGATTAGCTAGTTGGGTTTGTTCGCTTTTAATTCTTCTTCTGACGGCAAGCTCACAGTTATCTATTATATTAAGTGGAATATGCTTATCATCATTTCTAATCGCAAGTGGTTCAGGGCTTAAGCATTGTCTTAACTTAATACTTGTCATACCACAGTGCTCTCCTTCTTGAGATATTAATGATGCATTAAATTGTCCAACCAACATATTATATTCATCAGGGGCTAAAAGTTGCTTTGGACCTGCGCCAAATTGCTTTCTTAACGCCTCTTCTTCTATAACTAAATTATCTATTTCAGTTTTTGGTAAATGAAATTGACTAAAGTCGAGTGCGTCATGTGACAGCATCGCTAATAATAGTGCAAATTCGCCACGGCGATTTTCATGCACACTATTATTGAGTCTACTGTTTAACTGACTCTCTGTGATTAACAAATCATCTATTTGCATAGTCTTTAGCCGATTGTGGTAACTGATAGATATTTATCGGCTTTATTTCAATTTTCTTTAGCTTTTTTCTTTACTTAAATACGCAATTTGCTATTATCAGCGCCGTTGCATTGGAGGGGTTCCCGAGCGGCCAAAGGGATCAGACTGTAAATCTGACGGCTCAGCCTTCGCTGGTTCGAATCCAGCTCCCTCCACCACTTTTCTTACCGCTAAGTTAAGTGGGGCCAAATGCAATAAAATTAGTGTGGAGGGGTTCCCGAGCGGCCAAAGGGATCAGACTGTAAATCTGACGGCTCAGCCTTCGCTGGTTCGAATCCAGCTCCCTCCACCACTTCTCTACTATTCCTATATTCCTATATTCCTATATTCCTATATTCCTATATTCCTATATTCCTATATTCCTATATTCCTATATTC
>NZ_JADYXO010000014.1:0-122713 GCF_015864295.1 Pseudoalteromonas sp. NZS127_1 | reverse complement strand
TTAGAACTCAATCTGTACGAGTGCCCACACAGATGATTGCTTTATATTGTTAAAGAACGTTTTGAGTCGCTTTAGCGTCTCAAGGGATGCGAATAATACACCCTTTATTTTTCGAGTCAACACTTAGTTTTAAACTTTCTTTTGGAAGATTTAAAACCGAAGTTTTATTTAACTCTCTGAGTTGTTCCTGCCTCGCTATGCGTTGGCGTTTCCCGTCTCAGTGGGGTCGCATTATAGGGAGATCCGAAAACAGATCAACCTTTTTTTGAAGAAAACTTGAAATAATGTGCTGTTCGCACATATTTGCATCGAAATGGTTACTTTAAACACTAAAAAGGCCCTGATGGGCCTTTTTAATTAGTTTACTATGAGCTTCCACCCAAGTTTACCTTGCTGTTTAGACTCTTGTTGTAGCTCGCTGGCCATTAATGGATGATCTTTTAACCAGTTACTTTCAAACTTAAGGTCTAACACTTCATTTTTAGCAGTTAACTCAAACATAGGCAGTACATCATCTTGTCTGCGCATTGATAAGATGACTGCTATCCGTAGTAATCTCACTATATATTGCGCCAATAGACTATTTACGCCGAGTGAATTAAAACAGCCTTTTGGAAAATCAGAACGATGCGCATCTGCTACCGCTACTATTAATTTATGCTCTGACTGTGAAAAACCAGGCATATCGGTATTTTCCAAAATATAAGCGGTGTGTTTATGGTACTGCTTATATTCTATTAGTAATCCAATCTCATGAAGCTGCGCTACCGCTTTTAATAGTGGTAACCCATTTAAACGTTCAATTGGCCAATCTTTATCAATACTTACCGCTAACTGCATAGCTAAGCTTGAAACCCGACACGCTTGTTTTTGATCAACGTGATAACGACTCATAAACCCATCAACTGTGCGTTTACGAATGTCGTTATTATGAAACTCCGGAACCATGCTATATAAAACGCCTTCACGCAGTGCTCCACCCGCCAATCCCATTTTTTCTATTTCAAGAGATTCAAATAGTGCGATTAAGATTGCGAGCCCTGATACAAATACCAGTCGACGGTCTTCACTTAATCCAGGAAGGTCTAGCGCTGCAATAGTGCTAAATGCAATTGCTTGCTCTTTTATAGTGTTGAGCTTTTCAAGCGTAAGTAAATCGTCAAGATTTTGAGCGACCATAATTTCTTGAATTGCTTGCACTGTGCCAGAAGCACCAGATGCAATTTGCCATCCCGCTGTTTTATATTCTGGAGAAATTTCATCAATGACTGTACGAGCTGCTTTTATGGCTGCGTTAAAGTTACTCTTACTTAATTGGCAGTCTTTGAAATAGCGTTCAAGATAGGTAACACACCCCATATTGAGGCTTTTGTAATGTAAGGCATCAAATGCTTTACCAATTACAACTTCGGTACTTGCACCACCAATGTCAATAACAAGCTGTTTGCCAGTACAAGATGAAGTATGAGCAACACCTTTATAAATTGTACGCGCTTCTAATTCTCCGCTAATAACATTAATGTTATGGCCAAGAATCTTTTCTGCATGATTTTTGAATACTTCGGCGTTAGTTGCTAACCGTAAGGTGGCTGTTGCTACTATGGTGATGTTTTTATCTGGGATATCTTGTAGACGCTCAGCAAAAAGGGCAAGGCATTCCCAGCCTCGCTGCATTGCTTCAGTGCTCAATACGTTATCTTTATCAAGCCCTGCGGCTAATCGG
This sequence comes from Pseudoalteromonas sp. NZS127_1, assembly GCF_015864295.1. NCBI lineage: Bacteria > Pseudomonadati > Pseudomonadota > Gammaproteobacteria > Alteromonadales > Pseudoalteromonadaceae > Pseudoalteromonas > Pseudoalteromonas sp. NZS127_1. The sequence goes on along the minus strand of NZ_JADYXO010000014.1, from coordinate 120,990 downwards.
ACTTTGCGTTTAACACGTCCAATTGTTTGTAGACCGCCAGCAATTGATTTGGCTATAAGCATATGAAAGCTATTTGAGCCCAAATCAATAACTGCGTACACATTTTTTTGCGGTTTAAGTTGCCCCACCGTTCAAAAACCTCTAGTTACTACTACTTATACAAACGGTCGTTTACGACCGTCCTTTTTGGTAACTATTATTTGGGCGACGTCCGCTGTTATTACTACGGTTACGTGGACCTGTTGAATAGTTGCGCTTTCTTTGAATGATAGGCTGAGTTAAATCATCTAGCAATGCTGTTTTATCATAATGTGATAAAGGAATGCTGTGCTCTATATATTCTTCAATTTCATGCAGGTTATATGCATATTGCTCACATGCAAAACTAATTGCGTGGCCTGATGCACCAGCGCGGCCAGTACGACCAATACGGTGAACATAATCTTCACAATCGTCAGGTAAATCAAAGTTAAATACATGACTTACTTCTGGAATATGAAGACCACGCGCTGCAACATCAGTCGCAACTAAAAAGTCTAAGTCGCCTTTGCTAAACTGCGCTAATATAGTTTGGCGTTTTTTCTGGTTAACATCACCAGTAAGCATACCTACACGATGACCGTCTGACTTAAGCCAAGCATATACTGTTTCACAACTGTGCTTGGTATTTGCAAACACGATTGCTTTCTCTGGCCATTCTTCTTCAATTAAGCTTAACAACAGCTTAATTTTATCTTCTTGCGAAGGATGAAATAGCTCTTCTTGAATACGTTTACCCGTTTTAACGTCAGGTTCAATTTGAACATGTTCTGGGTTTGTCATGTGCTCAAAAGCTAATTCTTGTACGCGATACGATAATGTGGCAGAAAATAATAAGTTTAAACGCTTTGATGTATCTGGCATACGATCGAACATATAGCGAATATCTTTGATAAAACCTAAATCGAACATACGATCAGCTTCGTCAAGCACGACTACCTCAATTTCATTAAGGGTGTAACAGCCTTGCTTATACAGATCAATTAGACGACCTGTAGTACCAATTAAAATATCAACGCCTTTTTCTAGTTGTGCACGTTGTTTTTCGTAATCTTCGCCACCATATACTAAACCTAAGTTAAGATTACAGTGCGGCGCTAAAATTTTAGCATCTTTGTGTATCTGAATCGCAAGCTCCCGAGTAGGGGCCATGATCAGGGCTCTTGGATGTTTACTAGGTGCTTTGCTAGATTGTAATAACCGATGGCACGTGGCAGTTAAAAACGCCAACGTTTTGCCTGTACCTGTTTGAGCTTGGCCCGCGATATCGCGTCCATCACAAATAAAAGGTAGGCATTTTGCTTGAATAGGTGTGCAATATTCAAACCCATTCTCGGTTAAACCGGCAACCACTTCCGGTGCGATAGCAAAGTCTGAAAACTTTTTATCGGTTAAATGTGTCTTAGTCATAGCGTTTAAGCATAACGTTTAAACTTGCAATAAGAAACAAGAGTGTTTAAATACGCACTAAATATTTCGCCTAACTAAATCGGAGAGCGCAATGAGCGAGAAAATAATCCAAATTACTGACGATAGCTTTGAAGCTGACGTATTACAATCTGACAAACCAGTACTAGTAGATTTCTGGGCTGAATGGTGTGGACCTTGTAAAATGATCGCCCCTATTCTTCACGAAGTTGCTGATGAATACGACAGCCGTGTGACTGTTGCTAAATTAAACATTGACCAAAATGCTGGCACACCGCCAAAATTTGGTATTCGTGGTATTCCTACTTTACTTCTTTTTAAAGATGGTCAAGTAGCTGCAACGAAAGTAGGTGCTCTTTCAAAAACTCAACTTATTGAGTTTTTAGAAAACAACATCTAACTGTAAGCTAGAACAATAAAAAGGGCTTTTTGCCCTTTTTTAAATTTATTTTGTATAAAGACTGGACGCTTTGCCAGTGAACTGCTAGTTTATAAAGCCAACTAATCCTTAGTTATATTCAACAAACCTCACTCAACGATCAAAGCGATTTTGAGTATGACAACTGTAATAAAGAACCCACCAATATGCATTTACGCGAATTAAAAGACAAGTCCATTAAAGAGCTTGTAGACTTAGCTGAGTCCATGGGGCTCGAAAACGTAGCCCGCTTAAGAAAGCAAGATATCATTTTTGCCATTCTTAAATCCCATGCCAAAGGCGGAGAGAATATCTTCGGCGGCGGTGTATTAGAGATTTTACAAGATGGTTTCGGCTTCTTAAGATCATCAGAAGCCTCTTACTTAGCTGGCCCAGATGACATTTATGTTTCACCTAGCCAAATTCGCCGTTTCAGCATGCGTACTGGCGATTCAATTTCAGGTCTTATTCGTCCACCTAAAGACGGTGAACGTTACTTTGCTTTACTTAAAGTAAATGAAGTTAACTTTGATAAACCTGAAAACTCTCGAACTAAAATTCTTTTTGAAAACCTTACTCCATTACATGCAAACGAACGTTTTCGCATGGAACGTGGTAACGGCAGTAAAGAAGATATTACAGCCCGTGTACTTGATTTAGCATCTCCTATTGGCCGCGGCCAACGTGGTTTGTTAGTAGCTCCGCCAAAAGCGGGTAAAACAATGCTACTTCAAAATATTGCACAATCAATTACGCACAATCATCCTGATGTAACATTAATGGTTTTACTTATTGATGAACGTCCGGAAGAAGTAACAGAGATGCAACGCCTAGTTAAAGGTGAAGTTATTGCATCAACGTTTGATGAACCAGCTTCTCGTCACGTACAAGTTGCCGAAATGGTTATCGAAAAAGCAAAACGCCTAGTTGAACATAAAAAAGATGTTGTTATCTTATTGGATTCAATCACTCGTTTAGCACGTGCTTATAACACCGTTATTCCTTCATCAGGTAAAGTACTTACTGGTGGTGTTGACGCTAACGCATTACATAAACCTAAGCGCTTCTTTGGTGCTGCACGTAACGTTGAGGAAGGTGGTAGCTTAACAATCATAGCTACAGCTCTTATCGATACTGGCTCTAAAATGGATGAAGTTATCTACGAAGAGTTTAAAGGTACTGGTAACATGGAACTTCACCTTAACCGTAAAATTGCGGAAAGACGTGTATTCCCAGCTATCGACTTTAACCGCTCAGGTACTCGTCGTGAAGAATTACTAACAAAACCAGATGAACTTCAAAAGCTTTGGATTTTACGTAAAATTGTTCATGACATGTCAGAAATTGATGCAATGGAATTCTTAATCGATAAACTATCGATGAGCAAAACCAATGATGAATTTTTTGATTCGATGAGACGCCAATAAAAGCGTTTTAATTGAATAAAAAAGCGCCTTAGGCGCTTTTTTTGTGTCTGGATTAAATACAGTTTAACTTTCATTATACTTTTTAAGTACACCCTGCAGCGTATCAACGAGCGCTTTAAAATCATTTGCACTGCTTTTTTGGCTTCTGCGTAGAAGTGCTCTGTCTAAATTTTTAGCCGATTGCGCAATTTCATCCAAACCAAACATTTGTGCAGCCCCTAAAATGCGATGGCTATCTTTTTGTAGCGCATCTAAATCTTCGCTTATAAAATGCTGCGTAATCGTTTCACTCTCCAAAGCAAAGCTCTGCTTGAAACTAATCACAAGATCGCTCATATCAACTTCATTTTGCTTTGTAATTGGCTGATCTTCTGCATTATGTAGGTGACTAGAAAGCGCTTTATAAAATGACTCTTTGTCTATCGGTTTACCTAAGTAACCAGTAAACCCTAACTCTAAATAACCATCCACTTCATGACTCATAGCATTTGCTGTTAAAGCAAAAATAGGTCGCTCAAAACCACATTGTTTTAATAGCTGAAAAGCAGAACGCCCATCCATCACTGGCATTTGAATATCGAGCAATACCAAATCTGGATATTCTTTTAAGCACTGCTCTACCGCTTGCTCACCATTTTCAACAGCAATAACCTCGAGTCCCATTGAGCGTAAATAACGACTTATTAACCTACGATTATCAGGATGATCCTCCGCAAGTACAACACGCCCTGCTAATTGCTTATTTGCCTTAGGAGCACTTTGAGTTTCAATCATGCTTTGAGATTTATTTACTTCTGCGCACGGTAAAAAGAACGAAAACTGACTGCCCTTTTTGTATTCGCTTTGTACGCTGATATAACCACCCATCATCGCAGCTAATTGTTGCGATAAGCTAAGGCCTAACCCTGTACCACCAAAGCGACGGCTAATGCTGTTATCAGCTTGGCTAAAGCATTCAAAAATAAGCTTTAACTGTTTAGAGCTCATACCAATACCGGTATCTTTTACAATAATAACTAGTCCTTGCTCACTCTTATTTAATGCAATAATGATCTGCCCTGAATGAGTAAACTTAATAGCATTTGCACATAAGTTTATAAGAATCTGCTTTACGCGTATTAAATCCAGCTTAGTGTAAAACTCATTACCCACTTGATTGTCTAAAATAAGATGTAGATTTTTTGCTTTTGCTTGGGTGATAAACATTGCGTGCACATCATTTACGAGCTCTACAATATCAAAGCACGAAATATTTAACTCTAATCTATTGGCTTCAATTTTACTTAAATCGAGTACATCATTTATTAAGCTTTTTAAATGGTCACTGTGACGCTGAATTACTCTTAATTCATCTTTAAGTGACTCAGGCTCATATAATTCATTAATTAAAGCATCTGTTTGCCCTAAAATAGCCGTTAGTGGAGTGCGAATTTCGTGACTAATATTAGCCAAAAACTGGCTTTTAACATCGTTGGCTTCTCTCAGCTCTTGTGCAATTGCCTGCAATTCTGCAGTACGTTGCGTAACTTGTTCTGTTAACTGCTGCTTAGCGCGTTTTTCTGCACCACGGCGATAAAGCGCAATACCAGTTACGACAACTAAAAGTAATAGTAAAAAAGAGAATAAAGTAAGCTGAGAACGCTGCGACATTTTTAGCTCTTGCACACGGCGATCTTGTTTAAGTTTTTCTATCTCTTGGTTTAATTGCGTTGCTTTAAATTGATGCTGAAGTACCGCTAGTGCATTTATAATTGCCGTACTTCTGAGCTTTCGCAACTCACTAATATATTTTTGTTGCAAAGCCATTGCGCTTGAATAATCGCCTTTACTGGCTTCAAGAAGTGCTTTGGCCCCCAAGCTCTCTCTAATTATTCGCTCACTACCATATTCATGAGCAAGTAAAATTGCTCTATCTAAATTTATTTGCGCCTCTTCTAAGTTGCCCTTAACAAACTGAATTTTAGCCAGCGCATGTAGCGCATTAAGCTCTAAATTATGGTTATCTATTTTAAGGGCGTAGTACTCACCTAATTTAGCTTGCTCGTACGCTTCATCCACTTTTTTTAATACTAAATTAGTATTTGCTAGGTTTGTATATTGTGTAGATAACTTATTGTAATCATTAGCTGAAATATAATAGCGTAGCGCTAGCTGGTAATAATGCAGTGCTAAGTCAAATTGATTACTCTCCATATGGGCAACACCCATATTGTTATATACCTGCGCAATACCGCTTTTATCATCTAATCGTTGATAAACCTTAAGTACATCTTGATAAAGACCAAACGCACTATCGTAGCGTGATAAGCGTATATAAACGCCTGCTATATTAAGTAGTATATCGGTTTTATCTTGCTCGCTGCCGTACGCCTCGTAGATAGCTTTTGCTTTTAAATAAAACTCTAGGGTATCGCCTAGCTTATTCATATTAAAATAGGCCAAACCAATATTATTTAATAAGTTTGCCTGCTCTAGTAATTGCTTATTCTTTTCTGCTAATGCTAGGGTACGGGTATATTCAATAATCGCTTTTTGAAATAAGCCTTGATAAAAAAGTACAACACCTTGCATTTTTATTGCACGAAAGTGCTCATCAGGGAAGAAAGTATCCGAAGTATGTTGTTCAAGTAATTTAAAGTAATGTAATGAGTCTTTAAAATTATCAACCGATAACGCAGTATTACCCAATGCCGAATAAACAGCGACACGCTCTTTTTTGGAGGCATTTTTATTAGCAAGTAGCATGTTTGCTAATTGTAATTTAGGCTCCCACTGCACTTCGTTTTTGAATTGCTCAAATAACGAATCATTATTTTGGGCATAGCTAGGAGCTATTAGTACACAGCATATAGTAAATAAGAGGCATTTTAACTTGCCCAGCATAATTTTAATCCTTCAAACCGTTACTTATATCAGTGTAATCTTTATTGAAGATACACCAACTACTAGGACCTAAACAATGCTTAACCCACTGATTGATGAGATTTTTGAGCTAATACTAACAAAGCAGGTTTGGCAAGTTCATACTTTAGCAGCAGAACTGACAAACCGCAGCGCTATGACCACTCTCGATAAAAGTCCTGAACGTGATTTATTTAAACGTAACTTTTTAATTATGAATGCACTGTACCAACTGCAGGCACAATTACGCCCTCAGAGTTTACTCATTTCAGCTCTGCATATCGAGCTTTTAGAAAAAGGAGATAATAGTTTAGTAACAACAAGCGAAAATTTGCGAGATTATTATTTAGATTGGCATAATTACGATACCAGAGAAGAGCAGATTGATGAGCTTTTAAATAGCTTTTGGCGTCAGTTTAAAACGATATCACCACAACAGGCTTTAAATGAAAATGAATTTAAAGCATTGGCTTTAGAATGGAAGTTACCTGAAAATTTCACTCTTAAAAATGTTCAAAAGCGCTGGAGACAACTTGCATTACAAGTGCACCCAGATAAACCAAATGGCTGTGAAGTTGAGTTTAAAAAAATACAAACACAATACGAGCAGCTAAAGGTAGCTGCTCGTTAATCTATTAATTTAGAAGTTTAAATTAACGAGTAAGGCGACGTGCGCGTATTTTACGCCCTTTAATATTGCCTTCGGTTAATTTACGAAGCGCAGGTTTTAATGAGTTACGCTCAACAGCAACAAACGCTACGTTATCAAGTACGTTAATTTTACCCACCTGACGACCTGCAACCCCATCTTTACCCGTTAAGGCACCTAAAATATCACCTGCACGTACTTTTTGTTTTTTACCTGAATCAATCATCAAAGTAACCATTTCAGGGCGGTACGGTGGCTTGTCTAATAAATTAAATGGTGGCATTTGCTCTGGAGTAATATCACGTTCGTAATGTTCGCCTATTTGAGCAATTTTAAACGCTTCTGCTTCACCGTAAATAGAACATGCAATGCCCTTTTTACCAGCGCGACCAGTACGACCAACACGATGCACATGTGTTTGCGTGTCATGTGCTAAATGGTAGTTAATCACCATATCCATGTCGTCAATATCTAAACCACGTGCAGCAACATCGGTTGCAACAAGTATTGAAGCACTTTTATTTGAAAAGTGAATTAACGTACGTTCACGATCGCGCTGTTCTAAATCACCGTGTAGCGAAACAGCACTAAAGCCTTCATCAGCTAAATCGTCACACACTTGTTGTGTTTCTACTTTAGTATTACAAAACACAACACAGCTTTGTGGTGTAAATTTAAGTAATAATAATTTTAGCGTTGGATAGCGCTGCTTATTATTATCCATTTTGTAGAAGTACTGCTTAATTGTGCTTTTGGCTTGCTCTTCTTCTACTTTAACCATTTCTGGATTTTTAAGTACACGCTTAGCAATTGCTTCAATAGCTCTTGGGAATGTTGCACTAAATAACAATGTTTGACGATTTTGTGGAATGCGCTCAATAATTGCATCAAGTGTATCTTGAAAACCCATATCAAGCATTTGATCGGCTTCATCAAGTACCAATGTTTCAACATCATCTAAACGTAAAGTACCTTTACGAATATGGTCATCAACACGCCCAGGTGTACCAACAATAATATGCGCGCCATGTTCAAGCGAGCCTATTTGTGGACCAATCGATACACCGCCACATAACGTTAATATTTTAATGTTATGGATACCGCGCGCTAATTTACGCATTTCAACCGCAACCTGCTCGGCAAGCTCACGAGTAGGACACAAGACTAAAGATTGAATACGAAAGCGTTTTACGTTTAATTTAGCTAACACACCCAAGCTAAACGCAGCAGTTTTACCTGAACCGGTTTTTGCCTGAGCAATGATGTCTTTACCAGCAAGTACAGGCGGTAAACTTTGCGCTTGTACAGGTGTCATATGCGCATAACCAAGTGTTGATAAATTATCAACGAGTCCAGCTGGTAAAGCCAAAGATGAAAAAGCAGTTGAAGTCACAGTAAGTTCCATAGCAATAAAAATAACGTGGGGGAAAGCCCCACTAAATATGCTGCTAATAATAGCAGAATTCGCAATTGGCAACCATTAACAAACACACTATAAAGCATGTTAATAAAAGATGTTGAAAATGATAGTGATTTGCATTAGGATCTCGATTGTTTTTTACATAACTGCGCTGGAAGCAATCAATGAAACTGAATTCTCTTTACATAGCACTATTAGCAAGCATTACAACAAACGCATATGCAAACTCTACCGACCTTGAACGTATAGAAGTAAAAGGTAGCTACTTTAATGATTACAAAGTAGATAACGCTAATGGCGCAATGAGAACGTCAGCTTCATTACTTGAAACCGCACAATCTGTAACCGTAATTACAGACACTATTGTTAATGAACAACTTGCCACTACCCTTGGCGAAGTACTAACAAATGATGCCAGCTTAACGGCAGGCTCACAGCAACGAAACCGTGAAGTATTTAACTTACGTGGGTTTGAGCTAAGCTCATCGACAGGTTATTTACGCGACGGGCATCAGCATTGGTCGCACTACCAGCAACCAATCGAAATTTTGCAACAAGTTGAAGTAATTAAAGGCCCATCAAGTATTTTATATGGTCAGTCAGGCCCTGGTGGATTGGTTAACATGGTAACCAAAAAACCAACTGCAACGACATTATTTAATGCCAGTGCCGATGTAGACCAACATGGTTCAACGCGCTTTATGGTTGATGCTGCAGGCGCATTAACAGAATCGGAAGATTTACGTGCTCGCGGTATTTTAGTTAAACAAGATGTTGATTACTGGCGTGAATACCAAAATGGTGAAAACCGTGAACGTGACCGCTTTTTAGGTGCTTTAGTTGTTGATTACGATATTAGCGACAATGCATTAGTACGTGTGCATTACGACCGCACAGACGACGAAGCAGGTTTAGATACTGGCGCATGGATAGACGATAATGCCAATGTAATTGGTGATGATAAAACAATCCGTGATATGTCTTGGGCGTTTACCGATATTACAGTAGAAAACGTAGGTGTAGACCTAGAAGTATTTTTAACCGATAACTGGCAAGTAAAGCTTGGCTATAACGAACAAACATTTGAGCGCCAACGCTTTGAATCAGCACCGAATATGCCAAGTGACTTTGTTGAGGGTGATAGCTATCAATCAAATCCTTATGATCGCTTTGATGATTGGCAATTTAAAACTGCATTTATTGATTTTATTGGTGAATTTAAAACGGGAAGTTTACAACATCAGTTTTTAATTGGCGCAAACTCGCTTAATTATTACTACGGGCAACGTCGTACCTCTGCCGACTCTTTTGATTTTTCTGCAGGACAAGCAGAACCATCTCGTCCATCAGTAAGCTATAAAACAGATGATACAATAAGCGAAACTGAATACGACTACTACGGTATTTACGTTCAAGACTTAATTTCGTTCTCACCAGAGTGGCAATTATCGCTAGGTGGCCGTTACGATAAACAAACACGAGAAGATGCAGATAACGAATCATTTGTACCAAAAGTAGGCGTGCTTTATCACCCAAATGCTTCTGCAACTATATACGCTAGTTACTCAGAAGGTTTCGAGCCTCAAGGCAGCGAAACATTAATTGATGAAACAGATGTAAATAACGGTATGAAATTAGATGCTATTACATCTGAGCAAAGAGAAATTGGTATTAAATGGCAATTATTTGATGACCGCCTAATGCTTACCAGTGCTATTTTTGATATTAGCAAAGAAGGTACTCTTGTTAGCGAACAACTTGAAGTTCCTATTGGGTCATTCACAAGTGAAACAAACCAAGTAGGTGAACAACGCCATAAAGGTTTTGAGCTAAGCGCACAAGGTGCCGCTACTGACCGTTTATTTGTAATGGCATCAACTATGTACCTAGATGCTAATTTTGAACGCGATGAAAAACTTGAAGGCAAACGCCCTACCGATGCACCAAAATGGTCGGCATCACTTTGGACTCGTTATGAATTAAACGATGCAATTGCACTTAATGCAGGTGCTTTTTACGAAGGTGAACGTTTTGCTGATAGCGCCAATACAATTACTAAAAATGCATATACGCGTGTTGATGTAGGTGCAACTTATAAGTTTAACTTAAGTAATACCGATATTAACTTACGCCTTAACATCGAAAACTTATTTGATAAAAGCTATTTAGGTGGTGGCGGCACAAATAATGTAACTGTTGGCGAGGGCACAAATCTTCGTTTAGCTGCGCAATTTAGCTTTTAAATAAATGCCTTAAATAACAGCTTTAAAATATAGCCCGCGTACATTTACGCGGGCTTTTTTATATCTAAATATTCACACCTAACAGCATTAAACCTATTACAAAGCCTATTCATCTCATCTATTTTTTATCATGTTTGTTACATGCTCTAATAGCGCTAATTATTAAAAAGGCCTACCAAAATGAAAAAATTAATTACCGCACTGCTGCTTACTAGCAGTATGGCTGCAAACGCTAACAGCGCCGAATTTACCCAAAAGCAATTACAACAAGTAGACAAAGTGCGCACCTCTGCACTAAATAGTGATTTAAGTTATAAATTACTAGAGTCATTAACAACTGAAGTAGGCCCACGCCTTCCTGGTACCGAAAACGATAAAAAAGCCGTGGCATGGGCTCAAGCCAAATTTAATGAACTGGGCTTTGATAAAGTATGGTTAGAAAAAGCCACATTTCCTGAATGGCGCCGTTATAGCGAAAGCGGAAAAATACTAACACCAAGCGAGCAACCACTGCACTTAACTGCATTAGGTAACAGTATAAGCACGCCAAAAGATGGGATTACAGCGCCGGTTGTATTATTCGAAACACTTGATGAATTAAAAGCCGCACCGGCAAACAGTTTAAAAGGTAAAATTGCGTATATTAATTACCGTATGAACCGCGACATAGACGGGAATGGTTACGGACCTGCTGTAAAAGCACGCGGTACAGGCGCTATAGAAGCATCTAAAAAAGGCGCTGTTGCCTACATGATGCGCTCGGTTAGTACCGGTCATCATCGCTTTGCACACACTGGCGGTAGTTACTACAAAGAAGGTGTTACAAAAATACCTAACGTAACAATTGCTAACCCAGATGCAGATCAAATAGCACGCTTAGTTGCTTTAAATAAAGAAGTGTCGGTAAATATTAATGTGCAAACCGAAAGCCTTGGTGAAGGCACTGGTTATAACGTTATTGGCCAATTTAATGGTACCGAAAACCCTGAGCAATATGTATTAATTGGGGGGCATTTAGATTCTTGGGACTTAGGGACTGGCGCATTAGATGACGGCGCAGGCGTTGCACTAACAATGGCAGCCGCTAAACATATTAGCGATGTAAAACGCCCTAAGCGCAGTATTCGTGTGGTACTTTTTGCAGCTGAAGAGCTAGGTCTTTGGGGTGCAAAAGCTTATTTTGCAGAGCATAAAAACGAGCTAAGCAATATTGTTGCAGCCGCTGAGTCTGATTTTGGCGCCGATGTTGTATATGCTTTTGAGTCGAACGTAAGCGCAGAGTCACTTCCTGTAGTTCGCGCTATAGCAAAAGAACTTGCGCCGTTAAATATTGAGCACATTGGTAAAAACCAAGCGAATGGTGGCCCCGATCTAATTCCACTTAAAGCAGCAACGTCAGCGCCTATTTTTGAACTTGCTCAAGATGGAACAGATTACTTTGATTACCACCATACAGCTGACGATACGCTTGATAAAGTGACACCTGCTAAGCTTCGTCAAAATACCGCTGCATATGCTGTATTTGCTCTAATGGCTGCCGATGCAAAAACCACTATCAAGCCTAAAGCTCAAAATAAGTAATAACAGACATACTTACTTACAGTTTGTAGCTTTAACTAACACGCTTCTTGTTTTACCTTTAGGTAATTAAACAAGGAGCGTGCTTTATGTTACTTTTCAACACAAGTGAATCATTTCCACATTTTGCACAAATAACACGCTGCCCTCACTGCCAAAGCGACGCCTACCATTTAGTAAATAAAAGCCGCTATTTACGATTTAGCATTTTACCTATGCTTGCCTTAAAATTAAGCTATAAACGCGAGTGCTATCAATGCGGAAAAAGCGAACCTGTTAAAATACCGCAACTACCGTTAATAGAAAAACTAAGCCTACCTAAATACTTTATTGGCGTATTTTTATTGCTTTGGATTGTTTCGTTTTTTTATCAACAACACCTTGATACCGAGACTCAAAAGCAAAGCTATTTGAATACACCTAAAATATATGACACCTACTTAGTACACGCCGACAAATTTACACACGAACCCTGGACCCTAACCAATTTAAGAATTGCTCAAGTTTTAAGTTTTGATAAGCAGTTTATTACCTTTCAGATAAGCAACTACAGCTATAAACGTAATAATAGTATTACCTTGGCAATGCGTACCAGCCAACTAATTCAAGACAATTACTTCTCCACTAAAACAATCACCCTCCCTCGTGATGAAGTAAAGCGTTTGTATAAAGACGAAGCTATTTATGACGTGCTGCGACCTTATGCCAACAGCCTTTATGGCGGGTTTGTGATGTTTCCTCCCAAACCTAAGCCACTATATAAAGGTTTAAAACTCGATAAAAACAATCAACAAGGCATTATTTATTTTAAAGATAAGTTGTTTTTTGAAGCATTTAATAGCTTTAAGCTAGCTGCTGAAGCGGGTTCTCAATGGGGGCAATTAAATTTAGCGCAAATGTATCGTGATGGTCAGGGAATAGCTCAAAATTATCAACAGGCTATTTATTGGTATAAAAAGGCCATTGAGCAAAAAAATACTAAAGCACAATTTGAATTAGAATCGCTTTGTAAAATAGCTAACTGTGAATGAGTGAATGAGTGAATTTAAATATAGCTGGCGCAACAAGTACGCCAGCTATAAACTATTTTTTAAATAACTTTGTATAACCTACATGTATAAGCACAACAACTAAGCCGGCAATAACACCTAGCAAACCATCAAACAAGAGAGGCGCTAATACTTCTCCTGTGCCGCCAGCAACAGACTGAGCATAGCTCGTTACATCCACTTGAGTATGATGCAATAACTCAACACCATGCACTAAAATCCCGCCGCCTACTAAAAACATTGCAATGGTGCCCGCAAATGCTAAAAACTGCATCAACCTAGGCGCTGCTGCGAGTAAGCCTTTACCAAGTAACTCTTTAAATTTATTAGCTGACACTTTAGATTCGTTGAGTAAATAAAGCCCGGCATCATCCAGCTTTACAATACCGGCCACTAAGCCATAAACGCCAATCGTCATTATAATTGCGATAACACAAAGCACTAAAGCTTGGTTAAGTAACGTAGCGCCTGCCACAGTGCCTAAAGTAATAACAATAATTTCGGCAGAAAGAATAAAGTCGGTTCTTATTGCCCCTTTTATTTTTTGTTTTTCATACTCAACTAAATCTAATTTTTCATCTTCATCTACCACTTCATTGTGATGAGGCAAAAACTTAGCAAATACTTTTTCAGCTCCCTCAAAACACAAAAACAAACCACCCATCATTAAAAGCGGTGTTATTAACCAAGGCAGCCATACGCTTATTAATAAAGCAGCGGGTACGAGTATCGCTTTATTTAAAAATGAGCCCTTTGCCACAGCCCAAACAACCGGTAATTCACGCTCTGCTGCAACACCTGTAACCTGCTGTGCATTGAGTGCTAAGTCATCGCCTAATACACCCGCTGTTTTTTTTGTTGCTACCTTACTCATTGTCGCAATGTCATCAAGTAAAGTGGTTATATCGTCTAATAACGTTAAAAGGTTAGTGCCTGCCATAAAGCTTCCGAGCTCAAAAAATATTGCTATAAACATAACGTAAAGCGCTACTTTCACCAACGGTTAATTTTGCTTTGTTATTCTTACATTAGATTAAAATTTTGCCCTGCGTTTTAACTTACTTTTAAAGAAGATGGGAGAAAAAATGAAAGTATATTTAGCATTAATTGCTATTTTACTAAGCTTAACCGCATGTAGTGATTTACAAACCAGTACTGCTTACCAATGCGATGATGAGAGCGTAAAACTCAATATTATTAATAATTCTGAAGCCGAAATTATCTTTAACAATAAAGTGCATGTACTTAATCACGAAAAAAGTGCATCAGGGAATAAATATATAAGTGAAGAGGTACTGTTTTGGGGTAAGGGAAATGAGGCCATGCTAATCATTGCTGGTAAAAAAAGACAGTGCATCAAGGTTTAACACAAAACCAACCAATAAATTACAGTAATGCTACAATAATTAAAGACCCATTATTGTGATGAAGTTATGCGTTCAATTGCGATCAAACATAAAATAATTTTAGCTTTTACAGCCATTGGTTTATTGGTGCTAACAAGTAGTGTGTTTTTTTATTGGTCATTAAACAAAATTAGCGTTAACAATACCCGAACCGAAAAATTAGCAGTTCCGGTACAACAGTTCAGTAAAGATTTAAGGCTATCATTACTGTCTATTACTAAATTTAACGCCTTAGCTTACAGCCAAGCAAACCTTGATTTACTTCAACAAAATAAAAAACAGGCGCAAGCTGAGCAACAACAATTTAGCGATATGCTCAATTCGTTAAGCACTCAACTAAATCAACAAATAACAATGCAAAATTTACTCACCAGTACCAACGCAGGCTTCGAGCAACTGACTAAAGTAAGTGTCGCAATGTTTAGTGCTAAAGAGAGTAAGTTTGTAGCGCAAAATTCCACCATAGAATTATCAGCAACGTTTAACGAGCAACTTTACAATTTAAGTTCTAACTTACTTGATATAGAACTTTTAGAAGTGCCTGCAAAACAGCAGGCGCTACTTAATGCGATGTTTGGAACAGCGACCCGTATAGATGATTTATTGTTTAACTTAAGCAATAATATAAAAAGCATTACTCAAACTACAAGTATCAATGATTTAAATAGCCATCAGCAAGATACCCTATTTCTACTAGATAACATCCAACCTAATTTCACCTATTTAGAGCAACAAGCGCTACCCTTTAATAATGCGTTTAATGCTAAAAATTTAACGGCTAAATTTAATCAATTAAGAGAGTTACTTAACAACGATACAGGAATTTATGCCCAACAAAATAAAGTACTCAAAAGTACTATTGCTGCGGCTCAAAATTTTGAACACTTTCAACAGCAATTTATAACAACAGAAGGTCAGCTTATTGAACTTAATAAATTGGCTGATGAGCGCTTTAATGCCTTACAAACTAATGCAAAGGCCGCCATAAATACTGGGATTAGTTCTGTAGTAATTATTACGCTTGTTTTAATTATATTGATTATCGCTATCTCTATTTTTACAACTCGCGCAATGCTAAAACCGCTTAAAAAAGTAAACCGCGATTTAGCCCGAATCGCCTCAGGTGATTTATCAAAGCGAAGCCATCCGCGCAGTAAAGATGAATTTGGTACTTTGCTAAATAACATAAATAAACTCAGTGAAGACCTTACCCAGTTAATTGGCGCAATTAGTAGCGACGCCCATGAACTAGACCGCAGCGCTATTAAAACCAGTGAAAAAGGTCAGCAAATGACGGTTGTTGCACAACAGCAGTTGGAGCGAAGCGCACAGGCAACATCGCTTGCACAAAATATGCTAACTAACTCACAAGCGGTTTATGAACAAGCAGATAAAACATCAAGTGAAATAACCAATGCATCGCAATTTGCCAATGACGTAAACAAGATTGCTAATACAAACAGTCTAAGTATAGAAACTTTATTACAGCGCCTTGATAAAGCAGTAGGCAGCACTGAGGAACTAGCCCAACACACTCAGCTTATTGAAGCCATTGTTGAAACAATTAGCAGCATTGCCGAGCAGACCAACTTATTGGCACTCAATGCTGCAATTGAAGCAGCGCGAGCGGGTGAAAACGGACGCGGGTTTGCTGTAGTTGCTGATGAGGTTCGATCATTAGCTGCACGTACACAGACCTCGACTAGCGAAATAAACACCATGATCCAAACATTGCAACAGCACACTCAAACAACTCAAGAACACATTACCGATGGCCAACACCAAGCCAAGCAATGTGTTAAAAACAGCACTGAACTAAATAAAGCCGTAGAGCGTATTAAAAGCACATTGTTGTCTGTTAATCAGATGAGTGAGCAGATTGCTCATGCATCACATGAGCAATTGACTAACAGTAACGACATTCAACAAATAATGGCCAAGGTGACAGAGCAAGCAACCTTGAATGCCAAAAACGCGACAACCCTAGCAAGCGAAAGTGAAGACGTAAATCAACTTGCACACTCCTTAACAAGTGCCGTAGAGCGCTTTAAGTTTTAAGTGCAAGTAATGACTTGGCTTGCATGAAATGGGTATAATACTTCAACTCTTTTGCTTAATAGCGGCCCACAATGAAATATAAAGATCTACGTGATTTTATCGATTTGCTTGAAAAAAAAGGCGAACTTAAACGTATCACCCAAGAAATCGACCCGTATCTTGAAATGACCGAAATATCTGATCGCACATTGCGTGCAAAAGGCCCTGCGTTATTATTCGAAAATCCAAAAGGCTACGATATGCCAGTGCTTACCAATTTATTTGGTACACCAAAACGCGTAGCTATGGGCATGGGCCAAACCGATGTTAGTGAGCTACGTGAAGTAGGTAAGCTACTCGCTTTTTTAAAAGAGCCAGATCCACCAAAGGGCATTAAAGAAGCCCTAGGCGCTATACCTATTTTTAAGCAAGTGCTTAATATGCCAGCAAAAGAAGTTAAAAAAGCGCCTTGTCAGCAAGTGGTTTTAGAAGGTGATGATGTAGACTTAACTAAATTACCTATTCAGCATTGCTGGCCAGGTGACGCTGCACCATTAATTACTTGGGGCCTTACCGTAACTAAAGGGCCTTATAAAAAGCGCCAAAATTTAGGTATTTATCGCCAACAGCTATTAGGCAAAAATAAAATAATTATGCGCTGGTTATCACACCGTGGTGGCGCGCTTGATTTTCTAGAATGGTGTAAAGAAAACCCAGGGCAACCTTATCCGGTTTCTGTTGCATTAGGCGCTGACCCTGCAACAATACTAGGCGCTGTAACACCAGTACCCGACACATTAAGCGAATATGCTTTTGCTGGTTTATTACGTGGTAGTAGAACCGAAGTTGTTAAATCTATTTCCAATGACCTACAAGTCCCTGCCAGTGCAGAAATAGTACTTGAAGGTTACATTATGCCGGGCGAAATGGCGCCAGAAGGCCCTTATGGTGACCATACCGGTTACTATAATGAAGTCGACGACTTTCCAGTTATGACGGTAACTCACTTAACGCATCGTAAAGATCCTATTTATCACAGCACATTTACTGGCCGTCCGCCTGATGAGCCTGCGATTTTAGGTGTAGCACTTAATGAAGTGTTTGTGCCGATATTACAAAAGCAGTTTCCTGAAATTGTCGATTTTTACCTTCCGCCTGAAGGGTGCTCGTACCGTATGGCGATTGTAACAATGAAAAAACAATATCCTGGTCATGCTAAGCGCGTGATGATGGGCGTTTGGTCGTTCTTACGTCAGTTTATGTATACTAAATTTGTAATTGTGTGCGATGACGATATTAATGCCCGTGATTGGGAAGATGTTATTTGGGCTATAACAACCCGAATGGACCCCGCTCGCGATACAACATTAATAGAGAACACACCTATCGATTACCTCGATTTTGCATCGCCAGTTTCTGGCCTTGGTTCAAAAATGGGAATGGATGCTACCAATAAATGGCCTGGCGAAACCACCCGTGAATGGGGCGAGCCTATTGTTATGGATAAAGACACCAAAGACCGCGTAGATGATATTTGGGAAAGCCTTAATATTCTTTAAGTGTTTATATGTAAGTACATAACAGGCTATAAAATAACCCTGCAGATATGCTAGAATCGACTCATTCGATTGCGTATCTGCTGTTAAAAGCGCTGCTAAAAGGTAAAAAATGCAAACATTAAAAGCTGAAGTTGTAGCTATCAGCCCACTTACAGAATTTGTTCATAAAGTAATTTTAAAGCCACAACAACCTGTGACCTTTGAAGCTGGCCAATACATGCAACTGGTGTTAGGCGAAAAAGACAAACGTGCTTTTTCTATAGCTAGCCGCCCTTCACAGTGCGATGCAATAGAACTGCATATTGGCGCGTCAGGTGCCGATTCGTATGCAATGCAATCGCTGGAACATTTAAGAAGTGCACATAATGATGGGCAGTTAGTAGACATTGAAGCCGGACTGGGTATTTCACAGTTGCGCCTACAATGTGAGCGACCAATTATTTTACTTGCCGGCGGTACTGGTTTTTCATACGCAAAATCAATGGCTGATCACTTAGCTGAGATTAAATGCGACCGCCCTGTATTGTTTTACTGGGGCGTAAAAGAAGAGTCTGCTTTATACGCACACACCGAAATGCAAACATGGGCCGATAGCCACAAAAACTTTGAGTTTATTCCTGTGGTAGAAAATCCATCTGCTAATTGGCAAGGTCATACTGGTTATGTACACAAAGCAGTAATGCAAGATATTGTATCGCTTGAACCGTACGATATTTATATGGCGGGTCGTTTTGACATGATAGGTATTGTCCGTGATGACTTTATTACTCATGGTGCAATTCGTGAAAACATGTACGCAGATGCATTCGCATTTATCAAATAATTGAAATTAACTTTCAGTTATGAATAAAGGCACCTAATCGGTGCTTTTATTTTATATAACAATAAATACTTAATAGTTAAAACCTATCAATCTCATCAATATAAACAATTTCCTAAATTCCTATCTATAAACCATACTTTGTATAGAACATCAGCGGGAGAGACCCAAATGCTAAATACAAAAGTAAAAGATTTTATGCAACGCAAGTTGCCAAATATAACACCCGATACAGAAATGACGACAGCCATAGCAGAACTACAAAAATTTAAACTACTTGGCGCACCAGTATTTGATAAAGATAAATGCCTAGTCGGATTTATATCTGAGCAAGAACTATTAAAACCACTTACGCAAAGCAGTTATTTTTGTGATGGGATGGTTAAAGTATCGCAACTTATGCAAACAAAGGTAGTGACAGTTAGCGGCGATACCAATATTATTGAGCTTGCAGAGCAAATGCAGCCCGGTAAACCAAAAAACTACCCTGTTGTAGAGGGTGTTAAAGTAATCGGCATGATCAGCCGAGCAGATGTACTTAAAGCACTTTACGATAATTACATGAGCTGCCAAACACACTAAATTGCAGATAACAAAATGCCGCTTATAAAGCGGCATTTTTAATGTGTATTAAATAGAGTTAACGTGCGCTAACGATTGCTGAAAGTTCTTTTTTATCGCCATCGCTTAAAAATGCTATTTCTAATGCATTTTTTTGGGCTTTTTCCATATCAGCTTGAGATAAGCCCGCTTTAGGTGCTGCAACGGTATATTCGTACTCAATTTCAATGCCTTCAACCGCAGGGTCATCAGTATTAATACACGCTAAAATACCGTGATCTAAAAACTGTTTAAGTGGGTGCTTAGCTAAATCGTTTACTGTACTGGTTTGAATATTACTTGTTAAGCACGACTCAATACCAATACGGTTATCGCGTAAGTAATTCATTAGTTTTGGATCTTCAATAGCTTTAACGCCATGCCCTATTCGGCTTGCACCTAACTCATTAAT
This sequence comes from Pseudoalteromonas sp. NZS127_1, assembly GCF_015864295.1. Lineage (NCBI taxonomy): Bacteria > Pseudomonadati > Pseudomonadota > Gammaproteobacteria > Alteromonadales > Pseudoalteromonadaceae > Pseudoalteromonas > Pseudoalteromonas sp. NZS127_1. Next base: position 101,004 of record NZ_JADYXO010000014.1, on the reverse strand, counting down.
TGCTTGCCAAATACTTGGAGCACCGAGTGCCTCTCCAGCATGAATAGTCGAAGCTAAATAAGCATTTCGTACTTGTTTAAAGTGCTCTACAAACAACTCACCAGGAAAGCCAATTTCGTCACCGGCTAAATCAACAGCGACTAAATCATTTTTAAATGCGAGTAAAGCATCAAGCTCTTTTTGACATGTTTTTACGCCATAAGTACGCGATAAAATACCAATCAAGTTAGCTTTTATATTTGCATCCTTTGTTGCTGATTTAATACCATCAACAACCGCCTCTACAACCCCTTCTGGGTGTAAACCTTGGCTTTGTGCCATGTAGTAAGGGCTAAATCGAAGCTCTACATAATCAAGGCCTTGTGCTTGTGCATCTTCAATGTTTTCAATCGCTATGCGTCTACACGCATCGTAGTCGCCAAGTACAGTGACACCCCAATCTAACTTTTGTAAAAAAGCCATAAGGTTTGGCTCAGGGTCAATAACTTGAACATGAGGAATTAATGCCTCAACGTTATCTGCAGGTAACTCTATATTAAACTGACGACCAAGTTCTAATATGGTTTGCGCACGTACATTACCATCTAAATGACGGTGAATATCTAGCAAAGGTAATTTTCTATTGATCATAATAGCAACCCAGTTTAGTTAAATTTGCGCGCATGATACGCAGATATAGTTATTTTTCAAGTCTATATGGTTTGCGTTAAGTTTAAGCGGTCATATGTCTGCTTTTTGTGCAAAAAATAACGTTACTTATTTATTTGATAAATAATGCCAAAGAGTTTTAAAAAGCGTATTTGCATCAATAGGTTTGGTAATATAACTATTCATTCCAGAGGCTAATGCCTTTTTAACGTCATCGTCATGGGCGTTCGCCGATAGCCCTATTATGGGTAAATCAATTAACCCTAAATCACAACGAATTACTTTTGTTGCTTGGAGTCCATCCATTTTTGGCATCTGAATATCCATAAGAACAATGTCGTAGCTATTTTCGGTTAGCTTTTCTATGGCTTCAAAACCATCATTAGCAATGTCGGCAATACACCCTTTTGTTTTTAAAATGGCACTGGCAACATGCTGGTTAAGTGGGTTATCTTCGACTAAAAGTAACTTATAGTTTGCGAATGATAAGGTACTTACATCTATTTCGTCGTATTGCTGTTGAATTTGCTCTGCCTTTGGTAAAGGCGATATAAGCGGCAAACTAAATGTAAATGTAGAACCTTTACCTTCATAACTGACTAAATCAATTGCACCACCCATTAACTCAACCAGCTTTCTGCAAATACTTAACCCTAAGCCTGTACCACCATATTGACGTGAGGTTGAGCTATCGGCTTGCGCAAACGGTTTAAACAATTGTTTTTGTGCTTCGCTACTAATACCAATACCCGTATCGTTAATACTAAAGTAAGTCATTTTTTTCGACTGCCAAATTTTCAGAGTGATCTCACCTTCCCCTGTAAATTTAACCGCATTATTGAGCAGATTCAGCAGCACTTGTTTTAAGCGGATTGGATCGGTATTAATGACCAAATTTGATGTTTTATCAAAATCTAGACTTAACTTTATTGATTTAATGTCAGCTTCAAACTGAAGTAAATTAAGCATTTCATCCGCTAAACTCGCTACATTAATAGGCTCTTGCATTAAGTCTAGCTTGCCTGCTTCCATTTTTGAAAAGTCGAGCACATCGTTTAATACCCGCAGTAAAACACCCAGTGCTCCATCTGCTTGTTCAATGTAACTTCTTGCTTGTTGCCAATCATTCTGTTGCAGCGCTAAATAATGCAGCCCTTTTATACCGTTAATAGGGGTACGGACTTCGTGACTCATGTTTGCTAAAAACTGTCCTTTAATATGACTCGCTTCATCTGCTTTTTGTTTTTCTTTGCGTAATGTATGCGTTTGCTTAGCCACTTGTTCGCGAATTTGTATGTTTGTACCTGTAACTGAAATCAAAAATGTAATCAGTAACCACACAAACAACATACCTACTATTTGTGCAAGCCAATACATTAACCAAGACGTTCTAACTATTGGTTCATATAACTCGACCTGCCACATGCGTTTGCCAATCAACAATTGATATTCTTTAAACAGCGTTTGCGAGTTATCGGTATCGGCAATATAAATTGCCTGCTTTTTCCCTGGTATCGTTGTATCAAAAAAACTGACTGAAATTGAGTTGTTGTGATCAAATAATAGTGTTTGCGATAAGCGTTTCAGACTGACAATCGCTGCCACAAAACCTTGAAAATCATCTTCGGTAGACGACTCTCCAAAAACAGGATATAAAAAAAGCACACCGTCTTCAGCTGTATTTTGGACTAAATTAATTGGCTCACTTAGTGCAAGTTCATTAAGCTCTTTCGCTTTGCTAAGCGCTGCACCTCTTACTTTACTAGAAGCTAAATCAAACCCTAAAACACCTTCATTATCTTTTAAGGGATATACATATTTTACAGGAAAGTAATTACTACGAGTACCTGCAGGTTGCCAACCTCCATCAAGTGACTTTTCTTTTATGTATAAAGTTTTGCCTGTGGCTGTATTTTCATGTGTTTCAAAATCTGCGAGTTTATTTGCTGGTACATAAGGTATCCATTCAAATGCTAAAATTTCTTGGCTATAGTCCAACTGCTTTGAAGTAAATTGTTTAAACTCTTTAAAGTTCACGTCATTACTACTAGCAAAAAATGTAGCTAACAATCCTAAGTGAGCAGTAATACCATCGAGCTTCTGGCTTATAGCATTTTGCACAGTAAGTATTTTGGCTTCTTGCTTTTGAATGTCTTTTTCTTTTTTTACACTGGCAGCGCCATAAAAACTAACGCTGATCAGTATATAAATTAATAGTGAAGGTAAAATTACCAACATACGGTGGCGTACTTGCGTGTAATTAAAGGCTGCGAGCATGAGTGGAGTAAATATAAGTACACCGATACTGTCACCAATCCACCATGCTATAAAGCTATCAAAAATAGCATGCGTAGGGATCACATTATTCAATGCTAATAAGCTAGTTCCCACACCTGCAGCAATAACACAGCATATTGGCCCTGCTACTATTAGGCTCTGCACACTGTGTTTTAAAGAAGATAAATCTAGTGGAGCCTTTATAACATTTACTATGATTTGACGACCAATCCAAGCCTGTAAAACAGAGGCTAAAGTGACGCAAATAGCTTGTAAAAGCACATTAAAATGAAGAATATCTACGGTGTTATCAAGATGAATTAAGTTAATACAGAAAGCACCAAGAATAAGGCCAATAAATGACTTACGTCCCCAAATTAAAAAGCTCGCTAAAGCAATTCCTGAGGGCGGCCAAGAGGCGACCGCATAGCCATCAACAGAAAGAAGTGAGTTGCTAAAATACCCAGTAAAGAAGTAAGCACAAGCCAAGCTAAGGGTTAATATTAAAAACTTTCTCAATGCTTGTGCTCCTGAACTACAAAAAATGCTAAGTAGTTATAGTGTAGTCATTTATTGATATAAAACGAGCGCCTTTTCTGCTTGTGCACTATTTTTATAACTTAAAACAGCTTGTTCAGAGAACTGTTTTTTATTGTCACTATTCAGTGCTTTATCAAAAATTCTAGCTGCTAAGTCATAATCACCTTTAGCATTAGCAAGGCAAGCCAGCGCAAGTAATAGTGAATTATTTGAATCATCCTTTTTAAGGCGTTCTTGTATGTTTATTTGCAACTTAGGCGCGTCGGCTGCTGTTGCTTTACTTAATATATTGGCAAGCTCTAAGTGTTGCTCATTATGCTTAACCATTTTAATTAAGTCACTTTCGATAACAGCCAATTGACCTGCTTGCGCCATTTGCATTAAATATGCGGTGTGGGCATGAGCTTGCAGCTTTTTCGGTAGCTGTTTATATTTTTCACTCAGTTTGTCTGCATCTAACGCATTAAAGTAGGCACTAAATAACTGCGTCCACTGTGCATCAGTAAGTGCTTTTTTGCGTAATAAACGCGGCAAAAAATCTTCCAGCGCACTAAAGTGTTGTTGCTGTACTAATACTTCTGCATAAAGTTTTAACTCAAGTGCGGTGGCTTTTTTAGCTTCTGCGCTAATACGCATTTGTGATTCAATCGCGCTACTGTCGCCACTTGCCAACCATAGCTTTGCTACTTTTAATTGATGCTCTGGGCTTATTTCAAATAAACGCTCAAGTGCTTTATCTGTTTGATTATTAGCAAGCGCTGCTTTTGCAAGTAATGCTAAGCGAATATCTTCAAACTTATCTGGTACGCTATTACCCGATAGAGCCTGCTCTACATGCTCATAATCATCATTAATAGCACTCCACAGAGCCTGCTCAATAGCTACTTGTTTGCGCTCTTGGCTACGTGCAAAAAAGCCATGTTTAGTATTATGATAAATCGATAATAAGTAGCGGATTAGCTTATATGTTAAATATAAAACAACAGCGGTAATGACTGCCATTATACAAAACGATACTATCGTGCCTTCTATCGTCGTATTGTTAAATGAAATAAGTACATAACCTTTTTCATCTAGCACAAATGGAGTAACCGCTAGTACAACAACAATAGCTACAATTAAAATAATTAGCCCTATCATTGCGCCCACTCCTTAACCTTTTGTGTACTATTTAAGGTTATTTTTGGATTAAAATTAAGCTGCTCTTTTTCGAGTTTAGACAACGCTTTAAGTACCGTTTTGGTTGCATCATCGTCTTGCTTAAAGTACTCACCAACTAAACGTTTTGCTTCACTTAAGGCGCTAAAGAAAATACTCGCCTGCTTACTCATAAGTGCATCTTGTGCCTGAGTTATATTAAGCTTGATTCGTTGATTAATTAAATGGCGCTCTTGATCTGTAAGTAATGGCTCAATGGAAACACCTTCGTGCTGGCGAATAGTAATAAAGCTATCCACAATTTTATTCCAGCTATTACTCAGGTTTTGCTGCCAATCACTCACGTCATCACTTAAAGCATTTTCATCTATTGCAGCCGCTTCTTCTGGCAAGTTAACCGCATTAAAAACTAAATTATCAACGCTATTAAGTGCACTGTTTAGCTGTAAATAAATAGCCTCTGTTGCTATAGGTTTAAGGCTATCAAGTGTTTGTATGTCTTGCATAATAGCTTGGCGAACTTCAACTGTTCCTGGGTGTTCGCTAAGTAATGCATCTAAGCGCTTTAAAACAGCACTAGTGCCTTGGTAATCTTTTTCAGCCCATAGTTTAAATTCAGCCATACGCTGTAAGCTGGTTACTTCTTGTGGGTTTAAAGACGAGCCTTGTTGCTGCGCTTTTTGCAGGGCTGCTTTTAGTTCTTGCTGATTTTGAGCTGCACTTTCACTTAGGGTTGCGGCTACTTTTTTCTCACTATTAAACAGCGCTTGCTGCAAATTAGATTGCGCCGATTTAAGTGCTTGCAGCTCTTGAACGAGTAACTTATTTTGCTCGCTTAACTCATTAACGGCTAGGTTTTGCGCCTTACCAGCATTTAATTTTTGATAAAACTCGTATCCAACACCAGAGGCCACAATTAACGAAATAAGAAGCGCAAGTGCTGCAACCTTACTTACCTTTTGTTTGTTTTTTTCTGTCGTATTTTTTGTAGCTGCTGGCTCTTGCTTAGCTGATTTAGCTGAGGCCGGGTTAGCTATTGTTGATGTGGCTTTTTCTGCCGTAACTGGCTTTGACTGTTCGCTCATGTTGCTACCTTGCTGATTTATGCAGGTAAACATAGCATTATCGCTAGCCCCTGCTGCAATGTGTATATTAGCCGAACTTACCTGTTGCAACTTTAAATAAGCGGCTATCCGCTCGCTTGCAACATAAAATCGGCACTGTTGTAACCATTGTAGTTGGTGTGCAGTAAGGCTTTTAAATATAGCATCAACTGCTGCATTACTTGTTATGACTATACCGTGTACATTCTGGCTTTTCCAGTGGTCTGTCCAGTTAGGGGTGATACTCTCTGTGGGTTCACGTTTGTACACAACACAATTATTTAAAAAAGCTCCACGCTCTTTTAGCGTTTTAGCTAACTCAGGGCGGCCACCTTGCCCCTTAACTAACACTATATTACTGCCATCAACCTCGGCGAGTGATTTGAGCGCAAGTAACCCTTCTGAATCATACTGCTTTGGTACTGCTGCGCGCACACCAAATTGCTCATATATAATGTCGGCTGTTTGTTGTCCAACCGCATAAAACTGCGCTTTGGTATTTATATCGGGTTTTAATTGCGAAAGTGCACTGACTGCATCTTGCGATATAAATATTATTTTATCTGCATTTAACAGCGGACTAAGTTCAGTGCTGGAGGGTGTTAAATGCGTTATTTTTAATACCGGAAATAAAGACGCCTGATAACCCGCTTGCTCAAGTTGCTGTGCAAGGGCTGCGCCTTTTCCTTCGGGCCGAGTTATCAGAATATGTGTCATTTATGCGTCTCTATAAACTTCAGCTAATATTTTGTCTGCGCCTTGAGCTAGTAATTTTTTAGCAAGCTCAATACCTAGTTCTTCTGCGTCATTTACATGACCTGTTACTTCGTCGCGTAAAATTTCGCTGCCATCAACAGCACCCACTAAACCACGCAAATGTACCTGCTCGCCATCAACTAATGCATAAGCACCAATAGGCACTTGGCAACCACCTTCTAAATGGCGATTCATCGCACGCTCTGCATTTACGCGAATACGTGTTTGAGTATGCTCAAGTGGTGCAAGTAATGCTTTTGTTACTTCATCATCAATACGGCACTCAATACCTACAGCGCCTTGACCATTTGCCGGTAATGATACTTCTGGCTCAATATAGTCGGCAATACGCGACTCCATTTCTAAACGAATAAGCCCTGCTGCAGCCAAAATAATAGCATCGTATTGGCCATCATCTAACTTACCTAAACGCGTATTTACATTACCGCGTAAATCACGAATATCTAAATCAGGACGAAGTGCTTTAATTTGGCACTGACGGCGCAAACTCGAAGTGCCCACAATAGCGCCCTGTGGTAGAGCGTTTAAATTAGCAAAATTGTTTGATACAAACGCATCTCGCGGATCCTCACGCTCACAAATAGTATACAGCTCTAATCCGTCAGGGAACTCTACTGGTACGTCTTTCATAGAATGTACGGCAATATCAGCTCGGCCATCTAACATGGCTTGCTCAAGCTCTTTAACAAATAAACCCTTACCGCCAATTTTGGCCAAAGGCGTATCTAAAATTATATCCCCTTGCGTCGACATTGGGACTAATTCTACGCGTACATCTGCATGAAAACGCTCAAGTTCAGCTTTTACAAATTCGGCCTGCCAAAGTGCTAAAGCACTTTTACGAGTTGCGATGCGTACTAATTTTGTTTTTTCTGTCATAAGGGTATCCAATTAATTACTGCGTTTAGCTAGTTTTAGTCAGCTAAAATTCTAAATTCTTTTTGGGCAATTAAATTACCTTGCTCATCTACAACATCAACACGCCAGTGGCCTGTTTGTGTGTCCATAATATTTTTTGTTGAGTAGGTTCTGTAGCGAGGCGAAGTAACATTGAGTGTAATTTCAGCCATAGTTTCATCTTCAAACGTCCAAACATGTTTAACTTGCTGCCCTTGAAGGTTTTTAATCTCGCTAAAAAACGATAACCCTTCATCAAACTGACTTAACCTAATATCTGCCGCAAACACATTAGTAGGCTCACGCTTACTTACTTTACGAGTAAGTACCGCACGGCTAATTTTATCTGTGTCTATTTGCGCGCCTAATGCCACACTTGCCACTTGTGCTGTAGGCGAAAAACCTTCAGTACCACTCAATGCACCATCATCGCTTTTTTGATCTAAAAGTAAGTCACTCTGATCAGCATACTCAGCTATATTTTCAGCTTCTTCGGTTTCTTCCTGCACATCATTATCAAGGTTTGAGTTTAACTCTGTATTAATACTCTCACTTTGATCAATCACAATATCGTTGCTAGCTAATAAAACTGTATCATTATTTACTGGATTCACTTTATCAGGTGCATTATTTGATATGCTTTGCTCAACTTCATTCTGCGCAGCTAATAACGGTTCAATGCTCGTTTGCGTTATCTCTGCGGACTCGTTAGGAATGTTGTTTATTGATGATTCAGGCTCAACATCCGTTACTTCAACGTTTGTCTGGTTTTGAGCGTTACTGCTAAAGCTTAAAAATTGTTCCTGCTCATTTGGATGCTCACCTTGCTCTGCACTGGCTGAGGTTGTTAAGCCATATACAACTGCTGCAGAGGTCATTAATACCAACATAGCAATACTCACAATACGACGCCAATTCCACTCGTAGCTTACCGTTGGTACACTCTCTTGTAGTTCGCGTTTAACATTTGCTTTAATAACTATTTTTTGACTCATATTGACCTCAGCGGTTCCAAAATTAGCTTAAACGAGCAATTAACCATTGGCGAATAGCTTGCAATTCTTCTGCGCAAACTTGATGAGCCATTGGGTATTCTTGCCAGCTTACATCCATGTTATGTGCTGTTAATACTTCAAACGCACTTTTTCCCGCACTATGCGGTACTACGTTGTCTTGACTACCATGCGCCATAAATACATTTAAATCGGTATGTTTTGCTTCATCAGCAAATTTTTGCGGCACACACATATAAGTAGAAAGCGCCATAACACCCCCAAGCTTTTGCTCAAAGCGCGGCGCTAAATGCAGCGACACAACACCACCTTGAGAAAAACCAGCTAAAATAATTTTATTAGCGGGTATGCCATTAGCAATTTCTTTGTTGATTAGTTCTTCTACTTTAGCAGCCGAATCTCTTACGCCTTGTTCATCGGCACGCTTATCTAATTCTATAGATTTAATATCGTACCAAGAGCGCATTTCCATACCACCATTTATGGTGACCGGTTGCACTGGTGCATGCGGAAAAACAAACCGTATACCCAGTTCACTTGGTAAATTAAGCTGCGGAGCCACTGGTGCAAAACCATCCCCAGAATCGCCTAAGCCATGTAACCAAATAACCGTTGCTTTATGCTCGCTTTGAGCTGGAAATTCTACAAACTCTAAACTCATAGTGTTGATTGCCACTTAACTTCTTGACCTGCTTGGCGAGTTGATGCTTCATTTATAAACGCCCAAAATTCTGCACCCGAACGGTTATCAATCCATAACCCATCGCGCATTTCAAAATGATGACCGTTAAACTTAGTCGCAACCCATACTTGATGAAGAGGCGCTTGTTTATTGATTACTATTTTACTTTTATCAGGAAAAATAATTTCTAAAATACCTTGTGCCGATTCGTAATCTAAATCAGCTTCGCAATCATCAACTTGCTCTTCAATAGTGAACATAAGAGCTTCGGCTAATTGGTGATATTCGTGTTCAGTCATTGTTATTTCCTTTGCAGGCGAGCCGCCTAATATTGGGTACGTTTTAGCTTTAAAAGTGTACTGTTAGTGTAACAGGAATAAAATCATCCGCGAATAGCTGCATTTTTTAGATATTCTGTTACTCTGCGATTATAAAGCCAGCAACCATATTAATCTAATGAAAGCGACGCATACCTTACAATTAAAAAAACTATTAATAAGCACTGTACTGTTAAGCGCCTTAGCTGGCTGTGGGCAGAGCGGTCCGCTATATTTACCAGAACAACAAACAGAGCAAAACCAACCTCAAAATACAGCTAAGCCAGCCACTACCGCTGAGCAAGCAAAAACACAGCAAAGTCAGGAGCAATAAATGGATTATTTTAACTACAAAAACAACCAATTATTTGCCGAAGACGTAAGTGTGGCAAGCATAGCGCAGCAATACGGCACACCTTGTTATGTATACTCGCGTGCTACGTTTGAGCGCCATTACCTAGCGTTTGCTAACGCCACTAAAAATCATAAAAGCTTGGTGTGTTACGCCGTTAAAGCAAACTCAAATATAGCCGTACTTAATATATTAGCGCGCTTAGGATCGGGTTTCGATATTGTGTCGAAGGGTGAACTTGCACGTGTAATTAAAGCAGGAGGCGATGCCTCTAAAGTGGTTTTTTCGGGCGTGGCTAAAACGTCTGACGAAATAGCGTACGCATTAAAGTTAGGCATTAAATGCTTTAACGTTGAATCAGCCTCTGAGCTTGAGCGAATTTCAGAAGTTGCTTGTGAGCTAAATCTAGAAGCGCCTATTTCTATTCGCGTAAACCCCGACATAGATGCAAAAACACATCCGTATATTTCTACCGGCTTAAAAGAGAATAAATTTGGTATTGATATACAAACGGCGGTGAGTGTTTATCAACAAGCGGCGGCTTTACCTGGTTTAAAAATAATTGGTGTTGATTGCCATATTGGCTCTCAATTAACCGAAGTAAGACCCTTTTTAGAAGCCCTTGATAAACTCATGGCGCTTATTGATGAGCTAAAAACTAACGGCATTGAGCTAACTCACTTAGATATTGGTGGCGGTTTAGGCGTGCCATATAACAACGAGCAACCACCGCACCCAAGTGAGTATGCCGCGCAAGTTACCGAGCGCTTAGCTAACTATAAACACCTTGAACTGATTTTTGAACCAGGGCGCGCTATAGCAGCCAACGCAGGTATTTTAGTTACTCAAGTTGAATTTATTAAGCAAAACCAAGACAAGTTTTTTGCCATTGTAGATGCAGGTATGAACGACATGCTTCGCCCTGCGCTTTATCAAGCGTGGCAAAAAATTATTCCGGTATCCGTTCGCGACGACGAAACACCTACTCACAACTTTGATATTGTGGGCCCGGTGTGCGAAACCGGCGACTTTTTAGGAAAAGATCGTGAGCTTGCGCTTAAACAAGGCGATTTACTCGCGCAACGAAGTGCTGGTGCATATGGCTTTACCATGAGTTCAAACTACAACTCGCGCCCGCGTGTTGCAGAAATAATGGTAGATGGTGAGCATCATCACCTTATTCGTGAACGCGAAACTATTGAAAGCCTTTATCAAGGTGAGAAAATTTTACCATAAACGTTTTTGTTACGACGCTGCTCTGTGGCATGATTAGCACAGAGCAAAACCGAATTAGAGCGCTATGTTAGTTAATTTTTCCAAAATGCACGGCTTAGGCAACGACTTTGTTGTAATTGATAACATTACACAAAATGTTTTTTTGTCGCGAGATCAAATCAAAAAACTGGCAGATCGCCATTTTGGCATTGGCTTTGACCAATTGCTGATGGTTGAAGCGCCATATTCTCCTGATCTCGACTTTCATTATCGAATTTTTAATGCCGATGGTACCGAAGTAGAACAATGCGGTAACGGCGCACGCTGTTTTGCCCGCTTTGTACGCATGAAAGGCCTTACTAACAAGCACAAAATTACTGTGTCGACCAAGTCGGGCAACTTAACGCTCTACATAGAAAAAGACGGTCAAGTGACGGTTAACATGGGTCATCCTAACTTTGAACCCAGTAAAATCCCTTTAAAAGCAAGCAAGCGCGAGCTTACTTATATTATTAGAACCGAGGAACACACTGTATTTAGTGGCGCGGTATCTATGGGTAACCCGCATTGCGTACTAGAAGTTGACGACGTAACCACCGCGCAAGTTGATATATTGGGGCCATTGCTTGAAAACCACGAACGCTTTCCGCAAAAAGCGAATATTGGTTTTATGCAGGTTGTATCGCAAGAACACATTAAATTAAGGGTATGGGAGCGAGGCGTTAACGAAACCCTAGCCTGTGGCACAGGCGCATGTGCAGCAATGGTTATTGGTCATATGCAAAATAAGTTATCAACAACCGTTCAAGTAGATTTACCAGGCGGTAGCTTGCAAGTACGTTGGAGTGGCGAAGGTCACCCTGTACGCATGACAGGCCCCGCAGAGCACGTATTCGACGGACAAGTAGCGCTATGAGCGAGCTAAGTAAAGAACAGGTTATTGATTACTTACATCAACATCCTGATTTTTTGGTTCAACACCCGGAGCTACTCGCACAACTTGAGCTGCACCAACAAGCTCAAGGTGCAACGTCGCTGGTACATATTCAGCAACGCCAATTACGCGAGCACAACACGCTTTTAAAAAGCCAAATAGACGCGATGAGCAAGCATGCAACGCAAAACGAGCTTGTATATCGTTTGTTTAGCCAGTGCCATCGCCAGCTTTGGAATCATGACGACTTTGATACGCTAGCAAATAACCTGCGCAATATAATTTGCTCAAGTGAAGATGTTAACGACTGCAAATTAGTAAAATATAATCCCGAATACGACGAACTTATTGCACATCGCCTTACCCATTCTGGGCATTATTTAGGGCGTATTAATCAGCAAGAACGCGAACAATTATTTAGTGAAGATACACAATCTGCTGCTATTTATTTAATTGGCGACACTACACACCCTATCGCTATTTTGGCCTTTGGTAGTAATAACGTAAACCACTTTGAGCCCGCTCAAGATAACCTTTTTGTACTCGACTTTATAAACGCATTACACCTGCGGTTACAAAAACTTGCATGAGTGACGACGCACCTAATATTACTCAATTAAGCGATAACTGGCGCACACCCATAACGCTATTTAGCGATTATTTAAAGTTCGAAAAACAATATTCAGCACACACCGTAAACCAATATGTAAGCCAACTTGGTTTTGCAGCCCTCTATTTTAGTAAATTATGTGACGACTGGTTTGGCGTGCAAGGCGAGCATATTCGCCGCTACAGCATGGCGCTGCGCTCAAAACAATTAAGTGGGCGTACTATTAGTTTAAAGCTCAGCTGCATTCGCAGTTTGTATAAGTTTTTAAAAGCAAAAAACATTGCCGAGCAATCGCATTATCATAATCCTGCTGTGGGTATAAAAGGCCCTAAGTTTGCAAAACCTTTACCTAAAAATCTCGATGTAGATCAAATGGCCCGCTTGCTCGAAATACCCGACGACGAGCCTCTCGCAATTAGAGATAAGGCAATGATGGAGTTAATGTATTCATCAGGGCTGCGTATTAGTGAGTTAGTTGGCGCTAATATGCAAGATATTAGTGCCGCTAATGGCGAAATTTTAGTGCGTGGTAAAGGCAATAAAGAGCGATTAATTCCGGTGGGTAAAAAAGCGTTAGACGCATTAAAAAAATGGCTCACAATACGCCCTCAATTTACAAAGCCCGATGAAATAGCAGTATTTTTAAGTAGCCAAAAAAATCGTATTTCGATTCGCCAAGTGCGCCTACGCATGCAAGAGTGGGGAATAAAACAAGGCATTAGCTCGCAGGTTCACCCGCATAAGCTGCGCCACTCGTTTGCGTCACATATTTTAGAATCATCTGGTGATTTACGCGCCGTGCAAGAATTACTAGGGCACAGCAGTTTGTCGGCTACACAAGTGTATACGCATTTAGATTTTCAACATTTAGCCAAGGTGTACGACAACACTCACCCTCGCGCAAAAAAACGAACTGATTAGGAAAATAAATATGATCCGATTTAATCGTGCTATTAAGCCATTTTCTGTCATGAGCTTTGATTTAGACGACACGCTATACAGCAATCACCCTATTATAAAAGCAGCCGTTAAAGCCCAACAAAATTATTTAAACGCGCTACCGGGCTATCAAGAGCAAGGTCCAAAGTACTGGCAACTATGTCGCGAACTTGCCGTAATACAAAACCCAGATCTCGCAGATGATGTAACTAAATGGCGCAAACACACCCTACGTTTAGCGCTTTCTAAACTTGGGTTTACCGCAGATGATGTAGAGCGCCATGCAAATGCCGCCTATAACGCCTTTGCCGATGCGCGCAGCAACATAGTCGTAAGCGATGACGTACTAAACTTACTAGATAACCTAGCCAAACACTTTACGCTTGTTGCGATTACTAACGGTAACGTTGAAATTGAACGCTTTAACTTACACGATAAATTTGAACTCGTACTGCAAGCAGGTATGCACGGTAAAGCAAAACCTCACAGCACCTTATTTGATAAAGCAGCCACACATTTAAACGTTGCTAAAAGTGAAATTTTACACATTGGCGATAGCCTAGATACCGACGTACAAGGCGCAAATAATGCCGGTTGCCAATCGGTATGGTTAAACGATCAAGGCGCCAATTATGCTTATAAAGGGCTGGCTGATATTGAAATAGTCAACATCCACGCCTTAACGCACTTTATTAAATAATACCAATTGCATTAAATAAGTGTTCTATTATAGCGCTAAGAAAATAGCACAATAACAAGGCGAAAATTGTGACATATAGTTGTTCTATATAAATAATTTTTAACGCAGTTAGTGAGTTATTTAATGCGATAAAATGATCATGTTTTAATAAAATTGGTATAAACTCGTTTAAAAATAAGAGGTCACAATGAGCCACTATACCAAGCTAATCACCTTGCTATTAATTGGCTCGCTTAGCCTTAACGCTTATTTATTATGGCCGCAGCCTGCGTTAACTACACCACAAAAAACGCAAAGTGCCCAGCAAAGCATATCGCCTAAACAACAAAATACGTTACTAAATACGGCAAAGCAGCAATTTGAACAACACCAATTTGAAGCCGCACTTAATAGCTATCAACAGTTAAAAAACAGCAATCCAGAGAGTGCAAAAAACCTTTATTCATCGTGGCTGATACAGCTTAAAACATGGCTAAATAGCAATTTATTACTCAGCGAATCGCTTCTCAATGCGCTATTAAATAACAGCCCTTACAACGTAGAAATACTTAATTTACAGGTTGAGTATTTAATAAATAGCGAGCAAACACAAAACGCCATTATTGCTTTATTTGAGCTGAATTCATTACTACCTGCTGATCAGCAAAACAACGTAAATACACGTTTAAATACGCTCACTAAAAACGAATTACACACATTAACTGAGCAACAAAATTGGCAAGCTATTATTGAGCAAACACAAATTTGGCTTGATTATAAAAGCGATAACGCGCAGTTTTTATATCCGCTTGCGTACGCCTACTTTCAGCAAGGCGATTTAATTAGTGCACAAGCAACGCTTGATCGAATGCCAAACCAGCACAATCTAAAAAGCCAAGTGCAAACACTGCAAGCTATGATCAATAAAGCACAATCGCAAGACGACTTTGTTGCTTTAACGCCTTACGGCGCGCATTACTTAATAAACACCGAAATAAATAACAATCTATCGACCGAACTAATGATTGATACAGGCGCAAGCATCACCTCACTACCTACAAGTATAATTGAGCAAATTTCGCCACAACCTTTGTATTTAGGCGATGTAACGGTAAACACAGCTAACGGTCAAATTGTTGTAAAACGTTATCAAATTGAATCGTTTAAAGTGGGCTCGCAAATTATTTATGGTTTTGAAGTGTTGAGCATTGAAAACACACGCGGACAAGGTTTGCTAGGGATGAACTTTTTATCGCGATTTAAATTCAATATAAATCAGCAAACAGATGAGCTAGAGTTGAGCGCTAAATAATTAAAAATCCAAAGGTAACACATGACACTAAATAACTATTTAAAAGCACTTGCTGAAAACCCAAAAAGCATTCAATTTACCGATACAATGGCTGTTATTGAAGCAAATTACGACTTTACTGCATGTGGCTTTAATAACCATGGATTACTTAGCGCTGCGAGTGAGAACAACGGCTCATGTAAAATTTTTGCGTTTGCTAAATTAAACGATTTAAGTAAACAAAATACGTTGGATTGCTTTGGTAAGTTTTACCGAGAAGACGTGCTGCAAAACCCTAAAGGTGATGATCACATGAACATTCGCACCTTTATGTTAGCGCCAGAGACAACGCCATTCTTAGGTATTACCTTTGAAGGCGAGCCACTAAAAGCAAAATAGTCAGCAAAAATTAAAGCGGCTTTTCCATAAAATAGCGCGTACCAGAGCGCGGATAATTATTAAGTTGATACTTAACACTATAACCGCGCTTTTCATAAAAGGGTTTTGCTTGAAAATCTAGCGTATCAAGCTGAGCGGTCGTTGCACCTAGTTCAATAGCTGATTGTTCAAGTGCCGTTAGCAACTTATCTGCAAGCCCTTGACCTCGCGCTACATCGCTACACCAAAGCCAACTAATCATCAGCCAATTTCCAAATACACACCCACTAATACCGGCAACAAGCTCGCCTTGCTCATCTGTAAATTTATAGCCTAATGGCACTCTTTGCGCATCAAAATGCTGGGCATTAAATTCAACCATTTTTGTGCGAAGCGCTGAGTTTAACGCGTCGGTATTATCTGCTTTTAATTGATACATGTTCCGCCCTTAAAGGAGCAGATACTAGCAAACTAGTTCTATCAATACAGGTTGTTTTTACCGTAAGGTACTTCGAGCATATTACTGCCGGTTTTTTCGGGCTGTCCGCACATTTCGTCGTAAGCGCTTGTTTGGCGCAGTACCATTCCCGCATAGGCTATTTTATCAAAACGCTTTTGAACATGCAGTGGGCTTAGCGCTCTTAAAAACTCACCGCTGTCTTCTGTTACATAGTATTCAACGTTATTAATCATTACTGATACTTGATAAAGCGCCATATCTAACGAGTGAACAATGACTTTTTGTAGCGGCTCGTGCTTTTTTAACTGTGAAAATTTAATACCCATCTTGGCTACCTTTTTATATTTAACCTGAGTTCTGGTTATTTAACATTATCGATACGCAGCTTTGCTATAATCACGATCAAATTTTTATTAGCCGCTGGCGTCACACGTTATGAGCACAAAAATCCGACTCGCTAAATATATTGCCCATGCAGGTATTTGTTCTCGTAAACAGGCATCGCGTTTAATTGATGAAGGTGTTGTGACTGTAAATAATCGCCCAGCGAATCATATAGATCACGTTGATGAGCAAGACATTGTAATAGTGAATGAAAAAGAAATTAAAGGTGCTGCCGATTTAGTTTATTTTGCGTACCACAAACCAGTAGGTATTGACTGCAAATTAAATATTGATGACCCAGCCAGCCTTATTCACCATTTGCCCACACTCACCCGCGTTTACCCTATTGGTCGATTAGATAAAGACTCTCGCGGTTTGCTTATTTTGACCAACGATGGGGATTTTTGTAATCAACTAATACATCCTGACTTCCACCAGCCTAAACATTATTTAGTCACCGTAAATAAGCCTTTAGACGATGCTTTTTGTAAAAAAATGGCAGCAGGCGTACCCGTTGATAAACACATAACCCTGCCTTGTGAAGTAAATAAAATAGCCAGCAATCAGTTTAGTATTGTTTTAAAACAAGGGCTAAACAGACAAATACGTAAAATGGCGCATTACTGCGGATATAAAGTAATTGATTTATTTAGAGTGCAATTTAGTGACCTCACCCTTTCAAAACTAAACCTACCTGAAAACCAATATATACAAATTAATAAAAACGATATTTCAAAAATCTAATACCAAGTCACTTAATTACATCTCAAAAAGTTAAAAATAAACTTGCAATTACAGATTACAGGCGTAGTCTTTAATTAAAGATTACACTTGTAGGCAATAGCATGATTGAGTTATCAAAAGCAGAGTTTGACGTGCTCGACGCACTTTGGATTAACTACCCCGCCACCGCGAGCCAAATAATTGAGCGCTTAAGCGACGATAAGCAATGGCACGAAAAAACCATTAAAACCCTACTAGGTCGACTAGTAAAAAAAGGCGCACTTACATTTGAAAAAGAAGGTCGTCAGTATATTTATATGCCGTGTATGGAGCGCGCCGACTACACCTTAAAAGAAAGCCAAAACTTTATTGAGCGCTTTTTTAGTGGACGTATTGCGCCACTTGTAAGCGGTTTTGCTAAATCGGAGCAGCTTTCTCAGCAAGATATAAACGAGCTTAAAAAAGTTATAGATGACTGGGAAAAAAACCAAAAGTAAGGGATTAACATGGTTATTCAAACTGGTTTTAATTGGTTGATTGAGCAGCAATTACTATTAAGCATTTTGTTTTGTGGATTTATTTTACTCGAGCGATTTGGTTTAAAAGCCCTTGGCTCGCGGTTTGTATATAAATTAGCATGGCTATTACCTGCGGCATTGGTGATTGCTAATTTACCAAATGCGATTAAACCACTGCAAAATAGCAATATTAGCCATTACTTAATCACCCCTAACCAGCCTTTTACACATGAAATGGGTATTAGCTGGGCGCTCATGTATGTACTTATTACCGCAGGGTTATTAATAGCTAGTTTTATTACACATACCCGTTTTGTTAAAAGCCTGCAGTTAACTGAGTTAACACAATTTGAAGGCACTCTTACCGCTGATGTTAAAACTTATACCAGCCAACATGTAGCCACGCCAATGGTGGTCGGTATTTTAAACAGCAAGCTGGTGTTACCGAGTAACTACAATACCCAGTTTGATAAAGCCACATTAGCGCTTATTTTAGAGCACGAAAACGTACACATAAAACGCAAAGACAACCTAACAAACGCACTTATGTTACTACCTACTATTTTACTTTGGTTTAACCCACTAGCTTGGTTTTGTTACGCAAGCATGCGCCGACTACAAGAGCTGACTTGTGATGAACGGGTACTTAGCAATAAAACCACACAACAACATATTTTATATAGCAAAGCCTTAATAAACTGCGCGGCAAATGCGCCCACAGGACTTATGGCTTATTCACACTACGGAGATAAAAAAACCATGTTACAACGACTAACTAATATAAAACACAGTGGGGAGCGTTCAAAGCTTGCTAAAGGTGGCTTATTACTTGTAGCCGCAAGTATGCTAAGTGGATTAGCGATTGCAAAGCAACCAGAGGCAATGACTAAAGAGGATCACATTTCACCGACAATGCGTATTGAACCCCTTTATCCAATACAAGCAGCTCAACAAGGCATCAGCGGCTCAGTGGTATTAAAGTACGATATAACTCCCAATGGTGAAACCGCTAATGTTTCTGTTGTTAGTGCAAAGCCTGAAGCCATATTTGACCGTGAAGCTAAAAAGGCGCTAAGACAGTGGCAATACAAACCCTCATCAATGGGTTATCAAAACGTACTTGTACAGCTCGATTTTGCAATAAACAATGAAGTTGCTAATACCGATTTAATAGAGCGAATTAAAGTATCGCACTAACTTTATTAGATTTTTCAAGACTACAAAGCAAGCGCCCTTTTAGGCTGCTTGCTTTGTGGTTTTACGCCATAAAGTTATAAGCTCACCACAATCATGGATATGGCTGTACCCAAACCAATAAACCACACTAATGAGCGAATTATATCTAGGTTCATATAGTAAAAAACGCAATACAAAATACGCGACACAATATGCGTAACCGCTAGCGTTTCGGTCACTGCACCTACAGAGTTAGTGCCCAGTACAACTGCAATAGCGACAGCAAAAACAGCGAGCGATTCAAAACAGTTTTGATGAGCAGCGAGCGCCCGAGCACCAAAGCCGGTTAATTTTTTTTGTTGCGCTCTTGGATGTTTATTGTCGTATCGACCTAATTTTGCCATTGCTATAGCAACCGGCACTTTTGCAAAGTAAGGCATTAATACCGCAAGTAATGCACATACAACTAATGTTGTCATAATTTATCCTTTTGATGTTTCGGATAATTTAGCATAAGCGCAATAAAAAAGCCGCCAGATACGTTTTATGACAAACGCTGGCGGCTAACAATAACATCAGGCTTACTATAGCTAAATATATCCTCAAACCCATGCGACATAATGTCGCAGATGATGAATATTCAACATCATAGTTAATGCATCGCTTTACTTCACAAAGCTTGTTAACTTTACTGCCTTACATTTTAACGATGACGACCATGACCTGGATATTTTTCACTTTTTTAGCCGCCTTCATGCAAGCATGGCGTAATGCCCTGCAAAGTAAATTAAGTAGTAATGTCAGTGTTGCTGGCGTAACCCTCTCCCGCTTTATTATTGCGGGGCCTATTGCGGCGGTGTATTTATATGGTTTGTATCAATATCAAGATACCGCCATGCCTACGTTTAATAATGCCTTTTGGGGATTTATTATTGGCGCAAGCGTTATGCAAATACTCGCCACTGGTTTAATGGTTAAGTTATTTAAAATGAATAACTACGCTGTAGGGGCTGGTCTTGCTAAAAGCGAGGCGTTAGTGGCTGCCATTTTAGGTGTATTATTTTTTGGCTCAGCACTTTCTTTACTTGGTTGGCTTGGTGTATTTTTTGGCGCTATTGCCGTATTGCTACTTAGTGGCATAACCAGTGTAAAAACCTTTAATGCTAAAACGGCTTTGTTGGGGCTTGCATGTGGTACTTGCTTTGCGCTTACATCACTGTGGGTACGTGAAGCGAGTTTAAATTCGGGGTTACTATTTCCACACTCTGCCGCTTGGGTTTTACTGTTTGTAATTAGTCTACAAACGCTAATATTACTTGGCTATTTATTATTAAAAGAGCCGCAAACACTCAGTAAACTGTGGCAATACAAAAGCACTACAGCCGCAATTAGTGTTTTTAGTTGTGTCGGTTCTATTGGCTGGTTTAGTGCAATGAGCTTACAGCACGTTGCTTACGTTAAAACACTTGGACAGGTTGAAGTGTTTTTTACCATGCTAATTGCCGTACTTTGGTTAAAACAGCCACTTAAAAAACAAGATACTGCAGGCTTAATACTCATCGCCATCGCCGCTGTTTTGGTCATGTTGCCAAGTTAAGAGCATAAAAAAGCGCAGGCTTTTATACCTGCGCTATTCATAATTAAGCGTTTATTTGAATTATTAATTAAGAGCTTATTTTTAGCGTTATCACACCACTAATAATCATCAGTACACCCGCAATACGACCAAATGTAGCGGCATCGTTATAAAACAATATACCCACTACAAACGTACCTGCAGCGCCAATACCGGTCCACACTGCGTATGACGTACCCATCGATATTTGCTTTTGGGCAAGCCACAACATAAAGCCACTAGCGACTAAAAAAGCCACCGCTATTGCAATACCCTGCCAGCGAGTATCTGAGTTTTGCGATATTTTTAAACCTATCGGCCAGCCAATTTCAAGTAAACCGGCAATAACCAAATAAATCCACGCCATTAAACATCTCTCTTTTTCAAAATGACCTCGTATAAATCTTCGCGGCGATCTTTTAAGTTACGCACTGTACCTTCGCTATGAAGAATTTTTAGTTTATCCATATCAAGGTCGCTAAATAACAGCATTTCTGTATTTGGCGTGGCTTCGTTAAGTGTTGCATCGTGCGGGAACGAAAAGTCCGATGGCGTTAACACTGCCGATTGTGAGTACTGCACATCAAGGCTTTCTACTTGTGGTAAATTACCTACCGAGCCTGCAATAACTACATAACATTCGTTCTCTATTGCGCGTGCTTGTGCACAGTGGCGTACACGTAAATAACTATTTTTAGTATCTGTCCAAAATGGTACAAACAAAATATCGAGCCCTTGCTTAGCTAATATGCGTGAAAGCTCAGGAAACTCTACGTCGTAACAAATTTGAATACCTACACGCCCGGCATCGGTTTCAAATACAGCAATTTTGTCGCCGCCTTGAATAACCCAATCGTTTTGCTCATGCGGGGTAATGTGTATTTTACGCTGCTCATCTATTTTACCGCTGCGGTGACATAAATAACTCACGTTATAAATTTTATCATCTTCGGCAAGCGGCATAGAGCCGGTAATAATATTGGCGTTGTATTCTATTGCCATACGCGACATCGCGTTTTTAAACGTTTCGGTATATTCGGCTAAATAACGAATCGCTTCCGTTTGGTTGCTTTGATTTCCTAAACCCATTAATGGCGCGTTAAAAAACTCAGGGAATAGTATAAAGTCACTTTTGTAGTCAGATACGGTATCTACAAAGTATTCAACCTGCTTTAGCATTTCTTCAACCGATTCAACACAACGCATTTGCCATTGCACAGCACCTACGCGCACAATTGATTTAGTTGACTCGAGTACCGTGTCGGTTGGTTCATACATAATGTTATTCCACTCAAGCAAAGTGGCGTAACCAACTGACTCTTGATCCTCCGGTAGGTACTTTTTAAGTAAACGCTTTACCTGAAAATCGTTAGATAACTGAAAGCTTAAAATAGGATCGTATAGCTCTCTCTGATCTACTTTTGCAATGTATTCCATTGGCGTCATTTCACTACTGTGATTGTAATAACGCGGAATACGACCACCCGCTAAAATAGCGCGTAGGTTATATTGGCGGCACAGTTCTTTACGGGCATCATAAAGGCGACGACCTAAGCGCATGCCTCTGTGAGTTTCGCTTATTGCTACATCTAAGCCGTATAGCGCATCGCCGTCGGTATCGCTAAATACACGGTCATGACCATCTGCAATGTCTTCGTAGGTATGCGGGTTTGAAAAACGTGTGTAATCAACTTGTACGCTCAGCGCTAAGCCCACCAGCACGCCGTCATCTACAATACCGATTTGCCCTTCAGGAAATTGGTCTATTAATCTAAAAATGGTATGACTTGGCCACGCACCACCTAAGTCGGGATACGCTTGATCCATCAAGGTTTTAATTTGCGGATATTGCTCTCTGGTTAAGTTACAAATTTCAAGATGGGTTTTTTCTGCCGACATACACAACTCCTTTAGGCATAAGAAAATAAAAGCCGAATGTACGCTCGATTAAATCAAGAATACACTCAGCTTTGTATCATGTTTTTTACTTTAGATGTACTACTTTAAACTGCGATAAAAGAGTGTGGTTACTTTCTCTTTTGGTAACCAGCCTGCGTATTCAAGACCAAGTTCTGCCAATGGATCGGCTTTAAGTACTTGCTCTAAGCTTGCATTATTTTGCATTGCTTTTAACATCACATCTTTCGCATTTTGAACTAGCTTACCATACGCTATCAGTCCTGAACGGTCACTTACCTTACCGTGTCCTGGTATTACTTTAGTGTTGTCGTCAATTTGTTTAACTACATCGTCTACTGCCGCTAAAATACCATCAACGCTACCGCCGCTATCTACATCAACAAACGGTAAGCTGCCAAAATTAAAGTAAATGTCGCCCATGTGCACTAAGTTGTCGTTACTAAAAAAGATAACTGAATCGCCATCGGTATGTGCATGTTCGTAATGCACTACATGGGCGTGTTCGTTATTAAAATGTAGTTTTAAATCGTGACCAAAACTAATGCGCGGTAAAAAGTCTGACCCTTCCCCGTGCTGCTCTTCTAGACGTTTGTGTACATTGTCGTGTGCTATAACGTGCGCACCCGCTTTAGCAAAGTTTTCGTTGCCACCAGTATGATCGCCATGATGATGCGTATTAATAACAAACTCTGCACTGCCTGGCTTTAAATCGCTAATAGTTTTTTTAATATCGTCTGATAGCTTAGCAAACTGATCATCAATAATATAAATGCCATCATCGCCTACACTCGCTGCAATATTACCGCCTTGCCCAAATAGTACGTATACATGCTCACTTAGCTTTTGCGCTGTTACTGGACCCTCGTCTGCTTGCGCTGCTGTACTTAGTAATAAACTTGTTATTAATGCGGGTAGTATTTTTTTCATTTTAGTTCTCTGCTGTTTTATTAGTAATTATATAGAACGTTTTTATCACTATTTAAGCTCACTCACTGATCACTTAAACGTTATTTAACAGGACTTATGACTATTTGATGTATAAGTGTTTGCGGCAATAAAGGTGTATGTTTACCTTCTACGTAATCACTAAACCCCGCTCTATAAAATTCAGATAACGGATGCCCCGATTGCCCACCCGGAATAGCTAAAATTGCATGTTCTAAATGCCCAGGTTGTGCAATAAAGCGCTGCGATGCACCAAAACTACGCCCTTGTACGGCGGGCATGTAGCTATCACCAAAACCCGCTGCTGTAGGCATATTTAATAACTTAGCAAGTAACGGCATTTGCTTTGCAAACGGGTGCTCTATCACTAACTCATTGACCTTGCCCCACTGCCAGCTTTGCACGTTATTGCCAAACTGCTCAGTAAGCTTAGTAATAGTTTGGTTAAATGCACCGTGTAATTGTGCATCCCAGCTCTTAAATTGTGGGTTTATCCACGTATCGGGTTTGTTGTTAATAAGCTGCCACACTGCGGGCTCTAAATCTCGTTTTACGTATTTAAGCGTGCCTTGCTGTTGATTTAATTGGCTTTCAATATTACTAAATAAAATATTAATCACTTCATCGCGGTAGCGCTTAACTAAGGTATACCCTATGGAGGTTGAACACGCACATTGCTGCCAATTTTCGAGCGCTGTTATATATTGCTGATTTTTAGTTTGATCGGCTTTTAATTGCTTTAATAGCAGAGCATGCCAAGGCATTAAAAAGCGAGCTTGATTATCGAGCTGTAGTGCGTAAAAATCACTCTCAGCAAATGTTTGTTTTTCAAATAATCTATCGCGAATTTGACTCGAACGTGCACCGAGAGCATAGCCACCATTGCCAAAACGAGCGTTATCCTCAGCCGATACCACGCGAGAGTTACCAGTCCATAATCGCCCACTTTTTGGGTTTTTAATAAACGGGCGTTGTAATTCATTTTGCTGCCAAAGCACTGAGTAGTCATCGGCATTTACGCCAAGTTCGCTAGGCGTTTTACGAGCCGGTATACCGCCCATGTTTTTCCACGCTGCGTTACCTTGGCTATCTACCACAATTAGGTTTTGCACAGGTATTCCTACATCGCTTGCTACAGCAAGTGCATCATCTACTGTTTTGGCTTGCTCTAACTTTAATAGTTGCATATTAACGGCGTAAGGCTGATGTGCAGCCCAGCTCAATGCATAAGGTTTTTCGTTAATGTATTTTACAGGTCCGTATTCGCTGAGTAGTAATGAATAGTTTTCAACCTCCCCATCGGGTAATGCAATAGGTTCATCTACTTGCCATGTTTTACTATCATCGTTTAATGCAATCCAATCGGCTGTATCTAAATAGCCGTTAGTAAACCCCCATGCAATATTATTGTTAGTGCCAACAACAATTGCCGGCGCTCCGGGCAGCGATACACCAGTTACCTGAGCAGGTTTTCCATTTTGTATATAATTTAGCTGGGCTCTGTACCAAATTGCAGGCACTGCCATCGATAAATGCATATCATCCGACACCATACCAGCGCCTGTTTTAGTCAACGCTCCTGTAACAGCCCAGTTATTACTGCCGCGCTCTTGGTTGGCTTCAATACTTTTAACTGTATGCTGTGTTTGAGTTGGCAAAGTAGGTATGCCGCCGCTATAAGGCGCTAATTTACTGCCATCAAGCGCGGCTTGGTACTTACTTGGTTGCGTTAAAAAATCAACCATTTGCTTTGTGTACGCTTGCTCAATTTGAATGAGTGCTTGGTCGCGTTCAAATGTGGCGCTTTGCAAATCAAGGTACATGCTAAATATCACAAGTAGGCTGTCTTCACTTTGCCATGGCTTTTGTGGTGCACCTGTTAGTAAATATTCAAAGCTTGAATACCCTACTTGCGCTAAACCTTCGTTTACACCTTGAGCGTAACTTTTAAGTAATTGCTTATCGGTCTCAGGCAGCGTTTGCAAAATAATTTGGCTGCGTTTACGTAATTGATGAAAACGCATCTTTTTATCGAGCCCCAACGCGGCTTCGCCAAATAACTCACTTAGCTCGCCTGCGGCATTACGTCTTAGTAAATCCATTTGAAAAAATCGGTCTTGCCCATGCGCATAACCTAAACCATAGGCAACGTCGTTTCGGCTATTTGCATTTATCACTGCTTGCCCTAGTGCATCGCGCGAAATTTTTACGGGCTCTACTACCGCGTTACTACGTCCGTTTCCATCAAGGGCAGGTAAACTTAAACTAAGTACACCATAAACAACGGCGGTACTTGCCAGCCCTAAAATCACAATTAATAATAACAAGCGTTTGATTACTTTAAACATCAACCTTTCCTTTGCACGTTTTGACCAAGCGTTAAGGACATATAATAACCACAGTTTTATTAAATAATAATGTTCTTGCTCGCAAAGGGTGAAATAAACATCAAAATCCACGATAATGTCAGCTCCACACATCGTGCAGAACTAGTTGAGATCAATATGACTGAAAAAACATTTATCAAAGGTAAAGACCGCGACCTAGAATCGTCAATCTCTACCATGCAAAACAAGCTTGAAGCCCTACACATTAATGTTGAAGAAGCGCTTTGGCTTAACCCTGTAGCTAACTGTTATTCGGTTCATATAAAAGACAGTGACTGCGGTGTTATGTTTACCAATGGTAAAGGCGCTACCGACAAAGCATCTATTGCCTCAGCACTCGGTGAATACTTTGAGCGTTTAAGCTGTAACTACTTTTTTGCAGACTTTTATCTAGGTGAAGAATTTGCCAATGGCGAGTTTACTCATTACCCAACCGAAAAATGGTTTAAAGTTGAAGGCGACGAAGTACCACAAGGTATTATGGAT
This sequence comes from Pseudoalteromonas sp. NZS127_1, assembly GCF_015864295.1. Taxonomy (NCBI): domain Bacteria; kingdom Pseudomonadati; phylum Pseudomonadota; class Gammaproteobacteria; order Alteromonadales; family Pseudoalteromonadaceae; genus Pseudoalteromonas; species Pseudoalteromonas sp. NZS127_1. Next base: position 74,580 of record NZ_JADYXO010000014.1, on the reverse strand, counting down.
GAAAGCTTATGGGATTACTTTGACCCAGAGCGCGAACTTAACGCATCACATCTCTTTGATTTTAACTCAGGCAATATTGATCGTGGCATTTGTACCCTGCCCTACACTCGCCAACGCGATAACCAAGACGTATACATTCCGGTAAACGTTATCGGTAATATTTTTGTATCTAACGGTATGAGCGCAGGTAACACGAAGTTTGAAGCGCGCGTACAAGGTTTATCAGAAGTATTTGAGCGCGCGATTAAAAACCGCATCATCGCCGAAGGCATTTGTTTACCAATCGTGCCTGAAGACGTTGTTAAGCAATATCCTAAAATTCACGAAGCGTGTGAAGAGCTTCGCAGCCATGGCTTTCATTTACGTATTGCCGATGCATCACTTGGGGGGATTTACCCAGTAATGAGCGTAACGCTTATTAACCCAACAGATGGTTCTGTATTTGCCTCTTTTGGTGCTCACCCATCATTTGAAGTTGCACTTGAGCGTACAGTTACAGAGTTACTACAAGGTCGTCGTTTAGATCAACTAGATGTATTCCAACCTGCAACATTTGATAACGATGAAGTAGCAACACCAGAGAACATTGAACTGCACTTTATTGATTCAAGCGGTTTGATTTCGCATGATTTCTTCCGTGCAAAACCTGACTTTGAATTTGTACACTGGGACTTTAGCGGCACAACAGAGCAAGAATATAACTTCTGTACTGACCTGATTCACAGCATGGATCACGATATATACATCATGGATTATACGCACCTAAACGTATACGCATGTCGTATTTTAGTACCGGGCATGTCAGATATTTATCCAGTTGATGAGCTTATTTGGCGCAACAACAACGAAGGCGCAAAATTTCGCGAAGCATTCCTATCGCTTGATCAGTACGATGCAGAGCAATGGATGGAAATTTACGACAGCCTAGAAGAAGCAGGTCATAGCGATATTATCCGCGCCGCAGAATTTATTGGTTTAGCAACCGATGCCGACACACCATGGCACACACTGCGTATAGGTGAACTTAAAGCGCACCTATGTTTAGCCGCAGGCAGCGAAGAAGCCATTGATTGGGTTGACTGGATACTTCATACAGGCCAAGTAAACGAAGATGCAATGCGCCACTTCCGCTGTTTAAAAGCGATTCTTGAAATTAAATACGATGACGAGCGCGAATACGCTGATTACCAAGATGCATTAGGCTTAATGTTTGGTGCTAATAATGTAGCGCTGGCTATTGAAATTGCCGAAGGTAAAAAGCAGTTTAACGGTTTAACTTTTCCAGGTTTATCGCTTGAAGGCTTTAAAAAGCATGCAGCATTACTTGATGGTTACCGCAAGCTACACGTAGCAAAGCAAAATCATTGGGCACGTGAAGTTAGCGATTCGTAACTCGCTAAACTACTAATTATAAAAAATAAACGGCGCATTTGTTAATGCGCCGTTTTCATTTATGTCATAAATTAGCTATAGTTAATTTGCCTAAATTAACGCCACGATGTAGCTAATGCCACCGTCTAGTAATAACAAAAAAACGAATGTTCATAACTTTAAGCTGACCTTTTGGTTATCGCTTACGCTAACTGTACTAGTTGGTGTTGTTCTTGATCGTATTAACTATAATCGTGTAAAAGATGCTCACCGCCTACAAATTCTTTCAGAAGTAAGTACTTATAGAGCTCAACTCGAATCAACCTTAGTTTCTAATATTCAACTAGTACGGGGTTTAGGTGTTGCCGTTGCCGCAGAACCGGGTTTAGAACAAGAACGCTTTGAACAAATCGCAGCCCCTCTTTTTGATACATCAAATGAACTTCGTAATATTGGTGGCGCTCCCAATATGGTCATTCAAATGACCTATCCTTTAAAAGGGAACGAAAAAGCAATTGGCCTTAATTTTTTAGATAATAAAAATCAGCGTACTGATGCACTTAGAGCCCGCGATACCAACACAATTATTATGGCAGGACCGCTAACATTAGTTCAGGGGGGGGAAGCATTAATCGCCAGGGTTCCGGTGTATACCCCTCCTAATAATGAGTTTTGGGGGTTGTTGTCGGTTGTACTCGATATTGACAAAGTTTATATCAATTCTGGCGTTTATGAATTAGAAAAACAGTACAACGTTGCCATTCAAGGGCGTAATGGCTTAGGTAAAAAAGGCGAGTTTTTTTTCGGCAATCAAAATATTATTCAGCAAGATCCTCTTGAGTTCACTCTAAATTTTCAAGGCGGCAGCTGGCAGTTATATGTAGCGCCAAAAATCGGTTGGAGCCCTCCTATTTCATCAATATGGCCACTTCGGTTATCGATTATTATTATTTGCGGATTATTAATTTGGGCCTTTTTATTCTTTTTGAAAATGCTTAATCGTCAGCAACAAAACGAAAAAATGCTTGAAGCAATGAGTGATCTAGCTCAAATAGGCGCATGGTCATTTAACTTAGAAACTAAACAAGTGTATTGGTCTGACATGACCAAAAAACTATTTAAATACCCATTAAATAACCAACCAGAATGGCCTAAAGATTTAAACTACTTTAAAAAAGGCACTAGCCGAGAAACAATTAAACCTTTAATTGAACGAGCCATAAAATATGGTGAAAGCTACGAAGTTGAATTAGAAGTAATGGATGCAGAAGGTGAATCTGTTTGGGTACTCGTACATGGTGAAGCAGAACGAAAGAATGGACGATGCACACGCATTTTTGGCTCACTACAGAATATTGATACCCGTAAAAAAATTGAATTAGAAAGCAATAAAGTTGCACTGCACAATGAAATACTCGCATCGCTAACCGTTAATAAACTCATATTAAACGGACAACTAAGCCAATCTAAAGACGTAATCACACAATCGATTTGCCAAGCATTTGACGTTAAACGTGCCAGCATTTGGTTTTTTAATGAAGATAAGAGTCAACTAAATCCGTTTGCAGTTCACAGCAATCAATTATCAAGCGACACCGTAGACCCTATTTGGCTAAGAAGAAATGCTAAAGACTTTTTTAATACCATTGATCATCAAGCTGTATTTAATGCTCCAGATGCACTAAATCACCCGGTTTTAACGCCTCTAAAAGCACACTATTTAAACCCTTTAGAAATTCAAGCCATGTTATGCGTGGTTATCCCAGCCGGTAGTGGAGCTTTGGGTGTTGTATGCGCAGAGCAATGTCAGTCACCTAGAAATTGGTCTCGTAACGAAGAGAGCTTTTTAATTGCCGTCGCAGCACTTATTGGCAGTTTGTACTCAAGCCAAAAACGTATTGAAACTGAACAAAAGCTGGTTGCCGCCAAAGAAACTGCAGAACAAGCTGTTGAAGCTAAAAGTGAATTTTTAGCGAGTATGAGCCACGAAATTCGCACCCCAATGAATGGTGTTTTAGGCATGCTTAATATAATTAAGCAAACGCAACTAGACCTGCAGCAAAAGCATCATATCGAACTTGCTCAGTCATCAGCTCAATCTTTACTTAATATAATTAACGACATATTAGACTTTTCTAAAATTGAAGCAGGTAAGCTCGATATTGAAAACGTGCAATTTAACCTACCTCGGTTATTAGGAGAAGTGGTTGAATCGTTTGCTTTAAAAGTAGAGCAAAACAATACAAAACTTATTTTAGATGCCACTCAAATTACAGTTAGCGAAATAATTAGTGATCCGAACCGCTTACGCCAAATTTTGAATAACTTAATTGGCAACGCCGTTAAATTTACTATTGATGGTGAAGTAGTTATTACCGCCAAAGTGGATGAAACAACGGATGGCTCGTTCCTACAATGTTCGATTATTGATACTGGCATTGGTATTGACCCTAAAAAACAAGCGTCGTTATTTGATTCGTTTACACAAGCAGATACCTCAACTACACGCCAGTTTGGGGGCACAGGGCTTGGCCTTGCCATAGTAAAACAACTGTGTGAGCTGATGAACGGTGAAGTAAGTGTAAACAGCATGCAAGGTGAAGGAAGTACATTTTCTTTCACAATACAAATACAGCCTCGCTTAAGTAAAGAACAAGATTTACCGAGTCATTTAATTAAAAACAAACATATTTTAATTATTGATGAGTGCTCGTTAAATGCAAATACAGCCAGCAAACAACTCACGGTATGGGGTGCAAAGGTTAATTGCATACATGACTATCTTGAGGTTGATGATTATTTAAATAATGTAACCACCCACCCTGAAGCTATTTTAGTTGATTACTACTTTTTTGAAAAAGCGCCGCAAACGCATATAACTGGGCTTAAAAACTTTATAAATATGCATAGTTGCAAGTTAGTTCTTATGGCGCCAATGAGTTATTCACCTGAGGAGTCTAAAGTAGGTATGGAAGTCGACTGTATGATTTTCAAACCACTCACACCTTCTGATTTGTTTGACTCACTCACTAACGATAAATACATTGAACAACAGCAGCAACAAGCACAACTACAAAATAAACTAACTAAAGCACCAGTACTCGATTCATCAGAACCACAACTACTGCTCGTTGAAGACAATAAAATAAACCAAGTAGTTGCCTCGGCGCTATTAAAGCAAGCAGGTGTGACTTTTGATATTGCTGAAAATGGGCTTGAGGCAATTGTAAAACTCAATGCAAAACAAGGTAAGCCATATAAGCTAGTTTTAATGGATTGCCAAATGCCTGAAATGGATGGCTACCAAGCTACTAAAGCCATTAGAGAAGGCGATGCAGGTAAGGGTAATGAAAATATTACTATTATTGCACTTACAGCCAATGCCATGCAGGGCGATAAAGAAAGATGCCTAGCAGCAGGCATGAACGATTATTTAAGTAAGCCGCTCGATTTAGCCGCCCTAAAACCTAAACTCCAGCAATGGCTTGGTATCCAATAAAGGTGTAAGCTAATAAAATACGCTTACTAATTTGAGATTATTTATGCAGTTATCAGCAAATCAACAACGTATTCTTGGTTGCTTACTAGAAAAACAAAGCACAACGCCAGAACATTATCCGCTATCGTTAAACGCTCTAGTGAACGCATGTAATCAAAAGTCTAATCGCGATCCTGTGTTAAATCTTACAGATAGTGACGTGCAAAACGCACTTGATGAACTAATAGACATGCGTTTGGTAACTATAGATGAAGGGCTTACTGGTCGCGTAAATAAATACGACCACCGCTTTTGCAACACTGAGTTTAGTAATCTGCAATTTTCTGCTCAGCAACGTGCCATTGTTTGTTTATTACTTTTACGTGGTGCCCAAACTCCAGGTGAATTAAGAACTCGCAGTGCTAGGCTTGCTGATTTTAATAACGTAAATGAAGTAGAAACAGCGCTCAATAAACTGATTGAAAGCGATTACGCCCGTAAATTAGAACGAGAAGCAGGTAAACGCGACAGCCGATACATTCATTTATTTGGCGAACAACAAAATAATCCCGCCGATGCCTTTGTTGCTCTACCAAGCGAAGTAATTAAAGATAAAGAATTAAGTGATTTACTGGCAGAAGTGGAAGAATTAAAAGTAGAGCTTCGCAAAATAAAAGCTCATTTAAAACTTTAATTAATTAAGACTAAATCACATAATAAGTTTATTGCGTATCACATATTAAATTTTATAAGGAGCTGGCAATGCGCGCCGAAATTATGGCTGAAATGAAGGTTAAGCCAACTATTGATGTAAATGCTGAGATAACTCGCCGGGTTGCTTTTATTAAAGCACGTTTAGTAGCAGCTCACTCACGATCACTAATATTGGGTATTAGTGGTGGTGTTGACTCATCAACTTGCGGCCGCTTATGTCAACTTGCCGTAAACGAGCTAAATAAAGAACACGATACTGACAAATACCAATTTATTGCTGTGCGCTTACCTTATGGCGTACAAGCCGATGAAGACGAAGCGCAAATGGCGGTTGATTTTATCCAGCCAAGTAAACGTATGACCGTAAACGTACAACCTGCGGCTGATGCATTGCATGAGCAAGCGATAGCTGCTGTAGTTGGCTGTGGTGAAGCACTGCCTGAGCAAGCTCAGATAGATTTTGTTAAAGGTAATGTTAAAGCACGCCAACGTATGGTTGCTCAGTACGAAATTGCAGGCTTTTGCCAAGGCTTAGTAGTGGGTACCGACCATAGTGCTGAAAATATTACTGGTTTTTATACTAAATTTGGTGACGGCGCGTGCGATTTAGCTCCGCTATTTGGTTTATCAAAACGCCAAGTGCGTGCACTTGCTACTGCGCTCGGTGCCCCAGCTTTATTAGTAGAAAAAGCACCTACAGCTGATTTAGAAAGCGATCGCCCAGGCTTAACCGATGAAGAAGCACTTGGTTTGAGCTATGAGCAAATTGATGACTTTTTAGAAGGTAAATCTGTTTCTAAAGACGTTGAACAAAAGCTTGTAAGTATTTACATGCGTACACAACATAAGCGCCAACCAATTCCGACAATTTACGATTAATGTTTTAGTAAAATAAAGCAATTAACGCCTTTGAGGATTAATTGCTTTTTTGATCGACAGATTAAGAAACTGCGTATATTTTAGTAAATTAACGCTTTAAATTTTATAAACCAATTGCGTTAAATTAGTGATCTATTATAGCCCTAAGAAAATAGCGATAGATCGATCATGTTTTAACAATATTGGTATAAGTTACCCGCCAAAGAGAACACTGCCTTATATGACATCGCCCATCTTAATTACCGGCGCAGGCCAACGTATTGGTTTAGCGCTCGCTCAGCATTATATAGCCCAAGGGCAGGCTGTTATTATTACGTATCGTACTCGCCACAACGCTGTTGATAAATTAGAGCAACTAGGCGCTGTATGTATTTATGCCGATTTTAGTACCGATGACGGTATAAGTGCATTTATAAATACGCTTAAAGAGCATACAACATCGCTGCGCGCTGTTGTTCACAATGCATCAAGCTGGGACTGCGAAGCTAACAATCCTGACTTTGCAGTACTGTTCGATAATATGATGCGTATACACGCCAAAACACCGTATTTAATTAATTTAATGTGCGCTGAGCTGCTTATAAACTATCAGCAAAGTGAAAAAGTACCTGCTGATATAATTCACCTTACTGATTATGTAGTTGAAACAGGCAGCCCTAAACACTTAGCTTATGCAGCAAGTAAAGCAGCTCTCGATAACTTAACTAAATCGTTTAGCGCTAAATATGCGCCAAACATAAAAGTGAACTCGGTTGCTCCATCACTCATTATTTTTAATGAACATGACGATGAGCAATATCGAGCTAAAACCCTTAAAAAATCATTAATGGGCATTGAACCCGGATGCCAAGAAATTATCAATAGCATTGATTTACTATTACAAAGCCACTACATCACAGGGCGCTCTTTGCCTGTTGATGGCGGCCGTCATTTAAAGTAAATATAAATAAACTGAGATATTTATGCACAATGAATTAAAAGAAAGTTACGAAAAAATCATCACCGCAGTAGGCGAAGATGCTAACCGCGAAGGCTTACTTGATACGCCAAAACGTGCTGCAAAAGCAATGGAATATTTAACGCAAGGGTATCGTCAAACGCTTGATGAAATAACTAATAAAGCGGTATTTACATCTGACGCTGACGACATGGTGTTAGTGCAAGACATAGAGCTTTACTCTATGTGTGAGCATCATTTACTACCTTTTATTGGCCGTTGCCATATTGCTTATATTCCAAACGGTAAAGTATTGGGCTTGTCTAAATTTGCACGTATTGTTGATATGTTTTCACGCCGCTTTCAAATTCAAGAACAGCTAACGCATCAAATCGCTAAAGCAGTTGAAGAAGTTACTGGCGCTAAAGGTGTGGGCGTTATTGTTGAAGCAAAACACATGTGTATGATGATGCGTGGTGTAGAAAAGCAAAATTCAAGCATGCGTACATCAGTAATGTTAGGTAACTTTAGAAGCGACCCTAAAACACGCAACGAATTTTTGCAGCTTATAAAAGGTTAACCCTATGGCTAATGCAATTATTAACGTTACTAATTTGCGCCTGCGTACGTTTATTGGCTTTAACCCCGATGAGCGTGAAAAAAAGCAAGATGTAGTGATCAACCTAGAGATTCACTACCCTGCTGATGACGCGTGTAAAACGGATGAAGTTGACCAAGCACTTAATTATAAAGTGATCACCAAAGAAGTAATTAGCTTAGTAGAGCAAGGCCACTTTTTACTGCTCGAAAAATTAGTGGCTGAAATTCTTGCGGTTTGTCACTCACACCCAAGTGTTCATTACGCTAAAGCACGTGTTGATAAACCGCATGCACTGCGTTTTGCCGACTCGGTGTCGTTAACGCTTGATTGGGCTAAATAAGGCCTTAAAAAATTTATTTAAAAAAGCTTTTCGAATCCTACGGCAAGGGCGATAACCGCTAAATAGCGCGCGCCTTTGCCTAGTGTTACTAGTAATAAAAACATACTAAAGCGTACTTTAAATATCCCCCCAATTACAGTTAGCGGATCGCCTACTACTGGCAGCCAAGCAAACAACAAACTATACACACCGTATTTATTAAATTGCTTTTGTGCGCTATCAAGCCCTTTTTGCGATACAGGAAACCATTTTTTATCTTTAAAACGCAGTACCTGCGTGCCTAACCAGTAATTAACGCAGCTTCCCAATACATTTCCAAGTGTTGCTACGCACCACATAAGCCATAAATTAACTTTACCTTGGGCAATCATCCCCACCATTATCACCTCAGAAGAGCTAGGCAGTAATGTGGCAGATATAAATGCGCTAATAAATAACGTGAGATAAAGCATAATGCCCTTATGGCTAAACGTAAAAACCCAGCCTATAGCTGGGTTTATAATACCAATTTTATTAAAAACATGATCATTCTAGCGTATTAAATAACTCACTAACGACGTTAAAAATTATTTATATAGAACAACTATGTATCATAATTTTAGCCTTGTTATTGAGCTATTTTCTTATCGCTATAATAGATCACTAATTTAATGCAATTGGTATAAAAATAACTGAGGTTTTATTTTATCAAATTTAAACTAAACGGGTAATTAAACTCTTTACCTTCGTTAGCTTTAATACTCGCCATTACAACCATTACAAACCCAAAAATTGCCACTATAGGTAGTAATATTAAGCCTACTGCTACAAACATCAGTAAAAAACAAACTACATATGCAATTGCCATCGTTATTTGAAAGTTAAGCGCCTTTTTACCGTGCACGTCAACAACTGGCATCTCATCTTTTTTAATTAACCACACAATTAATGGCCCAATTATTGAGCCAAACGGCACAATAAATCCGGCAAGCGCACTCAAATGGCATAACATAGCCCACATACGGTCATCTTTGTTAACTGGTTCAACCTGTTGATTTTCTTCCATAACACTCTCCTTTTTGTTTTATGTATGTTGCCTCTTAACTAAACAAATGTCTACAAATCAACCAACGTATTTGTATTTAAAAATCACAGCGTGAAATCTTGTGATAAAAAAGTGATAAGTTTGTGAGAGTTTCTGGAGACGATTATTCAATACTTAACTCGAATCATCACTTACAGGAATAATAATGAAAACTTCTACATTAACAATTGCAATTCTTTTAGCGGCAGCTAGCCAATCGACTATGGCCGCAGAATTAGACCTAAAAGTTACTAACCTAACCAAGGGTATTCACTTCACTCCACTGTTAATTACAGCACACAACAGCGAAGACACACTATTTGAAGTAGCAACAGAGGCATCTACAGCATTACAAACAATGGCTGAAGGCGGCAATATTGCAGAGCTAGTTGCACAAGCAACTGCAGCGGGCAGTGATATGGCTGCAAATCCAGCTGAAGGTTTACTTGCACCAGCCGCATCTACAACGGCAACACTAACAACTACTGACGGTAACGAGTACCTATCTTTAACTGCAATGATGCTACCAACTAATGATGGCTTTGTAGGCTTAAACAGCTGGAAAATCCCAACAGAAGCGGGTACTTACACAATTAATTTAAATGCTTACGATGCAGGCACAGAACAAAACAATGAGCTTGTAGTTGAAGGCTCTGGCGCTCCAGGTACTCCGGGGATTCCTGCGGCTCCAGGTGGCGACGCTGGCACTGGCGGTACAGGTATATTAAGTGGTGATACAAATACAAGCATCCATATTCACCCAGGTAGCTTAGGCGATGACGATTTAGAAGCGGGTAATAGCGATTTAAGTAATACAGTACACAGATGGTTAAACCCAGTAGCGCAATTAACCGTTACAGTTAAGTAGGAGCATGATTATGTCATCTGCTAACAACCTTAAAAAAAGTCTACTAGTGCTTGCACTTGCAACCACACTTGCAGCGTGTAGCGATAATGATAACGACCCAGTTGTTGAAGAGCCGGTCGTTGTTGAGCCAATTGTTGTAGAACCTGTGATCAGTGAGTTTACTATTACTTTTAGTAACTTAACTGCAGGACAGCCTTTGTCACCACTCTCTGTCATTGCTTTTGAAGATGAAGCACCTTGGACATTCGGTACAACAGCTTCTGTTGGTTTAGAAATGCTTGCAGAAAGCGGTGCAAATGAAGAATACCTCAGCTACGAAAGTGCACTTGCTGCAGTTTCAGCTGAAGGCGCTATTGGCCCTGGTGAAACCACCACAGTAATCATTACTGTTGAAGAGCAAGAAACGCTTAATTTGTCATTTGCTGCCATGCTTGGGAATACAAATGATGCTTTTACCGGTCTTAGTTCTTTAGATGTATCAACATTAGAAGTTGGCGGCTCGTTATCACGCACTACGACAGCTTATGATGCGGGTACGGAAGCAAATACAGAAACAGCTGAAACTGTGCCAGGTCCTGCCGCTAGCGGTGAAGGGTTTAACGAAATACGTGACGATACAGCCGATATAATAACGATGCATCCAGGCATTGTTTCAAATCAAGATGGATTATCTACATCAGCACTTGGTGTTGAACATAAGTTTGATAACCCAGTATCGAAAATAGTAATTACGCGCACGCAGTAACGTTCCAGCTTGTAATGGGGAAGTAAGGGAGCACGGATGCCCCCCTTTTTACGAGGTAATACATGCGTCACGAAAAAATATTAGTAGTAGAAGATGACAGAGAAATAGGTAAGTTAATTACCACGCAGCTAACGTCGCTTAACTTACATGTTGATCATGTTGTGAGCGCAGAACTTGCCTTAAAAAAAATAGCTAAGCATCCCTACGGACTTATTTTACTCGATATAAACTTACCCCAAATGGATGGTTTAAGCTTATGCCGAAAAATAAAAGAGCATTACCCAACTACCTCCGTAATTTTACTCACCGCGCTTAGTAGCGATATGGACAGAGTTATTGGCCTTGAAATGGGCGCCGATGATTATATTTGTAAACCCTTTTTTGCACGCGAATTACAAGCCAGAGTAAAAACCCAATTACGCCACAGAGCACAACTACTCGCTAGCCAAAATAACGACAACTCCCCCGTTGATAGCGAACAAACACTAAATGTAGGCTCACTCAATATAGAATTTAGTTCGCACCAAGTGTATTTAGGCAAGCAAGCCCTTAACCTTACCGCCACCGAATTTGATTTACTCGTTTACTTTGCACGCCATCCTAATCATGTTTTTAGCCGCCAGCAGTTACTCGATAAAGTATGGGGTTACCAACACAGTGGTTACGAGCACACGGTTAATTCACATATAAACCGCTTACGTGCCAAGCTAGAAGAACACCAACAAGCGCCTATCATCGAAACAGTTTGGGGTGTTGGTTACAAACTAAACCCTAGCCAACTCAATTAAGACACCTATTATGAAATTATCTTTGTATCAAAAATTAGCTATATCGCTAGTCGTGATTTTTTGTTTTATTTGCGCCCTAGTTTACGGCTGGAGCAAGCAATTAGAACTGACTTCAAAACACCACGCCGAACAAAATCTGCACTTAGCGTTAGCGGAACATTTAGTACAAGATAACCCATTAATAAAAGAAGGTGTTTACGACTATAAAGCGCTTGAAAACCTCTTCCATACCTTAATGTTATTAGGTCCTGCGTTTGAATTTTATTTTGTAGACGAAACCGGAAAAATTCTTACTTACTCAGCAAAGCCGGGTAAAGTTAAACGCACGCATATTAGTTTAACGCCTTTAAAAAGGCTGATTAACGACCCAAGCGCTGCTCCTATTTATGGTGACAATCCTCGTAATAAAGAGCAACAAAAAATATTTTCAGCCGCGCCAGTATTTAATCAAGATAAGCTACAAGGCTATTTATATGTAATTATTGGTGGTGAGGCTTACGATACCTCCCTAAGCACTGTAAAAAATAATGATAAGTTATGGCTAGCTGCTTTATGGCTTGGCTCTGCACTAGCATTTTTATTTATTGCGATGCTAATTTTGCTACGTTTTTTTACCAACCCAATTCAGCGCTTAGCACGCGATGTTAGTAATATTGAAGCCGCTAACTACAGCCTTACCGACACCAAGCTAAGTAACTATTCAACGCAAAAAAGTAACGAAGTGCATAGTTTAGGTCGAAGTATTCAAGCCATGTTAACGCGTATTAATGAGCAGTTTAAAGCGCTTGAACAAGGCGATAAACAACGCAAAGAGTTACTAACTCACTTATCGCACGACCTACGTACACCACTTGCCTCCTTGCAAGGGTTTTTAGAGGTATTAAATCAATCGGGCGAGCAGTTAAGTAAACAAGAGCAGCAAGAATACTTACAGGTATCGCTTAATAATTGCGGGCAATTAAAGCTACTCATAGAGCAAATATTTGAGCTTGCTCACTTAGAAAATGGCGAAATAAGTATAAATAAAGAAACCTTTAATTTAGGTGAGCTCATTTACGATTGCATGGCAAAATTTAGTTTAGCCGTTGATAAAAAAGGCATTAGCTTGTCGGTAGAACCTGCAATTTGTGATTTCCCGGTGGTTGCCGATATAGCTAAATTAGAGCGCGTGTTAAGTAACTTAATTGATAATGCAATTAGGCATACCCCTCGCGGCGGCAGCATTGCAGTGCATGTAAAACGCAGTGACGATAATCAACTCTTTGTACATGTATCAGACACGGGCGTAGGCATAAAAGAAGATGAGCTGAATGCTATTTTTGATCCGCACTACCAAGCAAGTAACTCCAATAAAGAAGGTCGTCAGCAAGGTGGGTTAGGACTGGCTATTTGTAGGGGATTATTAAAACTGATGGATAGTGAAATTTACGTACAAAGTGAAATTGGTAAAGGCACGATGTTTAGCTTTAATTTGCCACAAAAAAAGGTGCTTTCTTAAAAAGCACCTTACATTTTTTATTTATTTTAAATATATAAATTAATTACTTTTTAATACCCGCTAAATCAAGCATAAATGCATAGTTTAGCGCGGTATCTTCTAAGCGTTTAAAGCGACCCGATGCGCCGCCGTGCCCTGCTTCCATATCTATTTTAAACAGTAACTTATTGTCATCTGTTTTGTAGTCACGCAACTTAGCAACCCATTTTGCAGGCTCAAAGTATTGAACTTGTGAGTCGTGCAAACCAGTCGTTACCAGCATATTAGGGTACGCTTGCTTAGATACTTGGTCGTATGGCGAGTAAGACAGCATGTAATCGTAATACGCTTTTTCGTTAGGGTTACCCCATTCGCCATATTCATTTGTTGTAAGCGGAATACTCGCATCAAGCATGGTTGTGACTACATCCACAAACGGTACCGCAGCAACCATACCTTTATAAAGCTCAGGCGCTTGGTTTGCTACTGCGCCCATTAATAAGCCACCAGCACTGCCACCTAACGCAAATATTTCATCTTTTGCGCCATACTTTTGAGAAACCAATGCTTTGGTTACGTCAACAAAGTCATTAAACGTATTCTTTTTAGTGAGTAACTTGCCGTCTTCGTACCAAGGACGACCTAGCATTTGCGAGCCACGTACATGGGCAATTGCAAATACAAAGCCACGGTCTAACAAGCTCAAACGTGAGCTTGAGAACGTTGGATCCATTGTCGCGCCATAAGAGCCATAACCATATTGCAGTAGCGGGTTAGTGCCATCTTTTTTAAACGCATCTTTTCGATAAACTAAGCTTACCGGTACTTTTATGCCATCGCGTGCGGTTACAAAAATACGCTCTGAAGCGTAATTATCAGCATCAAAATCACCTAATACAACCTGTTGCTTAAGAAGCGTTTTATCGCCAGTCGCTAAATCTACATCGTACGACGAGCTTGGAGTGGTCATGCTTGTGTAGTAAACACGTAACGTGCTGCTATTTATATCGTTATTGCCATAAGTACCAATTGTATAAGCGCTATCGTTAAAGCTCAGTGGTAACTCTTTACCCGTTTTTAAATCACGCGCAATCAACTTTGATTGGCCCATTTCACGTTCTTGGTAAACTAAGTAGTCATTAAATAAATCAATGCCTTCGAGTTTAATATCATCGCGCGCTGGGATCACACTTTGCCAATTAGCTTTGTCGCCTGCTTTATCAATATCAACTTTCATCAGCTGAAAATTTACAGCATCTAAGTTAGTTACAATATAATAAATATTCCCTAGTTTAGAGATTTCATATTCAAGCCCTGCTTCGCGCTCAATTAAACGCTTAGGCATTGCCTTAGCATCATCAGCACTTAATACCGATACGCCTGATGCCGCTGTGCTGCTGTGCCAAATATAAATCTCTGACTCATCTTTACTCTTACTCATACCCATGTAATAGCTGGTATCAGTTTCTTCGTAAATTAGCTCGTCATCAGCTTGTGGTGTACCTAATGTATGACGATACACTTGATAGCCTAACAAGGTTTGTAAATCTTTTTTAATGTAGTAAACCGTTTTATTATCGTTCGCCCACACAATGCCACCGTTAGTGCCTTCAAGTGTGTCTTCGAGTAATTTACCGGTAGTTAAATCTTTTATTTTTACGCTATAAATACGACGGCTAACAGTATCTTCGCCATAAGCCATTAAATTGCCATTCGGGCTTACATCTAAACCACTTACTGCATAATAATCGTGATCTTTAGCAAGCTCATTTACATCTAAAATAACTTGCTGATCGGTACCTGCAAAATCGCTGCTGCGTAAGTAAGTAATGTACTCGTTATCGCCACGTGTTTGTGTTGAGTAAAAATAATCACCGTTTTTAACTGGGACTGAATCGTCGTCTTTTTGAATACGCCCTTTTAGCTCTTCAAACAACTCACTTTGCAGCGCTTTAGTATGTGCAAGCATGGCATCAGTGTATGTATTTTCAGCTTCTAAATAGTTAATTACCTCTGGCGCTTTTCGTTCGTCATCACGTAGCCAGTAGTAGTCATCTATACGTGTATCACCATGAATAGTCATTTCGTGCGGCACTTTTTTAGCAACCGGCGCAATAGCTTGTGCAACTTGAGTTGTTTTAACTTGCGTATTATTTTTTTGAGTGTCTTCAGGGGCTTGATTACAGCCACTTAAAATAGCGAGCGATAGTGCAGCAAGTGCAAATGGGGTACGTTTCATCAGTCAAAGTCCTTGTTGTATTTTTATTTTTTATTAAGTAGTTAAATATACCTATAAATAGCCTTTATTGTGATTTAGTTTGTGAAGCTATGTAAAAAGGGAGCCGAAGCTCCCTTTATATAACTATTTAGTTATAAAATTACTTTTGTTTACGACGACGTATAAATGCAAACGGCGCTACTAGTAATGTTAACCATGCAAGTGAACCAGATGAGCTCTTTTTCACTTTTTCAGGTGTAACCGTTGCTACTGGTGGTACAACTTTAGTAATACTCACAGTAACCATTGCCGGTGCTGATACATTACCGCGTACATCAATTGCAACAACTTGAAGTTCAGCTGATGAATCACCAGTTAACAATTCAGTATTAGTTACAACCACTTGTCCATCCGCATCAATACCAAAACCTTGGTGAGTACTTGATTGCACGTAGTATTCTGACACATCTAAGTCTTGCTCAGACTCAGTGATAGTTAGTGCACCAACAACCGTTCCGTTAGCAGCATCTTCTGAAACACTAAACTCACCACCAACTAGCATTGGAGCGTCGATTGCAGGAAGCTCTAACTCAGTACTACTCATCACTTTAACAATATCCAAACCAGATGTTTGTGATAATGCAAATGGACCGCTTGCTTCAACAATTGCTTTTTCACCCGGTTTAAGTGAAGTAACTGCTTCGCCAGTTTCCATAGAAGTAAGCGTTACGCTTGGAGATGCTCCAAATGTAGTTGAGCCTTCAATACTATCGGTCTGAGTGAACACACCTGTAACATATGAAGGGTAACCTACAGATGCTTTAAAGTTCATATTCTCACCAAGTAATGAACCATCAACGTTTAGTAGCTCACTACAAGTTGAGAAGGTAATAGTATCTTCACCGGCTGAGTGATAAAGCGGAGTAACCCATGCTAACGAATCGTTACCAGCGCCATCAGTTTCACCAATTACTGTGCGGCTACGGCCAGGGAATGCTGTTTCACGACCGCGGTCGTTATAGTTTTGCATAACTTGATCATAAACACCGTCATTATCTGTATCTATTTCAAGTCTATAGCCCGCTTGGAATACATGAGTTAATGGGTCACGTAATTGGATAGACGATGTTACAAATATACCCGAATCACAAGTGTCATCAACAAAAGCAGAGAAAGTAGTCGCTAAAATATTAAACTCTGCTTCTTCTCGTGTTTTTTCTGTACCTGTTGCAACAATGCTTTCTGCGAAAGGAGTAATATCTGTTAGGCCGCTATTTTCAACAATAAGTGCCATTTCGTTATCAATGATTTGAGACGAAACACTTAATTCTGTCGCAGCTTTTGGCATTGCATGGTAAACAACATGCAAATCGTGATCTGTATCTGTGCTTGCATCATTAAATACTAACGCACCATCAAACTCTATTGAAGTAAGTGCAGCGCTTCTTGCAGCAATGTCGTCTGCACTAAATGGGTTTTCTAATTCCCACGCTGGTAGTTTTGTTGGATCAACAGTTAGCGTCACATCAAAGTTAATTGACTGACCTGCAGGGATTGTTACCGACTCAGGGAAATCCCAGCTAATTGCAGCTGTATCGTCATCATTTTGGTAGCGAGCTTCAGTACGCAGCGCATACGTTTTAGCATCTGATGAGAAGTTCTTAACAGTCACTGTTTTAGTTAGAGACTCCGTTCCAGCCATTGACACAAGGCCGAATGAAAGAGCCGCTTGTTTAGTATTAAACTGTGTATTATTAACCCATGCAGCAACTGGTAAGTTGACTGCTTTAGTTACATCAACCAAGCCTGAACCAATCATACTAATTGGAGCCAGTTCTGAGTCAGGACTGCTTGCTAAAGGCTCATTTGTTACATTTAAGTCAGCTGCATTCATTATTGTAGCTTTAATCTCAAATGCATTACGTTCAGGGTGAGCTTCACGAACCATCGCAACAGCACCGGCTGTAATAGGGCCTGAAAAAGATGTTCCAGATACAGGAGCTAGTCCATCTTGCGTGCCTGCTGCTGCAACTAATATACTAGTACCAGGAGCAGTAATTTCTGGTTTTAATAAACCATCCATCGAAGGGCCACGAGAAGAGAACGTAGCTACTGCACCTGCTGTAGTTTTAATTTTTACATCAATATCAAATGTTGCCGTATCGCCTGCAGCTAATTGAGCTTTTAAAGCAGCACCTGCAGCAAAATTAATACCTACACTTTTAATAGTTACATTGTCATCACTGCCACCCATTGGTGCAGGAGTGCCATCATCTGTGTTATTTGCAATCAGTACAAACTCAGCACCTTTCTTCTGTGCACTAAGTACTTTAACTGTAAATGCACATGCACCACGGTCGATTAAAACCGCTTTACCAGTAAAATCAACATCATCAGCAAAATCAACACAACCATCTTGGTTTGTGTCAGGGTACACTAAATCGATATCTGCACCTGTAATTACAAAATCAGTTTGCGGACCAAAGCCTGATGCTTGAATATTACCTTCGATACCAGCAACAGTACCTGTAGCAGTACCAACCTCAGTTGTAGGATGAGTCATTGCGCCTACTGATAACGCATTTGGTGTCGTGCTTGGGCCACCAATACGGAATGGATGATCACCATCATTACCAGCTGAAATAACCATATTCACACCTAAATCAACAGCACGTTGAATTAGGTATTGCGCACCACCACCTGTATATGTATCGCCAAACTCGCCACCTAATGACATGTTCATAACATCTACGCGGTCTGAAATATCACCATCGCCATTTGGATCCATTGCAGCTTCTAGTGCCGCAGCTTGAGCGGCACTTGGACAGCCACCACCACAAACAGAGTAAACATATAACTCAACATCTGGTGCAATACCATTTACTGAATTTGAAGAAGACGTACCATGATTCGTTGCATCACCTGTAGAAGGAGAATTTGCAGCATCATTTTCAATTGGATCAGCATCGTCACGAATAAAATCGTAACCGCCTTGTACAATACCTTGTGGCCAATCAACCGTTGTAGGATCAGCTTGAGCAGCCTCGTATGCTTCTACAGTACCCTCACCACCAAATGCTTTGTGGGTATAGTCAATACCAGTATCTAGTACAGCCACACGCTGACCTTTACCAGTTACAATGCCATCAACAATTAGAGGTTTAGCATTAATATAATCAGATGTTGCAGCTACATGCAGTTCGTAATCAAACATCGGTAGTACTTTAGCTACTCGAGAGTCCTTAGCAATTTTTTCTAAAGCTTCTGGCGTCGCTTGCACAATTAATGTTGGTGCTAATATTTTTGTTTTACCAATTATTTTTGCATCAAAGTCTAAGCTACTAAGCTCAATGGCCATCGTGTTTTGAAGCAGTTCAACGTTAGCAATCATTTCACGACTGCTTGACGCTTCATAAGTGCCAGCAGCCACAGCATCAACAGAAGTTGCAGCGCGTAAAACAATCATATGTGCTGAAGGCTGCTTTTGCTCAGATGCTAATTCTTTCAGCTGCTCTGCAGCTTGAGGTGCAATCGTTGCATTAGGTAAAGTTGCCGCACTAACAAAAGTAGCAAGAAATGCACTTGAGACTGCCGTAGCTATAGCAGTTTTTTTTATTATATTTTTAGCCATGAGTTTCCCTCAGATAGGTTATGTATTATTGTATTTGTAGTAATCAAAATGATTATATTGTACTGGTGAATATAAAACTTTCGGTGCAACCCAAGCAACACTTAGGTTACAAATACATGACATAAAATTGAAAAACAAGAGAACGCCAACTCAGCAAGTTGATTTTAAACAATAAATATAAATAAAACATTTGTGAACTAATGTAAACAACTCTAACTTTTTCTCGAGAATTAAATGAATAGTGAAGTAATTAACATTTTAACTATGGCTAAAGTGATTCAAACGGCCGTTGCTCCCGTATTTTTAATCACAGGTATAGCAGCAACTTTAGGTGTTTTATCTAATCGCTTAGCACGAATTACCGACAGAGCGCGCTTATTGGAGCGAAGATTAAAAGTAAATACAGATGACGATTTTAATAAGTCGCTAGCAACAGAACTCCGCGCTTTATTAAAACGATCTCGATGTATACATATTGCTTTTAGTTTAAGTGTATTAAGTGCCTTACTTGTATGTGCTGTGGTTATGTTTTTATTCTTGTCGCACATTCAATCAATTAACTTAAGCGTGACCATTGCTTGTTGTTTTGTAGCTGCAATGGCACTGCTCATTTGTGCATTTATTTCGTTATTAGGTGAAGTGTTTTTAGCAACCCGCAGCATGCGACGAGGCATGATATTTGCCGATATAGGCATTAATGATTAACTTTTCATTAAATCCATCGTATTCGCTTGAATAAAAATGACGTTACATACAAGATATTAAATTAGGAATAATATTCAACAGGGGCAAACTATGAAATTTAAAAAAATATTAGCAGGTATAGCATTAGCTACATGTGCAATTAGCGTATCGGCAAATTCTGCATTTAAAGAACCAAGTGACGCAATTGAATACCGCCAAGCAGCGTTTTCAATGATCTCAGTGCAAATTAGCGATATGGGCGCAATGTTAAAAGGTAAAGTACCTTTTGACGCAGAACAATTTAAAAAACGCGCTAACAACGCTGCAGCACTTTCAAAAATGCCATGGGAAGCTTTTTACGAAGGTACTGATAAAGGCGATACAGCGGCACTTGCTGCTGTTTGGGCCGAGAATGCAACCTTTGTTGAAAAAGCAAATGCTTTTGCAGCAAATGCAGACAAGCTAGCGTTAGCTGCTCAATCGGGCGATAAAGCCGTAATTGGTAAAGCTTTTGGCGCTTGGGCTAAAGGCTGTAAAGATTGCCATAAGCAATTTAAAGATTAATATTTAGTTGTTTCGACTTAAGTCACAATAACTAGATAATAAAAAAGCACTGAGCGTTAATTACGGTCAGTGCTTTTTTTATGTTTTTTATCTACGAGACTTTCACAGCTCGGCTTTTAAATGGGCGCTTAAACACCGCACCAATATCACCTAAAATAATATATAGGCATGGCACTAATATAAGCGTTATTAACGTTGCAAACATAACAGCAAAGCCAAGTGCTACTGCCATAGGTATTACAAACTTAGCCTGCAAGCTTGTTTCAAACATAATAGGTAGCACACCGGCAAAAGTTGTTATCGACGTTAATAGTATTGCTCTAAAGCGAGCACAACCAGCTTCTATTACTGCATTTTTAACGCTAACACCTTCGCGGCGAACTTGGTTAACGTAATCGGTCATTACAAGTGAGTCATTTATCACAACACCTGCGGCGGCAATTAAGCCAAAGCCCGACATTAAGCTCATATCTAAATCAAACCAGTAATGACCCCAAATAGCCCCGGTTAAACTAAACGGAATAACCGACATTACAATAAGCGGTTGTGAATAGCTTTTAAGCGGCACAGCTAGCAGTATGTATACTAAAATCATTCCGCCAATAAAAAACATTATTTGCTCATTAGCTTGAGCTTGCTGCTCTTCTATTGCGCCACCAAGCTCTGATTTAACACTTGGGAATTCTTCTATTAGCTGTGGCAGTAGATTTTCTTTTACTTGCTTAACCACTTCGCCTGGCTCAATTTGCTCTTCATCAATATTGCCATAAACATACACGGTACGGTAACCACCTTCGCGGCGTATATAGCTAATACCTGGCGTTTCTGTTAGCTCTACTACATCACCAAGAAGTACTTCTCGCCCTTGTGGGGTAGTAACAACGGTGTGTTTAAGCGATGAAAATGCCTCACGAGTCAGCTTAGGGTAACGTACCATTACGCGTACTTCTTCGCCGTTTCGGATTACACGCTGTGCTTCGCCACCATAAAAACTAGCACCCACTTGATTTGCAATACCGGCTAAATCTAAGCCTAAATCGTAAGCAACGGGTTTAAGGCTCATTTGCACTTCTTTGCTCGCAGGATCTATGGTTGAGCTAATATCAAACAACCCTTTTTGCTGTTGAAGTAATTGAATAAAACGACGACCCGCTTGATTTAAAGTATCTATGTCTGAGCCATACAGTAAATAGCCAAACTCGCCGCCGCCATTACCACCGCCGCCACCAACATCGTCTTGAATAGTTAACGACTTAATACCAGCAATAGTCGGCATAGCCTCACGCCAGCGACGCGAAAGTTCAAATGCATTGTATGGACGTGAATCTTCGTCAACTAATGGAGCTAGTAACTGCGACTCGGTTCTGCCTTGATTAAATACCAATACATCACGAATAATTTTTTGGCCAAACTCACGTTCAGTTTCTTCATCGACTCTAAGTACCATAGCTTCTATTTCACGAATAGCAGCAATGGTTTGTAAGTCAGAAACGTTGTCGTTCATTTCTACTTGAATTTGTGGAAAGTCGTGCGGCACTTTAGGAGTTGGAACTGTACGTACTTTATTAGACGTAATAAGTGCAATACTGATTATAAACATTGCAATAAAAGCAAACAAAACAGTCCAGCGCCAATCAACACACTTAGCAATAAAACGTTTGTATGGCCCATTTACGAAACCAAAAAAGCGTGTGTTGAAGCGATCGCGCCAACCACCTTTTTTAATCGGCGAAAAGTGCGTATGAGCAATGTGAGCTGGCAGTATCAGCTTTGATTCAATCAAACTAAATACTAAACACAGCATTACTACAACGGCTATACCATAAAAGAAGGCACTTTCTGGCCCGCTCGACATTGTGAATGGTGCAAATACAGCAATTGTTGTTAACACACCAAAGGTTGCAGGGGTCGCGACTCGGTTAGCGCCACGCACAACATTTTCTACACCACCGCCGCTTTTTTCAACTTCGGTGTAGGCAGCTTCCCCTATCACTATGGCATCATCCACCACTATGCCAAGCACCATTATAAAAGCGAATAACGAAATAATATTAATGCTAATGCCAAATAGTGGCATCATCATCATGGCCCCTAAAAAACAAACAGGTAAGCCAATCATTACCCAAAGCGCTAGTTTAAAACGCAAGAATAACGACAACATAATTGCCACTAAAATAGCACCTTGAAACAGGTTAGCTTTCATCATATCAAGGCGAGCATTTAGGTAGTAGGTCATATCCATTAATGGCTCTAATCGAATACCTGGCGGTAGCTGCTTATTTTTTTGATCAATAAACGCTTTAACCGAATCCGCAACGGGAATCATGTTTTGCTCTTGCGTTGCTTTTACCGATAAATACACCGCGTTTTCGCCATTAAACTTAAAGTAGCGCTCACCTTCGGTAAATTGATCTTTAATAACTGCAATATCTTGCAGTAAAACTTTAGCGCCATACTCGCCAATTTTTACCGGAATTTGCCTAAACTCTTCACCCGAGTAAAACTGATTCTCGACGCGAACAGAAATAACACCTGCGTCTGTTTTTAGCTGCCCCGCCGAAAAGTTAGCTGAGTAACGGCGTACCGCATTCATCACATCACTAAGGGTTAGATTATATTGGCGCAGCGTATCGGGCTCTATTTCAATTGCTATTTCATCAAGAGGAACATCGTTTACCACTAACGACACGTTAGATAACTGTAGTAACTCATCCTCTATTTGGTTTGCTATAGGCTTAAGCTCTGTAAGTGGTAAGTCAGCAACGAGCGTCATACCTATTACGTCTTGCCTAAACTCAACCTGACTTATGGTGACCGGTTCCATACCCGCCGGAAAAGTCGCAATACCATCAACACGCAACTTTACTTTATCAAGCACATCGGTAAGTTTTGCATCGGTGTTTATTTCCAGGCTGGCTGTACCGCCATTTCTAAATGCGCGATACACGCCTTTTTTAATTTCGGTTATATCTTTAAGTGACTCTTCAACTTTTATAAGAATACTTTCTTCTATTTCCTGAGGAGAGGCACCTGGGTAATTAGCCTCAATATTAATGTAGTTAATCTCTACATTAGGAAACATTTGACGCTGAATCGTAAAGTAACTTATAGCCCCCATAATAATGATAAAAAACATCATTAAATTAGCGGCTACTGAATTATTAGCAAAGTAGGCAATTAGCCCTGTTTGTTTTTGTTGTATTGACTCGCTCATAACTATTACACCCTACAGCTGTTGCGTGTTTGAAGTGCTCGTTTCTGAGCTTTCAGGTTTTGCAGCTACACCTGCAATTTTAACCTGCATTCCTTTTTGCGGGTATTCAGGTAAAGTAATAACGAGTTTGTCATCGGCATTTAAACCACTGCTAATATAAAAATACTCACCCTCTTCTCGAATAACCGTTACTTTGCGAGGCTCTAGTTCTTGATTTTCGTTTACTACCCACACAGTTTGATTGTTAACTAAAGCTTGCGGTAAACGGTAAATATTATTAAGCATTGCACCTGCAAAATTCACCTGTACGTAGCTGCCAAACTTAATGGCTGGTTGTATGTTTTTAAGACCGTATGGGTCTTCTATACGCACTACTAGACTACTCATACGCGTAGCGTTATCAACAATCCCTAGGTCGCGGTCAATTACACCTTCACGGGTGAAGCTGTTTAGGCCTTTTTGAATAATCGTTGCGGTAATACCTTTAATACGCTCTGGTAAAAAAACGCTATCGAACCCTGCTATAGGAATAATCACTTCAGCAGTTTCAATATTATTGAGCTCAGCAACTTGCGAACCCATAGTGACAAATTGACCAACACCTACATTTCGGCTAATAACCAATGCATCGTAAGGGGCTGTTACTTCACAATTATCTAAGTCACGTTGTGCACGTTTTAATGCAGCTTGCGCCGACTTTACAGATGCCTGCGCACTTAACACTTGAGGCTTACGTAAAAATAAGTCGGTACGCGCTTTACTTGGAAAACGCTTTGCTTCATCTGCGGCTACTTGAGCTTGGGCCTGCTCTTCAATTAAGCCTGCTTGTGCACGAGCAATTTCTGCCTCTGCAACAAGTACTGCTGCTTCGTAGTTGTCTTTTTCGATAGTAAATAACGTTTCACCGCGAGCAACGATGCCGCCGGCTACAAAATTAGGATGCCAACTTAACACTTCACCCGACACCTGCGCCGAAAGCTGTGTACTTTCAAGAGGCTTTACTTCACCGTAGCTATTAATAATAACTTGATGATCGTTTGCAGCCACTGGCTCAACTTGCACTGTTGGACGAGTATCAATTACTTCTTTTTTTTCTGGCTCTTGTGCAATGGCATTTATTCCCATAAAGCCAACAACACCAACAATTAGCGCTACAAATGGAAAAACCCATCTAAGTGAATTTGTTTGCATATCCTATTATCCCCAAAATTCTATTAACGTCATAATACCAGAGCCATATGAAACATTAAGGTGACATTTGTAAGCAACTGTTGCAAATACATATAAACCACTGCTATTTAGGGCTATAAAAATAACTTTGCATGCAGCTCACCTCATTTGTTATATTTTGTTACAAACTTTTGTTTATTAATATCAGTTAATTAGCGTTGTACACTTAAATTTCGTCGCGAAGATGTGCGAAATTAAATTAATTTACGTACAGTCCAATTAAATTAACAAATATTAAAAGTCTCAAAATGAAATTAACGACCATCACCCTTGCGCTTAGCTTAGCGTTTGGCAGCCATGCATTTGCAGCCGATAAAAAAGACGAAAAAGAGCCAAAAACACTTAGCGAAATGATCAAAGGACAAACCGAATTTGCCGGTATATTTAGCCTTTATCAAGACGAAAAAACCGGTAAGCACCTTATGGTGATTAACGAGTCCCAACTTAATACGCCGTTTGTATATTTTGCGCACACTGTCGATGGCGTTACAGATGCAGGCCATTATCGTGGTTCGTACCGTGAAACTAAGTTAATTGAATTTAGAAAATACTTTGATCGTATCGATATCATTAGCAAAACACCTCGCTACAAATTTGACGAAAACAGTGCAATTTCAAAAGCGAGTGATGCCAATATTAGTGAAGCGGTACTTGCGAGCATTAAAATAGAAAAAGAAGAAGACGGTAAAATAGCATTCAACGTAAATAAGTTATTTTTAAGCGAAGCACTTCATAAAGTATCACCTACGCCAAATCCAGCTGATAAAAACGCCAAAAAGCGCTTTAAAGTAGGCAAATTAGACGATAAAAAATCACGCATTATTAAACAGCGCCCATACCCTAATAATCTAGACGTGGTTGTTGATTACGTATTTACTAACCCAAGCCCAACGGTACGTGGCTCAAATGCAGTAAGCGACCCACGTAGCGTATCGGTAAAAGTTCAGCACTCGTTTGTTGCTTTACCTAGCAATAACTACGCACCACGTATGGATGATGCGCGCATTGGTTATTTTACAAATCAATTTGATCAAATGACATCTACCGATTGGGCACCTTATGAAGATGTTATAAAACGTTGGGATCTACAAAAGAAAGACCCTAGTGCAGCACTTTCAGAGCCAGTAAAACCAATTACTTGGTGGATAGAAAACACCACACCTATCCAATGGCGCGATACTATTCGTGACGCTGTTTTAACGTGGAATACTTCTTTTGAAAAAGCCGGTTTTAAAAATGCCTTAGAGGTAAAAGTACAACCAGATGATGCAGACTGGGATGCGGGCGATATTAATTACAACGTACTGCGTTGGACTTCGTCACCTAAGCCTCCATTTGGCGGATACGGACCAGCACTTGCTAACCCATTAACAGGCGAAATACTGGGCTCAGACATTATGCTTGAGTTTGTATTTATGAAAAACCGCTGGATTTATGACACACTTTTCACTCAAGGAACAATGAGCCACGGTGAAACAACAAATACCGGTGAGCTAAATTGCTCACTAGGGCATGAGATTCAACAAAATCTAATGCTTGCCAAAGGTCTTGCTAGCGGCGACAAAATTGAAGATAAAGAAATGCTTCGCCAAGGTCTAACGCAATTGGTACTTCACGAAGTTGGCCATACTTTAGGTCTTAACCACAATATGAAATCATCTATTTTGTGGGATGAAAAAGAAGTACACGACAAAAACAAAACCCAAGGCATAGTAACCGGTTCTGTTATGGATTATGCACCGGCTAACATTGCCCCAATTGGTATGCAGCAAGGTGATATTTTTCAAACAAAACCAGGTCCTTACGATGATTGGGCAATTAACTATGGCTACAGCGTAGCACTTGCAGATGAAGCTGCTGAGCAAGCTAGACTTGAAAAAATACTTGCTCGTTCAAGTGAACATGCCCTTGCCTTTGGTAACGATGCAGACGATATGCGCGCACCAGGTCGCCATATCGATCCACGTGTAATGATTGGTGATTTGTCGTCAAATCCTGCGGCCTATGGCGCAGATCGTATGGCGTTAATTAATAAATTATTTACTGAGCTAAAAGATAAAGCAACAGTTAAAGGTGAGTCTTACCAACAGCTTGTTACCTCTGCTAATAGCTTATTTGGTCAGTACAGAGCTCAAGCGGGTGTTGTTTCTCGCCAAATTGGTGGTGTGTACGTTGAGCGTGCTGTAGTGGGTGATGCAAACGCAGATAAACCATTTACACCGGTATCGCTTGAGCGTCAAACACAAGCGATGGATATACTCGCAAAGTTTGTATTTGCACCAGACGTACTACAAAACATGCAACCTCTATATAGCTACTTGCAACTGCAACGTCGTGGCTTTAATCACTTTGGTAAAAATGAAGACCCTAAAGCACACCAAATGATTTTAGGGATGCAAAAGTCTGTACTTGCACAGCTATTACACCCAGCGGTATTACTGCGTATTTCTGATACTGCTTTGTACGGTAATGAATATAGCCTAACTCAGTTTATGCAAGATTTAACCGCTAATATTTTTGTGAAAAGCAAAGACGCAAACTCTATTAGTCACAACTTACAAATTGAGTATGTTAACCAGCTAATCGCAATTGCAGGTCTTGGCAAAGCAAGTAAGTACGATAACTTAGCTAAAACAGCTGCGTTATATCAGCTAACTCAAATAGCCGATACCAGTATTGCTTGGGGTGCAGATACAGCAACTAAAGCGCATAAAAAATATATTGATCGCTTAATTGCAAAGGCACTAGAAGCGTAAAATATCTCTACTAATTGAGTAAACCAAGGCCACGTTTAACGTGGCCTTTTTTATCACTTAATTCACAGATCAAATATAAATAGTGCCTTTTAAATACCTTACAGCATGCCCCGTTAAGGTGACGGTTGTATCACCCACTTCACATAGTAAATACCCGCCTCTGCTTGAAGCCTGATAAGCGCTTAACGTAGTTTTACCCAATTGCTGCGCCCAGTAAGGTGCCAAGCCAGTATGAATAGAGCCTGTTACATAATCTTCGTCACCACCGCTTGCAGGCCAAAAATAACGAGATATAAAATCATATTCAGCACTTGCAGCAGTGGCCACTACATCAAGTGGATAAAGCGTTTTTAAAAGCTCTGAGCTAGTTTTTAATTCAAGTATTTGATCGGCGTTTTCATAAATAACAAAGTAGGCTTGGCGATTTTTAAGCACTTTACTCGGTTGTATAGACAGGCCGTCAAGCAGTTGCTGAGGCACATTTTGCACTTCAACCGGTGCTTGTTTTGGAAAGGTCATTGCAAAGCTACCATCAGCGTTTTTATTAACGATTAGCTCGCCCACCGCATCAGCAATAAAGCGAATTTGCGATATGTTATGCTCTTCACATAAAACATAGGCAGCCGCAAGTGTGGCGTGACCACAAAAATCGATTTCCATTAACGGCGAAAACCAACGAATAACAAAACTGCCATCGTCTTGCAGGCAGGTAAAAGCAGTTTCAGATACGTTATTCTCAGCGCCAATCTTTAGCATTAAATCGTCACTTAACCACGATTTTAGTGGGATCACTGCCGCATAGTTACCTTTGAATAACTCATTCGTAAACGCATCAATTTGATGAATAGCTAATTGCATTGTTTAAACTTTGTAATGATTAATAGCTTAAAACTGCCATACCTAAACTAAATTAGCACTTTTATTTTGGCTTTAAGCCATTACAGGCCGCATTCTATAATATTGCATACAACCAAATTGCACAGCATTGGTAAGCAACAGCATAATAAACATAAGTAAGTGCGCCGTGCTTGGAGCCGCTGTTGTAAGCTCAACAACTAAGCCGCAAATACCAGCAATAAACTGCAAGCTAAAGTAGCGCGCGCTTAAATTACTTACATTACCCGTACGCAATGTTTTATAAGTTTGCGGCATAACACGTACCGAACTCATCACAAGGCCAACATACGTTAAAGCGCTTAATACCGTTGCAGTATCAAGGCTTGAATTCAAAAGTAGTGAAAAAGGCAGTAACGAAAAACCTAGCATAGTAAACAACTGTACCCGTTCTCGTTTAGCTGCGTTATAACGTGCAAAAAAATACAAAATAAGTCCGCTTAACGCACCGGTTACAATAAATGGTAACGCAATATAAAAACGCTCAAAATAAATATTGTAGGTTATAAAATAAAGGCTTTGTGCTAACCCAAACGTCATCATCAATAGTGATAAACCTGAGACACTACGATTTTTTCGAATTTTGTTTAGTAATGGTAAAAAACTAAAAGCCAAAATAAATGAAGACAATATAGGCAAATAATGCGCCAAAGCAACCTCGCTCGTTACATAAATGTTAATTAAAAGCAGAAATAAAAACATTTAATAAACATTTGTTTTAAAAGGCTTTTACTATGAGCGCGGCATTGTAGAGCCGCGTAAATTTAACTCAACTAAATAAGAAATTCTTGTTTTAGGTACTGGCAAGCTAGGTATACAAAAACCGTAGAATTAAGTTCACGGTTTACCGGTTTAATAGAAAGCCTCACCGTCAAACTATTAAATAAAAATGATAGTTGTTATCATGCGCAAGTCATTAACTGCTGTATATAAAACTACCTATGAGAAAAACTCTTTTTAAAATTCACAGTTGGATCGCTCTAATAGCTATCATTCCATTGATTGTTATTAGTATTACAGGGAGCGTATTAGTTTTTAAAAGTGAAATAGATGGCTTACTTATGCCAAGCAGCCACTTTGTTGTAAATGCACTGCCAGAGCGCATGCCAATCGACACGTTAATTGCCAAAACAGAGCATGCTTACCCTGAATATGTAGTAGGTAGTTGGGAAATATTTAACGATGATACAGCTGATCGGGTTTACTTAGTCAAACGCGGCACAGAGCAATGGTATAAGTTTCATTTAAACCAGTATACGGGTGACATTTTGTCTGAACCTGTTGGTACCAGCCATTATTTTACCGATTGGTTTTTAGAACTACATTACACTTTTTTACTGAACGACTTTAAAAACCTGCCAGGGCAAACAGGCACTGTACTAGGCTTCTTTTTTGCTCTGTTTTTATTGGTATTAGGTATTACTGGGCTTATTATTTATCGTAAATTTTGGCAGCGTCTATTTAGTGTGCGCTGGCGTGCAACACTGCAAATTGTACTTAGCGACATTCATAAAATGACGGGGGTTATAGGATCTCCCATCATTATTATTTTAGCTATCACAGGTGGCTACTTTAACTGGGCGGTGTGGTATCACGAAGTTATTGAACACGCAGATGAAGAGCACTTTGTACTAACCAAAAACCTACACAGTAGCGATATTTCGTTTCAACGCATACTTGATGACAGTAAAAAGCAAATACCCACTTTTAACGGCACGTTTTTAGTTATGCCACTCGAACCTGACGAAAATATTACTTTATTCGGCGAAGTCGATACCGCCAACCCACTTGCTAGTGAGTATGCCAATACGGTTAGCTATAACAAGCTAACAGGCGAGCACATAGCTAACTGGGATATTCGCGAAGTAGGCGTTGGCTGGCAGGTAATTGATAGCTTTAGAAAGCTTCATTTTGGCTACTTTGCAGGGCTAATAAGTAAAATACTGTGGTGCGTAATTGGTTTAAGCCCAGTGTGGCTAGCAGGTACTGGTTTTTACTTATGGTTTACTCGCCGAAAACGTAAAAAACAATCACAAAAAAACCGTTTAAATAAACGCCAAGTCACTAGGGCGTGTTGATCTTTGGTGGGTGAATTTGCAGCAGTATGTTTGGTTTTTAGGCAAGGCGGAGCCTATGTAGTGTGGTTATTCCCCATGAATAGGCGATAACGCAGCATAAATACCAAACATGCGCTGCCCTAAGGGTTCTTTCTAGGGACGATTGACTCTTTGTTGCTCGGTTTTTACTTAGCCCACTAGGTTACAAACCTCGCGCCGCGATTTAATCGCCCCTAGATTGAACAAATTTCAATCCACAAAGTTCAACATGCCCTAGCGTTTAAAAATAATAGCTTATGATTCATTTAATAATAAGCTATTTATAAATTATAAAAACAGCACTCTACATATTATTTATAGAAGAGAGTGCGCAATAATACTTAGTCATTTTGAGGGAGTAAACCTAACGCTAGTTGCATTAAAAACGTCTCATTTAGAACAACTAAATAACGAAATTTTTGCCTTACTATCGACAAGATTTTTCTGCCTAAAAAGAATTATTAATTAATCTTCGCACATCCAAAAAAATGTTATCGCCAGCCTTTTAGTATTTAAATCATCTCCAAAATACTCAGATGCACTGTGAACAATACTACCTTTAAATATAATTAAACGATTAAAGCGATTCTCAATATCTATGTCTTTATACCATGCGCTATATGGAAGGCTACTTACATTAAGTGCATCAACAAGGTTAGCATAAGGAGGATCGACAATATTTCCTCCTGCCGCTTCATTTGCATACTTTAAACGATAAAAAGAGGTACCGGCAGAGGTAATTGGATCAGGATTTAAATACAAAACAGCAGCGTATCTACATAAATAACGATTATCTACATGAGGCCTAGAAGCCCCTTCTTCAGCCCCCACTAAAATTGCAGTATTGGTATCAACTACAACCTTATTGGAATCAGCAACCCATAATTTATTTTTTTTGATAACTGACTTAACATATTTTTCTATTTTTTTAAGCTGTTTACTATTTAGAGCATTAGGAGTGCGCATTCCAGGCCAAAGTTCTTTGGTATACGGCTTACCGTACTTCCAAACCTCTTTTTTTAAACATGAAGAACGAATAGCCATTGCTTCTTCATGTTTAAAAAACTCATCAACAACCCAATAGTTACTACCTAGTTCTGGCTTTTCATACCTTAAACCAGGTGCGTCGGAGGGGACGCTTGGAAGTACAACGCTCTTGGGAACTTTCTGATGCTTAAATGACATTGTCAAAATACTTATTTTATTAAAACAGCTCAGAATATAACATTTACTTAACAGTCATTTAAAGTGAATAATAAAACTCTACTTAGCGCATACCCAAAGCTACTACCGTTATTTTGCCTACAGCTCTGTATTAGGGCTGAGGGCATAGTTTATTAGTGTTTCATTATAAAACTATGGTCACATTAGTATTTAAGCCAAAATTTTATACATCGTAAATTTAGCATTAGTCCATTTATAAAATTTTTAGAAAAAAAATCTATAACATTGATTAAAAACCCACCACATTGTAATGTAAAAATTAACAAAGGAGTGGGTTATGATATTTATCAAAATAGTTATTAGTATTACCTTTTTATTTTTAGTTGGATGTAACACAACCAAGGTTCAGCAAGTAGAACAACAAGTAGGGCTTGAACAACTATTAAACCATTCTTTGTTTAATAAACTCGACACACCTTCCGAGCACAGTATTTTTGAGTTACCGGATGCTGAAAAAGAAATGTTTTTAGCTTACGCCGAAAACCAAAAGCTATCCCAAATCCGTGATGACCGCATAATTTACAACTACCTCGAAAGCCAGATAGCTAACTTTAAATACCATGGCGATACACTTAGTTCAGCTCAAACCCTAAAGCGTTCGCAAGGTAATTGCATTAGTTTAGCCATTTTAACGCAAAGCTACGCACAAGCTCTTGGGTTAGAAACAAGCTTTCAAGAAGTTACAAGTAAGCCCATATACGCAAAAGAAAATAATGTTGTTTATGTCGCTAATCACTTTAGAACAAAAGTATATGCTCCAAAAGTAGAGAAAAAAGATGATAATATAATTGAGTTTTTCAGAGCGGGCACCTTAATTGATTACTTCCCTACTCGTCGCAGTTTTTATTCAAGCAGCGCAGACTATAACGATTTAGTTTCTAAGTTTTACAGTAATTTAGCTGCAACAGCGCTAGCAGACAAACAGCTGGATATTGCTTACTCACTTATTCTACAAGCGAATAAATTTACACCAAATGATGCAGAGCTATTTAACATAGCTGGCATTTTACATCGCCGAGCTGGTGATTTACAAAGCGCTAAAAACATCTATCAAACAGCACTTAGTAATAACGAAATAAGCATTAATTTAATCAGCAACTATCAGCTTTTAGCTAAAAAGTTAGGCGACAAAGAGCTTGTTAAAGAGCTCACCTCACAATTAGTTAATAAAGAGAAAGACCCATACGAATTACTAGTGATCGCTAAAAACAACTTACAAGCTGGCCACGCTCATCAGGCTAAAGCACACCTTGAGCAAGCTATTACTAAAGCGCCTTACATTGCTGAGCTATACTTGGAACTCGCAAAAGTTCGCTATCAACAAGGTAATATTAAACAAACACAAACCTTACTTGAGAAAGCAATTGAACTAGAACGTGATAATCAAAAACTCGATGTATATCAAGCTAAGTTACTGTCGTTACAAATGGACAAATAACTTAGCCAAACCGTGGTTAACTTTAAACGCTAAAGGGAGTAATAAAAGCTCAGCCAAGCACGCATTTCATCTTCAAAACTGTCGCCTTCTACTCGCGACAGTCCCATATTAAATGTTAAATCATTTACGCCTGCAGGCCCCATTCCAAAACTAAAATCACCTTGGTACTTTAAGCCGTAACTTTGTGCATATACGGTGTCGTCGAGTTGATGTTGCTTATAATAAAGCCACGGCATGCCTTCTTTAAAGCTAAAGCCGCCACCGTAGCCTTGATAGCGCTTTGCAGTTGCGCTGTAAAAAGGCAGCTCAGATGAAAGTACATATTCACTATTTTGCTGCTGATTAATAAGATTTGAGCTAAAGCCACCTAATGCAAGGCTGCTGTCGTCACGTTGCTTTTGATCAAAGTTTGCATAAAGAGGAATACCAAACGCTTTACCAAAAATTTTGGCGGCTAAATCGTAACCTTGCCAATTATTACTTTTGCTACCGCCATCGTACCAACTCGCATAAATACTTTGGCCTATAGCAAAGTCTTGACGATCATATTGCCAATTTTGAGCAACGCCTAAACGCGTCCAATTTTTATGGCTTTGCTTATAATCAGTGTAATTGTAGGCAAGCTCTGGCGTTAAACTTAACTGTCCAAATTTAACGGGGTAACTTATTGCGGCAAAACCACCACGGGCATCCATGTCTGCACTTAGACTTTGCTGATACTGGCGCGATGTATCTAAATTGTAGTCAAACAGTGCAAGTTTCAGTTTTACATCAAGCGCATTATATTTTGCCTGCACATAACCACCGTGCAATGCCCCATCGTGTAAATCAGTGCTATAACCCGCTTGTAAGTCGAGCTGCTTTAATAAGTCGCTACTTTTAATGCTTAAATCTAACAAACTGGTAGAAGCCGAATAATATTGAGAGCCAATCGCGAAAGTAGCGTGCTGGTCGAGCACGTTGTAATTTGTTTGCTCTGTAGTTTCGTGCTTATATATTTTAGCTTTTGGAAGTGTATGTTCGTTTACTATTAGCAGCGGTGCTTTTTTGTTAGCTGCAAACTCAGTAACTACAGTGCTTTTTATAGCTTTTGGCAGTGTTTTTACATTTGGCCCATCTGCAGTTATCGAAAAATAGAGTAACGAGCCATCAGCCATTTCAATTGGGTGGGCAACGGCCTCTTGCCCTTGGGTTAACTTGGTGAGTGTTTTACTCTCTATGTTGTAGTTATAAATATCGGTGGCGCTATTTAAACCTGCAACAAAGTAAAGTGACTCGCCATTATGGCTAAAGCTTGGCTGACTTAAATATTGATACCCGTTTGGCATAGGTACTGATAGCTGTTGTTCGCCGTTTATACCTTGTATATACAATTGCCAATTTTCATTTAATGACGTTGATAAATAAGCTAATTTAGTTTCATCAGGACTGAGTATTGGGTAATCGTAAGTTGTCTCAAGGCTTTTTGTAAATAATGGTGTGATGGTTTGCGTATTGAGATCAACCTTTACTAATTCAGAGTAGCCATCTCTTATTTGCTCGCCATACAAGGTTTCGCCGTTACTGGTTACGCTAAATCGTCGTATACCAGCAAGTTCGGTAAGTTGTGTAATATTTCCAGTGTCAGTGTTATAGCTAAATATGTCAGACACTTTGTTATAAATACCCGACTCTTCATTGCTGTACGCATTGAAATATAAAGTTGTGCTATTTACCCATTGAGGATTTGCAATACCGGCTCGGTTTATTTGATTAAGCACTTGCTTTTGTTCGCGCTTAAACACACTGGGCGCTGTATCGGGAATATCTTGTGCATCGTTTTCGAGTAGCTCTTTTTGCGCTTTAGTAAACTCTTCTTGCGCTTTAATGTTGTCATCCGTGCTATAAATTATAAGCTTGGTATTACTCTCTTTATCTCGCTCAACAATCGCAATTTTACTACCATCTTTTGAAAGTACTGGGTTACTTGCATATAAGTTAAGCTCAAGCCAAAGTTCACTATTAAGTAACGACTCCCCTTGCTCTATTTGCATTGCTTTATAGGTATATTCAGCTATAAATCGGCGATATAGCTTGGCTGCACTTTGCCCAAACACACCGCTAAATGCCTCATCAAAATCACGCGTTTTTACGCCTTGCATTCGCGTCCAAACACTATCGAGTGTTTGTTCTGAATAGTTTTTCTCTAACCAATTTAAAAAGCGACTACCCATTAAATACGCCATTGAGCCGCCCATAAAGCCCTGCTCGCCATTTAACTGCCCATAGGTTGGCAGTGCGCCCTGTTGAGCAAATTCTCGCAGTATGGACTCTGAGTAGTTATCAAACAAACGTCCACGACCCGTCATTTTAGACTCAATCAATGTGGCATAACCTTCGGCTACCCAGCGCGGCGTATCACTGTAGGTTAAGTCGTATAAATCCCATATACCACGTACTTTCTGCTGCCAGTGATTGCGTGTAGGCTGTGCTAAGTGCACTAAGTGAATATATTCATGCAGTACAAGCAACTGCTGCCAGCCAGAGCTGTTTGATATAACTGTGTCGGATTGTGGTGGGGTTGTAAAAAGTGCCATTACAGGGTTACTTGAGGTAGGTAGCGCAAAGCCGTTTGCTGCATTTAGGGGATCAAACACCACTACATCAACTGTTTTATCAAGTGCTCGGTTTTGCTGCTCAAGCACTTTAGTGCGAACTATTTCAAGCTCTGTTGCAGTTGATTTAGCAAAATCAGCATGCTCAATACTGTAGTGAATATTAAAATGTTCGGTATGAATAGTTTGCCAATCGGCTGCAAAGCTTGGTGCTGCTAGTAATAAAGCTGATGCGATAAGTGTTTTTTTCATGAGCGTCCCTAAAAGAATTCCTTAATACTATCTAGGGTATTATTAAATGTCTTTCATGGGCAGTAAGAAAGTGTAATAAAGCATGTGCAAATGTGTATTTACACATGTTTTATTAGGGGAGTTTACATCCAGCTGCGAGTATCTGACTCAATCTGCTTAATTGTAAAATCAATAATAAAGTCAGCATCTTGCTGCTTTATGTAGGGCATAAATACAAAGCCCGAAGCAAGTTGTATGTATAAGCTTTTTAAGCCTGATTTGCGCATTAAGTACGTACTTATACTGCATGCACTTTGCGCTTTATAAAGCTCAAAAACACGGTAATGAACGCCAATCAACCCTTTGCGTACAACCATGTAAAATCGACCATTATCCTCATGCATGTAATAACCATAACGCTGATACGATAAGGTTACCAAGCCAGAAAACACCACCAAAACACCAAGGCTAATCAAAGTGTTAATATCGGCAATAAAACAAAAGCCAAACACTAGCGCACTGGGTAACAATGAATAAAAGCCTAAATTTTTATACAAAAGCGCTCGCTCTGCGCGCTTAAAAGCGAGTTTTTTACTGTTAAACCACGGGTAAATCCATTGGCATACGCTATCAACTTGTTCGCTATTTAATACAGGTAACACTAAGGTTTGTTTATTTTGTTTAGCCGCAACACCTGCAACTAAACCACCGCTACTTGCTTGCAAACACTCCACAGTAAATCGCTTTAGTAATCGGCCCATTAAGTTTTGCTTTATAACAATAGATTGCACTTTATCCATGCTCATCGAAAGCTGATGGCGCTCTAACAAGCCTGCAATACGTTTAAATTTTTGACCTTTAAAGTAAAGCTCAAAATTATAAAAACGAATAAGCGACATAGTCACCGATAGCATCACCGCTACCAAAACTAGCAAAACAATTAAGGTGATCATCGCAAAGGTAGCAGCACTTGCCAGCATGCCAAGCTCTTGCTGATAAAAGCCTTCTACTTTAGCAATAATTTGCTTCTCTAAAAAATCAACAATCAGGTTTATAAAAGGGGCAAAAGCAGCGATTGCTAAAATAGCCATATTCGACATTAAACCAAATTTGGCTATTTCTTTATTGCTAATGCTTAGGCTATTTTCAATAGTATCTACTTCGCTTTGCTCAGTGCTTTGTATTTCTTCTTGTTGCTGCGCTTTAAAAGCAAATATTTGTTTACGCATTTGCTGTGCGTAGTCTTTAGTGACGCCGGGTAAAACAACTTCTTGCGACACACTGCCTGCAGCATCAAAAATACAATTAACTAAGTTTACGGGGGTAAAATAAAATGGCTCGGCAATATTAACATTTTGTACGCGGCCAAATTTAAGCGTAAGTCGCTCTTTTTTAAATACGCCTTTGTTAAGCAATATTTCGTTATCGCTACTAATACAAAACTTAAAATTTAAATAATATAAAAATGAGTAAACAAGCAACGAAATCAGCGCAATACCACCTGCAACTTGCGCCCAAAATAATTTATTTTCTACTTGAGTAACAAATACTACAAACATAGGCAGTAAGTTTAAAAGGCCATCTTTTACAA
Source organism: Pseudoalteromonas sp. NZS127_1 (assembly GCF_015864295.1). Classification (NCBI taxonomy): domain Bacteria; kingdom Pseudomonadati; phylum Pseudomonadota; class Gammaproteobacteria; order Alteromonadales; family Pseudoalteromonadaceae; genus Pseudoalteromonas; species Pseudoalteromonas sp. NZS127_1. The sequence continues at coordinate 36,954 of NZ_JADYXO010000014.1, read as the reverse complement.
AGCGCACACTAAAATGCACAACAAAATATAAAAGCGCCCAAGACGATACTTTTTGCCAATCACTTGAGCTAGTTTGCTCTTCAATAATACTATTACTCATCAACTAAAACCGCCTGAGGAGCCGTATCGTCTTGACGGTAGTTCTGTACAAATTGGCGCATATTTTTACAATCATCATGGGTTAACCCACTAATTTGTAAATCGGCACTTACGCCGCCTGCGCTAAATAATTTGATGCTCGCAAGGCTAAGCTTTCGCTCTATTGGCCCCTGATGTATTTCCATATGTTGTACTCGCGCTAAAGGCAATACCGTTACTTGTTGCCAAATAACGCCTTTTTTAAAAGCAATATCGTGGTTTCGTACCGCAAAACCTTGCAGCCTTATGCTAACCATGTTGTACAACATGGATACAGCTACTAAAACGGGCATACCAATTAGCAAGTAAGTTTGCGCTCTCTCTGCAAAAGCTTCGTTAAAATAACAAACCGCAATAAGTACCCCAATTAACGGAATATAAAATGTAAGCCAGTTAAGCTGAGTATGTAATAAGGCCTTGTCAGCTAAAGGCTTAAAGCTAATGGCGGTGTGCGCTGGTAAATCCATTATTTGTTGATTGTTAAACACAATTGCATCCTATCGGGATTATTAATTAACCCAGCTAATGGTGGTTACTAATGTATGACTTTGCTTTGGCTCAAGCGTTACTTTATCTGTCAGTACATTAGCAGCCTCTAGGCAGAGCATTGTTTTATACTCATCATCAGCAAAGTTAGATAAGCGTTTGGATTTTTCTATCCATGGATTCCACAGTACACACGAGTTTGAATTTTCACGGTTCACATTAATAACACCTTCTGGCGTATTAATAGTTTGTACTGCACTTGCTTGTGTATAAATCATGTCGGTTTCGCGCTCAAAACTTACAACGTCATTTTGCACAAATGGCCCTTCACTAAACTCAATATATTGCGCGCCTTGCAAACCATCAACATGGGTATTTGTAATGTCTGATGTAGGAAAATAGGTATGCAGCGCTTGAGTAAAGCTAAATGGCGTATTTCCTAAGTTAGTCGTAGTTAAGCGAACCTGTAACTTATCACTTAATATAAACTCCACTTTTAATGCTGACTGATGCGGCCAATACGTTGTATTAACTAGCTTCATAGGTAACTTTAAACTAACCGTAATTTGCTCATCAGATTCGTGTACTTCATCGGCTTGCCACACGCTTGTGCGCGCAAAACCATGAGCAGGCCAGCCATCATTAGCGTGTGTACCAAACCACGGCCAACAAACAGGAATACCACCTCGAATACTTGCCCCTTCTTGATAGGTTTCTTCTTGCGATACCCAAATAAGCGGCTCATTATTTTTAGGGGTAAATTGGGTAATTTGCCCACCTTGCAAGAATATTTTTGCATCGCACTTTGCACTAGCTACTTTAATAAACTCAAGACCGGTTTCGCTTTGCTCAATGCTAACTGATGGCGATAATTTCATACCTTCCCCTATAATACTGATACTAAAGATTTTTAATATTTGTGCAGAAACAATAATGCATGCTTAAAGTATACGCTATTGATATTAAATATTGATTGCTGAATTTGTTCATTGCCGATTAATACATATACAGTAAACTCACAAACAATTACTTTGTACTAACAGCTGTAAATGAATAATACTAAAGTCTATACAATAAGACTTGCCAATTATTCACAACATACGTACTGTGCGCAACTTAATGCACACAAGATGCTAAGAAAATTTACTATAATTTAAACAATATAATTTTACATTAGTTACTGCTCTAACTATTAAAAACCAACAAAAGCGGCCTAATGTGCAATATATTGTTTGAATTCAATTTATTTGATGTGTAACATTTCGCGATTACGGCAAACTACCGCCCCATCGATGAGATAAGCAAATGCAAAAATATGACGAGTTATTGGTTTCTTTACGTAAAGTGATCCGCGCGATTGACTTACATTCTAAGCAGCTAAATAAAACTTCGGGTTTAACTGGCCCACAATTGCTTATAATGCAAGAAGTTAAAAAAACCGATGGGATAACGGCGAGCCGTATTGCTCAAAACGTAAATTTAAGCCCAGCAACGGTCACCAATATTCTCGACAGAATAGAAAGCAGAAACTTAGTAACACGCGTACGCAGTCAAATGGATAAACGCAGAGTGAGCTTATACCTCACCGAGAAAGGAAAAGAGTTACTTGATAAAGCACCTCAGCCATTGCAAGAACACTTTATTGAAAAGTTTTCTGCGCTTGCTGAGTGGGAACAGAGCCTTTTACTCTCATCAATGCAGCGTGTAGCCGCGATGATGGATGCAGATAAATTAGATGCATCGCCCCTTCTAGAAGTTGGTGCACTTACTCAAGCTCCTAAAGAATAAACAATAAAAAAAATACATAGTTTTGTACTTACTCTAAACGTAAGGCGTTTTTTGACGTCTTGAATTTTTTATTTTTTAATCACAAGCAGAGCGGCTATTATGACTAAACTCTCAAAATTAACACTAGCACTAGTCCTAGGTGGTGTTACAAGCACTTCTTATGCGTCTGATGATCTAGACACACTACAAAGCCAACTTAAACAGCTAAAGCAACAAATGCAATTGCTTGAAAATAAGTTAGCTGATGAAAAAACAAAACAACAGCAAATTAATAAGCAGCACGAACAACAAGTTGCAAACATCAGTAAAAAATCTGATCAAAAAGTAGTTGAAGTTGCCGCAGCTGAACCTGAGAAAAAAGATGAAGGCATTAAAGTTGGTGGAGCAATACGCTTTAATTACAGCACCAACACATACGATGAAGATACCCAAGATCGCGGTGGCGATTTTGATTTTGATATTTTCCGTATAAATGTATCTGGTGAGATTAACGATATTTCACTTAACGGCGAAATACGTTTTTACGATTACATGACCGTTGTTAAGTATGCTTACTTAGGTTACGAGTTTGCAGATGGCTGGGAAGGACAAGCAGGTATTGCACCCGTGCCTTTTGGTAATGGCCCATACAACTCACACAGCTACTTTTTCAGTACTAATTATTACGTAGGTCTAGAAGACGATTTTGATTTAGGTGTAGTAGTAAAACGTAAACTTAAAGATAACTGGAAACTAGACCTAGGCTTTTTCAAAAATGATGAGCTAGGTGGTATAGACGGTGGCTCTTCAGATATTAACCATCGTTACTCTTACGACATTATTGGTAGTCGCTCAGCAGAGGAAGGTACATACGATGCACCAGGCTCTCGCATAGGCGAATACAATACGTTTGCCGGGCGTGCAACATACCAAATTGAGCACAGCAAAAATATAACTACCGATGTGGGTGTATCATTATTAAGTGGTGGTTTACATGACGGTAACGATCGTGCAGGTAACTACGGTGCATGGGCATTTCATGTTGATAGCACAATTAACAACTGGAATATCCAATTTCAACACGGTGAATACGACTACGATCTAGACGACAGCAGCGACCGCTTTGTTGTTGGTGCGTATGCTTATTATGACACTGTATCTAGCGAAGCAACTATGACTAACTTTAACGTTGCTTATAATTACTCGCTTGATTGGGGCCCAGTTACCGACATTCAATTTTACAACGATTACGGCATTATTTATGACAAGTCTGACGATAGCGCAGATACATGGATGAACGTAACGGGTATGAGTGTTGCTGCAGGTGGTTTCTTTAGTTACTTCGACTTTATTCAAGCACGTAACCAGCCATTTATTGGCGGAACAATTATTGGTGATGGCGATACAGAACGTCGCTTCAACATAAATATTGGTTACTACTTCTAAACTGTTAACCGCATTTATTTTTAAAAGGGCAAACTTAGTTTGCCCTTTTTTATTGATTTTAAGCTTCGAATTAATAGCTATTTAGCCTACAATTAGAGATACCATAACACGCCTAAAAAGAGCCTAAGTGAATATAAAAGCAGTGTTTATTTGTTATAAAAACTTATGGTTTAAAGCGCTTGGCTTAATACTTGTAGCCTTGGGTATTATTGGCATTGTGTTACCGGTCATGCCTACCACTATATTTTTTATTTTAGCGCTCACCTGCTTTACTCGCTCATCACCCGCGCTTGAACAATGGCTGTTAAACCACCCTCGTTACGGTGTAACTCTGCAGCAATGGCAAGCCCATAAAGTAGTGCCTGTTAAAGCCAAATGCTACGCCGCCATTGGCATGTTAATTGGATTTATATTTTTACTGTATTCAGCCGCCCCTATTTGGGTTATTTATCTCGTTGCAGTAATAGAAGTATCGGTAATGATTTACCTTATTTTAAGACCCTCCAGCCCCCCTAAGCATTAAATATTCATTTTTTACCTGCATACCACCTCTGTTTTAAAGTTTTTATGTAAAGATAAGTAAGTAAATTTGTAATAGCTAATGCAAATCATTATCATGTTGTAAATTTAATTTATTTACTGTTTTTATGTCGTTTATTAATAAGCGGGCTTTGTATAGTACAAGCCGTGCTCTACATATTTATATTTCTACAGCTTTGTTTTTTTTGCTTATTTTATTTTGCGTTAGCGGCATTGTGCTTAATCACGTCGATTGGCTTAAAAACGATAAAAATAACGGTCAAGTAACCGCAACGATTCCTGCAGAGCTAGTTACCAAAGCAAATGAGCAGCTAAATACCTTGCCAACGCTTTACCCAGAAATAGAAGCTTACTTAGCCGAGCAATATGCACTTACAAAAGTAAAAAGCATTGAGTGGGAAAAAGAAGACGCGCTTGTCATGCTCGACTACCCACTGCCTGCAGGGTTTGCCTACGCAGAGCTTGATTTTACAACTGGCGAGTTAAACCTTGATTACCAAACAGGTGGCTTTTTAAGCCTCATTGGCGACTTACATAAAGGCCGCCACAGCGGTGAAGTATGGAGTTGGGTAATTGATATATCTGCCGTACTAATGATTTTATTTGCCATCACCGGCATGATTATTTTGTTTCAAAATAGAAAAAAACGCTTAGCAGGAATATGGATAACCTTACTAGGAGTCGCAACTCCACTGGTTATTTATTTATGTTGGGTTCCACAAATAAAAGGAGTGTCTTAATGGTTAAATTTAAATTATTTATAAGCGCCGCATTACTGCTTGTAGCTGCGTTTTTTCAAACAACGGCGCATGCGCAAACACCACAGCTAGAGGTTGAATTAACGCTTCCCGACTTAGAAGTACAACCGTATCACCGTCCATACGTTGCAGTTTGGCTTGAAACACCAGAGCGCAAACACGTTACAACGCTTGCACTTTGGGTACAAAAAGCAGAATGGTTTAAAGACTTACGCCAATGGTGGCGTAAAGCCGGTAAAAGCGATGCCAACTTTGATGGCATTAGCGGCGCAACCAAGCGCGCGGGTACTTACACCATAAACTGGCAAGGTAATGATTTAGACGGTAACCCAGTAAAACCAGGTAAATACTTACTAAATATTGAAGTTGTACGCGAAGAAGGCGGCAGAGACTACACCCGTGTTGAGCTTGATTTAACTAAATCAGGCAAACTAACAATTGATGGTAAAAACGAGTTTTCTAAAAGCTTCGTCACTGTAAGCACTAAGTAGCTGCTACTTAATCATTTAAATTTAAGGAAATACAATGAAAATTAATTTATTAAAAACGGCATTAATCGGCGCATTGAGCTTATCTGCTTTAGTGTCAACTTCGGCAAGTGCACACGGACGTTGGTTACTACCTTCGCATACATCTTTATCAGGCGATAAAGCGCATTACGTAATGATTGACGCAAGTATTTCAAACGAAATTTTTGCACCAGACAAAGCCTTTAAACCTAAAGAAAAAGGCGCCGAGTACGACGACACATTATTAATGGCACTTGCGCCTAATGGTGAGCCAGTATCTGAAACCATCCGTGCTTATTACTTAAAACGTAAAAGCTCAGCTGCGGTAAGCTTAACAGAGCAAGGCACTTATCACATTGCAATGACCCAAAAGCCAATGTACATGACCTTCTATAAAAACGAAGAAGGTAAGCGCAAGCGTGTATTTGGTAAGAAAACAGACGCCGAGTTACCTAGCAATGCAAAAGATGTAACTACAACGAAGGTTGTTTCAACAGTAGATACATTTGTAAGCCGAAATGGCACCTCAAAGCCTGCCCTATTAGGTTTAGGCTTAGAGCTTAGCGGTCCAACGCATCCAAACGATTTATTTGTAGGTGAACAAGCACGTTTTCAGTTACTACAAGATGGTAAATCTGCTGGTGAAGGCGTTGAAGTAAGTATTTTAAAAGGCGACACACGCTACCGTAACGACCGTGGCGAAGTAAAAGTAACGACCGATAAAGAAGGTATGTTTACAATTACGTGGAAAGAACCAGGCCTATACCTAATCGAAACTTCTAACAAGGTTACCGTAAATGAAGAAGGCGTAGATGCAGGACGTTATGCATTATTTACAACGCTTGAAGTTGCCCCTGAATAATTTAAATCACTAAATTTAAAAAATTGAAAGGCCAAGCATTTGCTTGGCCTTTTTACGTCTTACTAACTTTTATCTAAAATTCCCTTGAATTCGCAACCATTCGACACAAGATTGCAACTACAACGATCCAAACGCCTATATCGCGCGTAAACAGTGATCTTATGTGTTAACAACTTAGAATATCTTAGATAGTTTTTATCTTTGCACTAGGGTAGTCGCTTCTATATGATGCGCTCCTTTTCGACTAGCAGCTCTTGGGGAACAATTAATGACTTTTAAGCGTTTATCTGCAAATAAACTCGCACTTAGCTTGGCCGTTACCACTGCACTTAGCACACCTTACTCTATGGCCGTTGCCGCAGAGCAAGATAATCAAGCAGAAAAAAATATCGAAGTAATTTCGGTTACCGGTACTCGCAGAAGCCTACGCAGTATTGCCGAAAGCACCGTACCTGTAGATATTATTACCAGCGGTGATATGCAAAGTACCGGTCAGCTAGAAATAAGCCAAATACTAGCAAACCAAGTACCTAGCTTTAACTACCCAAGTGCCACTATGGGTGATGGTACTGACCATGCAAAACCAGCTGTTTTACGTGGATTAGCACCCGATCACACACTAGTACTTATAAACGGTAAGCGCCGCCACGCTGGTGCGCTATTAAACTTAGCGGGCGTTGTTGGCCGAGGCTCTACAGCTGTTGATTTGAACATGATCCCAACCTCTGCAATTAAACGTGTTGAAGTACTACGTGACGGCGCAGCCGCACAGTACGGTTCTGATGCAATTGCTGGGGTAATTAACATTGTACTTAAAGATGCCTCAGAAGGCGGTAGCGTAAGCGTAACGTACGGTAAATACGATACTCAAATGGCTGGTGTATCTCAGCTAGACAGCACCTACGCAGATGCAAACGGCGACTTAGCCTTTAATACCGGTGGCGACAGAGAAGTAAACGACGGTGCAACACGCACTGTTAGTGCAAACTCTGGTTTTGCGTTATCTGATAACGGTTTTGTAAACGTATCAATTGAATACCGTGATAACGACTCAACTCAGCGCTCAGGTTTTGACCCTCGCGAACAATACAGTCGCCTTGATGATGGCAGCCTAGACCCACGCGAATTTACTATCGATCGTTACAATCACCGTTTTGGTAAAGCCGACCTTGAAGATTACGCGTTGTTTTACAACATGGGTTACGATTTAGATAACGGCTTAAACCTTTATTCATTTGGTAGCTACTCAAAGCGTGAAGGTAATTCAGGTGGTTTTTACCGCCGAGCAAAAGACAGCCGTAACGTTTTAGAAGTGTACCCAGATGGCTTTTTGCCGCAAATTGAAACAGACGTACAAGACTACTCATTTGCACTGGGCTTACAAGGCGAAACTAACGACTGGACATGGGATGTAAGTACCAACTACGGCCGTAACGACTTTGGTTTCGGTGTTGTAAATAGTATTAACACATCACTAGGTGCCGACAGCCCAACTGAATTTGATAACGGTGCACTGGTTTACGATCAGTTTTTAGTAAACGCAACTGCCAATACCACTCTCGATTTAGGCTTACCTGATGACGTATTTTTTACCGTAGGTACTGAATACCGCCACGAAAGCTACAAAATAGAACAAGGCGAAGAAGCCTCTTATATTACTGCGCTAGATAGCGACGGCAACCCAATTGCTGCCGGCGGCGCACAAGTACTATCTGGTTTTGGTCCTGAGAGCGTAACTGACGAAAGCCGCCATAACGTTGCCCTCTTTGTTGAATTTGACACCTACTTAACAGAAAAATGGAATGTTGTTTTAGCGAGTCGTTACGAAGATTACAGCGACTTTGGCGATACGTTCACGTCAAAACTAGCAACACGTTACAGCCTAACCGATAATCTATCGTTACGTGGTGCGCTAAGTACAGGCTTTCGCGCGCCGTCTTTAGCACAAAGCTCATATCGTCAAATTTCAACTGTGCTTGAAAACAATCAACCATTTGAAGTTGGCTTGTTTCCAAGTGACGCGCCAGCAGCACAAGCATTGGGCGCAAAAGAGCTAGATGCAGAAGATTCTGTAAACTTAACAGCAGGCTTTGTATACACTCAAGGTAACTTTAGCCTTACGGTTGATGCATACCGTATTGATATTGATGATCGTGTTGTTTTATCTGAAAATTTATCGGGTGAAGCTGTACAACAAATTTTAGCCGATGCGGGTGAGTTAAATACCGAAAGCGTACGCTACTTTACCAACGCGATTGACTCACGTACACAGGGTATAGATATAGTTGCAACGTACACGCTTGAATTAGATAACCTAGGCGATTTACGTTTAAATGCAGCCGCTAACTTTAACGACACCGAAGTTACTCATGTTGACGACAACCCAGAGCAGCTTAACTCTTTAGGTGATGACTACGTAGTGTTTGCTCGTCGCGAAGTGGGTCGTTTTGAAGAAGGTACACCTGATAGCAAGTGGAACTTATCTGCTGTTTGGAACTTTAACGAATGGCAAACAACGCTTCGTGCCACACGTTATGGTGAAGTCGCTGATATATCAACTACAGCTGATCGCGATGAATACCTAGACCCTAAATGGATCACCGACTTAGAAGTGGCATACCGTCCAGACGAATATTGGAAATTTGCCGTTGGTGCAAACAACTTGTTCGATCAGTACCCACAAGCCACCGTGGATAACATTGGTTACTCTGACTTTGGCCAAATATTCCCGTATACGCCGTATGCACCATACGGTTTAGATGGTCGATTTTTATATGGCAACATCACCTACAGTTTTTAATTTATACTTAAATTAAATGAGTTAAATAAAGATCCGATATGGCATGCCCTATCGGATTTTTTATATTTAAAAAACAGCAATAAATATAACCACCCTAGCTATAATCAAACAAACTACAAAAAACACTTTCGTCACAAACTATTAATTTTTTATTATCATTTAATGTATTGTTTGTTTTATATGATAAATTGATTATCAGGCAAAGTTCGTTACTAGCGAGTCATCAAATAAAACAACTTAAAATGCCTATAATTAAACTTAGCACGCATAAATACCGTCTTTCTCTGGAGTGAAGTATGAGCTATAAAAACTGGTCAATATCAAAACAAATTGGTGCGCTTGCATTCACTTTAACGCTATGTGTATTTAGTTTAGTTGGGCTATCTACCTATTTAATTTCGGCTAATACACTTTCTGAAAAAAGTGAAACAGCAATAAAATCTGAAATAACGGCTATTTCAGATCTTTTAGAACTTCAATACGACAGCCTGCTGGCAATAGCAAAGCGTAATGCCACTGTATTTAAAGGTATGTACCCTGGTGAATTTAAAAAAAGCGATCAAAAGGTATTGGTCGTAGATACTATGGTGCCCGTTCTTTTACATGATAACGAACAAGTTAATAACAATATCGATATTGTTGAAAATTACGCTAAATTAACCGGAGGTAACGCCACGGTATTTATGCGAGATGGGGATGATTTTTTTCGTATTACTACCTCTTTAAAAAAGAGTGATGGACAACGCGCTATTGGTACTTACCTAGGAAAAAACCACCCAGGCTATCAACCTCTTATGAACGGTCAAAGCTATGAAGGCTATGCTAAATTATTCGGTAACGAATACATGACTGTTTACCAACCAATTAAAAATAAACAAAACCAAGTAATTGGTATTTTATACATAGGTTTTAATATAAACGACGCACTGGCATCTCTTAGAGGGTCTGTTAATAAAATAGTAATTGAAGAAAGCGGTAACTTATTTGTTTTCAGAAATACAAATGATGTAGTTATAGCAGGGAAAGAAGCCGCAGTTGACTCAAAAGTGAACTCCAAAGCGCTTGATGGACTTAATCTAGAGGCAATTAAAAAAGGTCAGTCATTAAAATATAATAGTGAAAATAACACCCCTATGTTTGCTTACAGCAAAACAGTACCTGGGTGGGATTGGACCTTACTTGGTCGTGTAAAAGAAAGCGAACTCACTGAAGAGAGCATAAAGCTAATGGTAGTTAACAGCATAACGTCTGTTGGGGGTATTCTTGCTATCTCAATTTTACTATTTTGGGTGCTAGTAAAAACACTTAACCCATTAAGACAATTAACACGTAGCGTTGATGCATTAGGTAAAGGTGATTTGTCACAACATTTTGTAAATACCAATACAAATAGTGAAAATGAAATAGACCTAATTACCGCGAGTGTAAGTAGCATGTCGGTTGAGCTAAAAAAACTAATACTCGCTTTACAAGATTCAGTAATTGAACTGGAAAACCAAGCAGGCACTTCTAAAGAGCACGCCCTCACTAATGGTAAAGAAGCGCATGCAATGATGGGGCAAACAGACCAAATAGCCACCGCCATCGAAGAAATGTCAGTATCAATTAAAGATGTAGCCAATAACGCAAATGAAGGCGCTCAACGAACCCAACAAGTAGATGCAGAAGCTCAATTAGGTCGTACACAATTAACCCAAGTTGTTAATGACTTAATGCAGCTAAGCCAGCAGCTAAATGATAGCCATAACTCTGTTGAAAAAGTAAACACAGCAAGTAACGAAATAAGTAAAGTAACTGAAGTCATTAATGGTATTGCTGAGCAAACTAACTTACTAGCACTTAATGCCGCTATAGAAGCAGCAAGAGCAGGCGAACAAGGTAGAGGTTTTGCAGTTGTTGCCGATGAAGTGAGAACCTTAGCGCAGCGTACACAAAAATCAATTTTAGAAATTAGCCAAACAATTGAGCAACTACAAATACAAGTTACCGCCGCAACTAAACAAATGGAACAAAGCCGCCAGTTGGGTATTAAATCAGCTGAAGAAGGTGAAAAAACCGGAGAGCAACTTAACTTTATCACTCAAAGTATTGGCGATCTAACGCGCTCATCAAACAATATAGCTGAGGCAACAGATCAACAAAGCACCGTTGCTGCAGAAATCACTCAAAATTTACATTCTATAAGCCAGCTCGCTAAAGAAGGTGAGTCTCGCACGCAAAGCACTGTAAATTCGGCAAGTGAATTAATGACATTGGCTGAAAAAATCAAACAGCAAATAAGCTACTTTAGAGCACATTAATACAATGGTTAAAGCCACTTAATAAAAAAGGATGCACTTCGCATCCTTTTTTATTATTTATCAAAATTTGGTTTTTTTAACTACTTTTTGATTATTTTTATTTTCATAAAAAATAAAACCCAATATAAAACAAAGGATTAACTTTTGGTCTCCTTTTTGCTCTATTGTACTCATACTAAATTCAAACAATAAAGATCAAAGGATTAAATATGAGTTCATCAACAGTCTCTCGCATTACAAAACCACTTTCGCTAATTAGCGGTATTTTATTATTAAGTGGTTGTGTGTTTCACATATCGCCAAGCGTGGCGTCTGTAAAACAAACACAACAGCTCACATTGCCTAGCAACAATCTTGAGTATTTAAATGTTTTAAGTGGCGCAGGCAACCTTGAAATAAAAGGCTCACAAACAGCCACCAGCATTCGTGTTGATGCCACTATTTACACAGCCGATATTGAAGATGAGTACGAGCTAACACTAGAGCAAGACGGTAAACAGGCAAAGCTTGTTGCTCAAAATAAAAGTCGTAATGGTATTAGCTTTTACAGTGGTCAATCACCACATATTGATTTAGTTGTTACCGTACCAAGTAATCTTAATTTAGATATTGATGATGGCTCTGGCGACATTGTTATAAGTGCAATGCAAAGCAATATGAATGTAAAAGACGGCTCGGGGGACTTAACTATAAGCGGTGCTAAAAACCTAACTATTGACGATGGATCTGGTGAAGTAAACCTTGAAAACATCGCAGGTAATGTAGAACTAACCGACGGCTCTGGCAGCATTCATATAAATAATGTAAGCGGCAATGCAATTATTGAAGATGGTTCAGGCGAAATGCACGTAAGTAATGTAAACGGTTCGCTAAACGTTGAAGATGGCTCGGGTGATATAGTAATAAGCCATATAAACGGAGCTGTTAATGTAGATGATAATTCTGGCGACATGCTTATTGAGCATATTGGCTCAAGCGTCACTATCGAAGACGGGTCTGGCGATATTCGTGTTAATTATGCAAAAGGGCTAACTATTACTGAATCAGGTTCTGGCGATGTGAGCATTGATAATATTAGCGGTTCTGTAAAAGTAGCTGACTAACAGTATGAGCTAAAAATAACGTATTTTCAGCAACATGAATCATTGTATTTTATAAGAACCTAAGTCATTCTATTTATGCTCAAATACCTTGAGCATAAATAGAATGACTTAGGATAAACGCGTGTTAGAAATAGCTTTAATTTACTTAGCAGCAGCCATTGTAGCTGTCCCTATTGCAAAACGAGTCGGACTTGGCTCTGTGTTAGGTTATTTAATTGCCGGAATACTCATTGGCCCTTATGCGCTGGGTGTTGTGGGCGATCAAACCGATGTAATGCACTTCGCTGAATTTGGCGTAGTAATGATGCTGTTTTTAGTGGGCCTTGAACTACAACCTTCGCGTTTATGGACATTACGCCACTCTATTTTAGGGCTTGGCGGCTTACAGGTTGTGCTATCGGCAGCGGCTATATTTGCATTTTGTTATTGGTTTTTTGCCATGCATTGGCAAACCGCACTCGCCATTGGTTTAATGCTGGCGCTCTCCTCTACCGCTATTGTACTGCAAAGCCTTGAAGAAAAAGGCTGGCTAAAGCAAGAAGCCGGACAAAACGCATTTTCGGTATTGCTGTTTCAAGACATCGCCATTATTCCTATTTTAGCCCTATTGCCACTGCTTGCATTTGCCCCGCAAACTAGCACAAAAGAAATCAGCGACTCGATTATTGCAAGCTGGCCTGTATGGCAACAAGTATGTGTATCAGTCGCGGTTATTGCCGCTATTATTGCCGGCGGTAAATATGTATCGGCACCGTTATTTAGATATATAGCGCAAACCCACATGCGTGAAATATTTACTATTTTTGCACTGTTTTTAGTGGTCGCTATTGCACTGGTTATGCAAAGTATTGGTTTATCGCCTGCGCTGGGGACTTTTTTAGCCGGCGTTGTACTTGCCGAGAGCGAATTTAGACACGAATTAGAAGCCGATATAGAACCCTTTAAAGGCTTACTTTTAGGATTGTTTTTTATAACTGTTGGCGCATCAATTAACTTTGAACTGCTATTTAACGAGTTTAGTACCGTTATAGGCTTAGTGGTTTTACTCATTGTAGTTAAAGCCTGCATTTTATTTGCCCTTGCCGTTACCTTTAAAATTAACAGTAAACAGCAGTTATTATTTGCCTTAGCGCTTGCCCAAGGGGGTGAGTTTGCCTTTGTACTTTTAAGCGTAACCACCACCTTAAGCATTTTAACGCCCGAGCAAACCAGTCTTGTTACCTTAGTTGTTGCAGTATCAATGCTAATAGCGCCGTTACTACTTATGGTTTATGAGCAAATACAAAAACGCAGCAGCAGTGCTATGCCTGAGTTTGATAAGCCAGAACAAATAAGTACCGCTAAACACGTAATTATTGCCGGCTACGGACGTTTTGGCCAAATTATGGGGCGCTTACTGCACGCTCAAGGCTACGAAATTACCGTACTTGATCACAGCCCTAGCCAAATAGAATTACTGCGCCGTTTTGGTAACACCGTATTTTATGGCGATGCCGCACGCCAAGAACTCCTTGAAGCCGCAGGCGCGCACACCGCACAAATGTTGGTAGTAGCAATAGACGACCCCGATAAAACCATAGAGATAATTAAGCTCGCCCATAAAAACTACCCGCAACTTAAAATTGTTGCCCGCGCAATCGACCGTCGCCATGCGTATCAATTACTTAATTTAAAAGTAGATGCGTTTAACCGCGAAACAGTCGACTCAGCTATTAACCTTGCCGTAGAAGCACTCGAGTTACTAGGTAACACTAAGCAAGATGCAGAGCGTGCTGGTAAACTGTTTAGAGACCACGACCGCGCTGCAGTACTGCAACTGGCTGCATTATGGGGAGACGACGCCAGCTACGGCGTAGCCGTGCGCCAACGCATGGAAGATTTAAAGCAAGTGCTGCAACAAGATAAACAAGCACAAAGCGATTTAAATACCTGCGACAGCGGTGATTGCGAAGACGGCTTAACAGAAGTAGCGAGTAAACCTAAAAAGCCTGATGATCCTCATTTGGAGTAGTAATTAGTATCTGTTGTCTTAGCGGGTATTGACGCTTCACTCACCGGAGTTCGGAGGAGTGAAGCAAATCAAGCTTTCAAGTGTAGTGACTTGTTAAACCTACTTTTGGATACCATACTTACGCTCTCTCTTCTCGAAAGCATAGCTACCACCTTCCAAAATATTACAAATCTCTGCTCTTATACCTACGTTTTCCTTAACATTACCATCTTCAACAGAACCTGAAGTATAACGGATACTCTCACCTTGATTGTCAGCGATAATTATTTGTTCTGCATCGGTATTTACGACCAAATTCGCATTGTGTGTAACAATGATGACTTGTCGGTATTTCTTTATTTTTCTAAATAAAGGAACTAGCTGTGACATAATAAATTCATTGTCTAGATCATCTTCAGGCTGATCAAATACAAATGGGCTACCGAATGGATCAGTTGCCAATTTTAAACAAACATAAAATGTGCCTCGTTGGCCAACAGAGAGCTTATTTACAGTCTTTCCCTTGTACTGGAAGTCTGCATTTGCATATAGATACCTTTTAATATTTGTAGGTGAATAGAGATAATTTAATAATTCAAATCGCCCTCCTTTATTAAAGAACTCTGGTTTCCAAAAGAACTCTTCTATACTCGTTGGAACACCATCACAATTAATGATTTTTTCACCAGACAATAGCTTGAAGAAGTCATCTATTGATCTTACGCAAAATGTTTCTTGCAACCGATCAAAAGTAGATTTATCACTTGTACTTCTAAATTTTCCACGATTTAAGCATTCTTCCATCCCACTGTAAAAATGCTGCACATTGAATACGACGTTACCATTAATATGTATATCTAAAAGAATTTCCTGAACCAATTCATTTTGCTCAAAATTCCAGCCTGGCTGTTGAATTTTAAGCTTTTCAAAGGCCTGGTTGATGTTGTTTTTTTGACAATCAATGTACTCTTTGTATTTTAAAGCAAGCTCTCCACGCTCCCTAACAAACGCTTGATACTCTATTGTCTTTTGATTTATCTCATCTAATTTCGATGATGCCTGATCAATAGACTTTTGAAACTCAGTAACTTTGCTTAGCAAAGATGATATATCCTGATTGATACCTTGCTGTCTAAACTGAATAGCAATTTCATTATTTGATTCGATTAATGTTTGAATTTCACTCTTACATATATCTATATTTTTACTAATGGGGTCTTTGACCAAAGCTTCATCAATCAATGGCGACTTATTTACTGAGCAATGATTGGCATTTAACAACGTAATTCTTTGGTTTATTTCTAAAGCATGGCGACACAAAAGAGCTAGCGTACTCCTTGCTTCATCAATGAAGTTGTTTTTTTCGTTAATACTCTTTGAGTTATTTTGATATCGTTCAATTAACAACTTATTTTGAGGGTTAGTAAGCGTGCCAATTAACTGAACATTACTATCAATAACACTTTGTTGATATTGTTGCGTATTAATACGCTGGCTTTGAGAATCAACATCTTCCCAATACTCAACGAACGTACGATATTTACTCAGATTGTTTGATATTTCAGAACTGGTAACAGAATCAAACTCTATACCATGGATTCCTAACATTCTTTTTATCTCGCCACTCAGATCATCAGGCTTTTGACTGAAATGTTGAACATCTCCTTGAGAAACATGTAAATAAGAGTACGTATTTGCAGAAGAATCGAATTTTAATACC
The DNA here is from genome assembly GCF_015864295.1 of Pseudoalteromonas sp. NZS127_1. Lineage (NCBI taxonomy): Bacteria > Pseudomonadati > Pseudomonadota > Gammaproteobacteria > Alteromonadales > Pseudoalteromonadaceae > Pseudoalteromonas > Pseudoalteromonas sp. NZS127_1. Next base: position 20,535 of record NZ_JADYXO010000014.1, on the reverse strand, counting down.
GTCCCATCACCTTGGTCTAGTTCAACACTAAGGCTTTCACCGCTAACCCTCCGCGCATTTGAGTGCTGAGATTGATGGTTAAATCTTGAGTGCATTGCATCTAGAAAAAGGCTTTTGCCAGTCCCCCTCCCACCCACAATCGTGACTAGGTTCGGATTTAATGGGATTGTTTGGTTAAAAAAACTTATATCCTCACCAGAAAAAATTTTTCCACCTAACTTAACTGATTTAAACCATGGCTTACTGTATGTTTTTTCCACAAAGTCATTCGTTTGCTGAACCCTGAGGTCGGGTTCAATAATAGCTTGCCTTAAGCCTTCAAAGGTTGGTTTTGCTTTGACCCAAGAATACATTGTGCCAATATATTCAAGTTTGTGAGCATCTGAAGCATAAAAAACCGGCTTTTGCTTCGCAGATGGGTACCTTTCGTTATTCAGGAAAAAATTTCTATCTTGAGGCCGACCTAAAATAATTTGGCACCTTTTCTCTATTTCTAGTGCAACAGCTAGTGATCTACCTTCTTTCATATCAGGTCTAAAGCCACCATATCCATTTGGACAAGCTGCTATTAAAAAATCGATCCCGAACTTTAAATTATTATTTAGGTGAGCTATCAATGAATCAAACTTTACAACAGCTTCAGATGTTTTAGTTTGTGAATCGGTAAGAGATTGTTGGGAACAATAGATATGCTTGCCATCAGCAGTTGTGTTAGAGATAGGGAGAGTAGATAAAATGGTATTTATTCGTTGAGTAGTTATATTTTCCGAAAATATACAATGAACGTTGATCCACTCACCATCTTTGTTTTGCTGATCAATACGAAATTCTAGATTGCCTAAGACTGTATGCTCAATACCTTTTTCTTGAAATTTATCTCTAATTTCCTCTAGTTCGTTATCTTTAAAGAAAAAATAGTTAGTAATTCCTGTTAGGCTAAGTTCTGAAGATATTATCTTATCAACAAACTCATCTATAGTAGATGATCCATATTCATTAGCTTGATGGGTGTATGGAGAATGAATGTGTAAATCCCACTTACTCCAAATCGATCCAATCATGTAACCTCCTTGAGTTTCAGCCAATACCAAGTATTTGCATAGGGCCTTACAACTTTATCTGAGGACATTTCCTTATCTTCACAAAATGTCCCTATTGTGTGAACTTCTATTAATATCAAATAGTGTAAATTATTACCAACTATAAATCTTATGCGGCTGATGGTGTGTTTTATAAAATGGAAAAGTGTTTGTTGTATTACTTGGGTGGAAATGGCTTAAATTAATCTACTTTTTAAATACCTATTTGTAGCTCATAACTGTCATTCTTCCAGCTATAAGCTACAGCATTTAAAAGCTCCAAAACCTAGTGGTGGTGCCCGCCTTGAATAGCCTCGCCCTGCTGGTTATAAAAACCTGTTGCGCTGTGCTCAATAAAACCAAGGTTTATCATTTTAGCTAAAAACGGGTCGCCTTCGTTATCGCCAATGTCGGCGTAATCGGTGGTTTGAAAACGATCCCACTGTGCAAATTGAGCGGTAATTAATAGCACATCTGTACTTACTTTATTAAGGCTTAGCAATGTACTTGTTTGGCTTTTTTTATTACTAATGCTAAATGTTTTAACTAATTTTGAATGCGTATAAAAGGCGAGGTTAAAGTCGTTGCCATTTTCGCTCAACGTATAATTTTTTACTTCATCACAGCCTGTGCCTTGTGTGCTTACTAACGTCATTTTTTCGATTAGGTGATTATCCACCAGCTGACTTTTAGCACTCCAGTTTTGTACGCCGCGTACCTCAGATGGTTGATATTCAATGCCGCGTTGCTGGGCATTAAAATAACGTATTGGTCGTATTTGATTATTGGCTAAGTGCTGCCAAAGTTCGGTTATTACTTCACTTTGATGCGCTACTTGCTGATTGTTTCGCCAAAGGGTAAGTGACTCGCTATTTTGCTGCGCTTTATGGCTGTTGGTAATTTTATAATCCGCTTTTAAATGCTTAGCATCAATATCACATTGCGAGGCAAAGCTACTTGTACTCACAAGCGTGGCAATTATTAATAACGCTTTTTTCATTTAGCTATCTCTTATTTATATTTCAAGTTTATGGCAATAACATAACGATTATAAATGTCAGTTTAATGACAAAAACCCCGCAAAGTAGGCGGGGTTTTTTATTTAGATATATTTAACTAAATTTATAACTAGACGATATTTATTGCGCTAGTTTTTCGTCTGCTGCTTTTACAAAGTCAGCTGCAAAGTCCATTACATGGAACAAAAAGCTTTGCTCGTTTGTGCCTGTTACCAAGTGTGCACCTGGTCCCATTGCATAAACGCCTACGTCTTCACCGGCATGTGTTTCAGAGCCCATTGGTACCAGTGATTCTTGATGAAAACCAGGTGTTGTTGTATCAACATCTGTTAAATCAACACGCCCTGTAACCGGTGCAAACGCATAACCTGCATCGGCATCAGTCTCGCTACCTAGGTTTCTAAAGCCACCACCATTGGTGTAACCAACCGTTGTATAAGGCATATCGTCGGCAGCTAAGCTTGGCTCAGTTGCGCCTACTGCAACTACTTTACCTAAAATTGGGTTACCGCGTTTAGGATAACCGGCAATGGTAAATACATGGCTGTGATCGGCAGTTACAACTATTAATGTTTCTTCTGGGTTGGTGTTTTCCATTGCCACTTTAACGGCTTTAGCAAGCTCAATAGTGTCGTTTAACGCGTTATAAGCGTTACCCGCATGATGCGCGTGGTCAATTCGACCCGACTCAACCGTTAAGAAAAAACCTTGCTCGTTGTTATCAAGTACGTTTATTGCTTTTTCGGTCATTTGTGAAAGCGAAGGCTCGCCTGCTACATCGTTTGCGCGGTCAGCTTCGTACTGCATGTGGGATTCGTTAAATAAGCCAAACACTTTAGTGGCGTCGTCACTTATTGCATCAAAACCGGTTTGATCCATTACGTACGTGCCATTTGGATATTGCGTTTTCCACTCTGCGGTTAAGTCGCGGTTATCTGTTCGATCACCTTCAACAGCACTCACTGCATCAGCTGAATTAAACGCGGCATCTTTTGGTAAAAAGTGACGACGACCGCCGCCCATTACTACGTCAATACCGTCTACATCAACACCACTAAAGCGTGCTTCTAGGTTGGCTTCAAAGTTAACTAGTTGCGATGCAATATCTTCACACGTTGCAGCACTTTCTGGCATATCAGAGATATCTTCCCAGTTACGCTCTGCCGATTTAGCATACGTTGCAGCGGGTGTTGCGTGAGTAATACGCGCTGTAGAAATAATCCCTGTTGCTTTACCTGCAATTTCAGCAAGCTCTAACGAGGTAACAAGTTCGTGCCCTTTGCCTGATGCACAATTACCACGTTCAACCGCTTCATCAATACCAATAACGCCTGCGTCGGTTTTAACACCCGATGCCATTGCGGTCATAGTGCCTGCCGAATCTGGCGTTTGCGCATCTACGTTGTATGTTTTTACAAAGCCCGAAAAAGGCATAGTTTCAAAGCTTAACTGGTGTTCTTCACCCATTTCACCTTCTAACTGACCCGCTAAAATACGTGCTGCGGTTATGGTAGAAATACCCATACCATCACCAACAAATAAAATAACGTTTTTCGCTTTGCCTGATTCTGTAACAATGTTGCTACTGGCTGTTTGTGCTGCACCCAATTTTGTTTGTGCTTCACTAAACCAAGTATTACTAGTGAGTGAGGCTAACTGCTCGCTTGTTAACGACGTTGCAGGTGCATTACACACTAAATTAGTTGAGTTAACTTCATCGCTATCTAGCACGTCGTTATTATTGGTATCTGCGCCTACTTGCGTCTCTACACCGCCATTAATACACTGCTCAGAGCCCACTGCAATAGCGTTATCTACTGCGATAATATTGTTTTCATTTTTGTTATCGTCACTCGAGCAACCTGCTAGCGCGACCATTACTGCCAAAGAAAGTACCGTTAATTTGTTCATGTTAGCCGCCATTATTGCTGAGTTAGTTCAAGAGCTTGATTAATTAAATGAAATACAACGTTTTGTTCAATTACGCCCTGTGCTAGCTGAGCACCAGGACCTTTTGCATGTAAAGATATGTCTTCACCCGCGTGTGTTTCTGAGCCCATTGGTACAGTTGCTTCTTGGTGAAAGCCTGGGGTTGTTGTATCTACGCCATTTAGCTCAACACGCCCTGCAATAGCGGCACTTGTGTAACTTGCATCAGCGTTGGTCTCACTGCCTAAGTTTCTAAAACCTAAACCATTTGCGTAACCTACGGTGGTGTACGGCATATCGTCGGCGGCTAAGCTTGGTGTTGTTGCACCTACTGCAACTACTTGACCTAAAATTGGATTACCACGCTTAGGGTAGCCTGCAATAGTAAATACATGGCTGTGATCGGCGGTTACTAAAATAAGGGTTTCTTCTGGGTTTGTGTTATCTACCGCTGCTTGCACGGCTTTAGCAAACTCAATGGTGTCGTTAAGCGCGTTGTATGCATTACCTGCGTGGTGCGCATGGTCAATTCGTCCCGACTCAACCGTTAAGAAAAATCCATTATCGTTTTTACCAAGCACTTCAATTGCTTTAGTGGTCATATCGGTAAGTGAAGGCTCGCCCGCTACATCGTTTGCGCGGTCAGCTTCGTATTGCATGTGGGATTCGTTAAATAAACCAAATACTTTAGTGGCGTCATCGCTTATTGCATCAAAGCCTGTTTGATCCATCACGTACGTAGCATCTGGGTATTGTGTTTGCCACTCAGTTACTAAGTTGCGCTCGTCAGTACGGTCGCCTTCTATAGCACTTACTGCATCTGTTGAGTTAGCTGTTTCGTCTTTTGGTAAAAAGTGACGACGACCGCCCCCCATTACAAAATCAAGGCCGTCTACGTCGGTCCCTACAAATCGTGCTTCTAGGTTTTTTTCAAAGTTAACCAGTTGCGATGCAATGTCTTCACAGCCACCCGTTACTGCATCTTCTGGCATATCTGATACGTCTTCCCAGTTACGGTCAGCCGATTTAGCATATGTGGCAGCAGGGGTTGCATGAGTAATACGTGCTGTAGAAATAATACCGGTAGATAGCCCTTTAATTTCAGCCAATTCAGTCGCGGTAATTAGCTCGTTACCTGCCACTGTTGAACACACGCCGCGTTCAATATCTTCGTCTACACCAATAACGCCCACATCGGTTTTTACACCCGAAATAATAGCCGTCATCGTGCCTGCTGAATCAGGAGTTTGAGCATCTACGTTATACGTTTTAACTTGTGCAGAGTATGGGAACTCTTCAAAGCTTAAATAACCTTCTTCGCCAGATTGGTTATTACGCTGCCCTTGTAAAATGCGCGCGGCGGTAAGTGTAGAAATACCCATACCATCGCCCACAAATAAAATGACGTTTTTAGCTTTAGTGGCTTGTGTAGCCTGCGCTTGTGCTGTTTTTGTTGTTAGTTTAGTTTGCGCAGCGCTATACCAGCTGCTGTCTTTTTGGCTTTGCGGTAGTACATCAGCATGGCTCACTGCGCTAAACGTTAACGTTAGCGCGATTGCCGCAGCGACTTTTTTAATTTTCATCCGTAATTCCCATTGTTTAGTGGTTATTTTTTGAAATGTGTAAACACAAAAAAGATCAACCGCTGCACTATAGAAAACAGATGTGACTGATAAAGGTAATTTTGATGAAAGTAAAATGACTAAACTATTACAAAAATAAGTCACAAAAATAAAAAAGCGCAACGTGTTAAACGTTGCGCTTATTCATTCAATAAACGTTATTATTTTTATTAACGACCATCTTCAAACGAAGCCGTTGCAGAAACTTTGCTCCAAGTACCATCTGTATATAATACCGTTGCTTCTGCTTTATTACTTTTAAATGATTTTATCGAGAATGAGCATGATGTACCCGATACGCCACAAGACGACGCAGCATTTGACCAAACAACACTATCAATGTCAGAGCCATTACCTACCACTCTGAATACTGCTGTAGCTGTTCTTTTACCATAAATCACAGCAAAACAATGATTAGGAGTAAATTGGTCATATGCTTGAGTATCTACGTAACATTCCATTTGGTCTGCACTCGCTTGTGCAGAAAAAATAGATGCCAAAATAATACCTGTAGTAATTAATATAGTTTTCATTTTTATCCTTAATAATTGAACCTAAATAGGTACAAAAAAGATAGAACAACAACGCCCACCTGTACAATTAATTTACAAAAAAAACCTAAAAAGCATACAAAAGGATTGTTTTGATTAAAAAAGCGCAACGTGTAAAACGTTGCGCTTATTTTCAGGGAAATTATTAAATGTAATTATTTAAATATTAAAAACGCGCCTTAAACGATACGCCAAAGTAGCGCTCTGCATCACGCGGTATTTGGTAACGGAAGTTATCGCCACTGTAGGTAGTTGCGTAGCTTTCGTCGGTTAAGTTTTTAGCAATAAGCGATACTCTAAACGCATCATCTTTAAACGATAAGCCAACACTTGCGTTTAAAATGCCGTAATCTGGCAGTAACGACGCTGGGTTAAACTCGCCTACGTTATCTGGCAAGTCTGAGTATTGCTCGTCGGTGTAAATGTATGAGCTATTTATGTGTACGTTAAAGCCATGCTCAGTTTCAATAAAGTAGTCAGCTGTTAGTGAGTATTTTAAATCTGGCGAAAATGGAACATCTAAGCCAGAGCGGTCAGTACACGAACCTGCAGCTACTTCTGCCGGACAATTAAACTCGTCAATTTCGGCTTTAATATAAGCGACACCACCGGTAAGCGTTAGTGACTCTGTTGCAGCCCACATAAAGTCAACTTCAACACCTTGTGTGCTTACATCGCCCGCGTTTGTTAAGCGGGTAATACAGGTGCCGTCTGAACAGTCAAAGTTGTTAGCTTGAAAACCTTCAATTTCTGTTCTGAAAAGTGCCATGTTAAACACAAACTCGCGGCTTGCGTATTTGTAGCCAATTTCGTAAGCATCAGACTCTTCTGGCGATATTTCGCGGCTGTCGGTGTCTGGATTAAAGTTGTAATAAATATTAAAACCAGGCCCTTTGTAACCTTGCGAGTAGGTACCGTATACCATTTGGCCATCGCCTAAATCGTATTGCATACCTAAACGACCCGATACGTTGGTTTCTTCTGCTTTGCCTTCGTCATCGGTATTTAGTGTTGCTGGGCGTACGCCTACACCGGTGCGGCCATATACATCATTGCTTACACGGCGATGCGTGTAAGACACTTCATCGTCGGTGTAACGAATACCAAATAATACGCGTAAATCTTCAGATAAATCGTAAGTACCGTCGGCAAAGGCTGCCCAGTTGTTAAATTCTGTGCTCATAAAAGCAGTGGCCGATACAATATCGTTTGCGTTACAGCTAACGCCTAGCCCTTGTGTGTAACCTTCTAAATCAGCAAGTGCGGCATCAAGCTCTGCGCCCGATAAGTTATTTTGCGCGTAAAAAGCCATTGCGCTATCAAGCTGGCCACCATTGTTTTGACAACTTGCATCACGAGTAAAGTTACGTTGTGAATCCATGTTCCAGTAAAATAAACCAGCAACATAGTTAAATGGCCCTGCTAGGTTTGATGTAACTCTAAACTCTTGCGAAAACTGATCCCATTGCTGTGCACCAATATCATGTAGTTGAAACGGCGCGGCAAATACTGGCTCGCTGCTGTCGCCAGCAATAGAGGTAAAGTCGCCTTCGCGGTATTCGGTATTATCCCATGAGCGCTGCGCTGTAATTGACGTGTACGTATAGTCGCCAATTGTTTTATCAACTTGCACCGAAAACGCGCTATGTTCGTCAATTGTGCGCGACTCGTAATCATGGTCTACTTTGCGTTGGTCTAGGTCAATATCGGCTACGCCATCAACAATACCATTACTGTTTGGCGCTGCTTTTGAATCAGGATTACGACCACTTGGCAGGGCTTCTAAGTCGGCGCAACAATCGTCGTCTGCGTTATAAAATTCAGCTATAAATTTTACGCTTAAGTCGTCCTCTGGCTCGTATTTAAATACAGCACGTGCACCTTCGCGGTCATAACCGTTTACTTTTTCGTTGTTGTAAACGTTATCAATGTAACCGTCAAACTTGCCTTTAAATACCGTTAAGCTAGCGGCTAAATCGTCGGTTAAACCGCCGCTTATAACACCTTTAAAACGGTATTCGTTATCTTGATAAAACGAGGTTTCTACGCTGCCGGTTGTGTCGTACGACGGATCTTTAGTGGTAATATTTACCACACCTGCTGAGGCGTTTTTGCCAAATAACGTACCTTGTGGCCCGCGTAATACTTCAATGCGGTCTACGTCGTATAAATCGGCAAAGGCTTGACCCGAGCGGCCAAGTACCACGCCATCAACAACAGTTGCCACACTTGGCTCGGCAGCAATACTAAATGAAATAGTACCAATACCGCGCACTGTTAGCGCTGAGTTACGTGTTGTGGTGCCTTTTCTAAAGCTAACCGAAGGAACAAGTGACTGTAAGCCTTCCATGTTATTAGCAAAAGCTGAATTAATTTGATCGCTATTAAGTACCGATACCGCAACAGGTACTTCGTTTAAACTTTGCGTTCTTTTTTGTGAAGTAACGACTATTTTTTCAAATGTATCGTTTTTAGCTGTTTCTGTTTTTTGTTGTTCTTGTTCGGTTTGCTCTTGCTGTGCATGTACCTGCGCGCTAAGCGCTAAACCGGTTGTCATTGCTAACGTGACTGCCAAGCTTAAGACGGACTTTTTAGCTCTCATGTCATTCTCCATATTGTGCGTGTGCTGTGTGGTACCGCGCTAGCAATTGTGTGAGTTGCTAAAAAGCGGTGTCAGTGTGTGTGATACTTTCCTTAAAGCTCTTATATCTTATATAAGAGCTTTAAATTTAAACAAACTATCTTACTAATGCAAACATTATGTGAATTAAATGTGATTTAAGTTTGGTGTATAGAATATAGCCGCACGTTATGCGGCGTTTTTAGCCCCAATACGCGCTAAGCTATTTTCGTAACGAACCTGCCAACGACGTACACTCCACCAGCTAAGCACTAAAACAGTAGACCAAACAGCAACTAAACTTGGTACAAAGTACACACTGGTTCCACCCACTAATCCGAGCGGAGAAAACAATATATATAAGCTAACAATCAAGCCTACTAATACGATGGCGCAAGGCAATGCGTACTTCCAAGGATTAAGGTCTACCTCGGCTTTGCGTGTAAATTGCCATGGTGTTTTAAGTGGTTTGTAGTAACCAATACCCAGCATTATTGCCAATTCAATTATGAACAAAATGGCGTAAATATGAATAAAGTTAATGTCTACATCCCATACAAATTTAAGCAAGGTGTAGGCAATAATATGGAATATAATCGCGACTTTAGCGCCCAGTGCAGGCACTTTTCGAGTAAACAAACCTACCAATACAATTGTGATGACCGGAATGTTATAGAAACCTGTAAATACACGAATTATGTGCCATAAGCCTTCAGGTGCAAACATCAATAATGGCGCGGTTATAAACGATAATACGGCAATAATAATACTGGTAATTTTAGCCACTTTTATAAGTTGGCTGTCTGTTACTTTGTCTTTTTTCATTGGTTTGTAAACGTCTAAACAAAATAAGGTCGCCGCGCTATTGAGCAATGAGTTAAATGAGCTAAATACAGCACCTAGCAATACGGCCAAAAAGAAGCCAGATAAATACTGTGGAAGTACTTCTTTTACCAAATGTGGGTAAGCTAAATCGATAGTTGGCAGGCTTTCGTGTTTATAAAGATGGTAAGCAATAACGCCTGGGATCATCATCATAAACGGTACTAGCACTTTAAAGTACCCTGAAAACAACACCCCTTTTTGACCTTCAACTAAGTTTTTAGCGCCCAATGTACGCTGGATCACATACTGATTAGTGCCCCAATAAAACAAATTAGCTAAGATCATCCCTGTAAAAATAGTGCCAAATGGCACGGGATCATCGCTACTACCAATAGCATTGAGCTTTTCTGTGTCGGTGTTTACTAGGGTGCTTAACCCTTCTGAAAAACTACCATCACCCAATGCAATTAAGCCCAGTGTTGGCACTAAAATACCAATAATTAATAACCCAACACCGTTAATGGTATCTGATACCGCAACCGCCTTTAAACCACCAAATACAGCATAAATAGCCCCAACTGAACCCACTGTAATAATGGTCACAATTAGGCTTGCTTGGTAGCTCATATTTAATAAGGTGGGTACATCAAAAAGTCTAAGTACGGCAATTGATCCTGAGTACAAAACAGAAGGGATCGTTATAAAACAATACCCTACCATAAATAAGATCACCGTCATGCGTCGTACGGTATCGTCAAAACGATCCCGTAAAAATTCAGGTAAGGTAGAAAACGCGCCCGCTAAATAACGAGGCAAAAAGATCAACGCCATAATAATGGTTGAGATCCCTGCGGTTACTTCCCACGCCATTGAGCTTAGGTTGTAACCATAAGCTGAGCCATTAAGGCCAATTAGTTGCTCGGCCGATAAGTTAGTAAGGATCATCGACCCTGCTATAAATGTACCTGTTAACCCACGACCCGCTAAAAAGTAGCCATCTTGGGTGTTAACTTCCCCTTTGGTTTTTTGGTACGAGATATATCCCACCAGCGCCATAAACGCCAAGCACGATAGCAGTGTCATGGTAATGTTCATACCTTCCATCTTGCGCCCCTTTTAGCTTACTTTACTCGGTAAAAAGTAAGCTAATATCTTTATTATTGTGTGTGTTATGTGTGTGTTGTGTGTTTTTTATTAAGCCGAGTTTTATTTAGGCCATGGCGTTAATTGGCTCATGTCTTGTTCTGTGTGTTGAACCTCTGGGCCAAGCATTAGGCTGTCGCCTTCGCGCATAAATACTGCCATTTCTTCAAGTGCGAGTGTGTGCTCGTAGTACTTACCACCTTCGTAAGCTTGTTTATCAGGAAAGCGAATCCAGCGGCCTTGTGGTAAATAAAATTTCACTTTACCGTTTGGTACTACACATGGCACAACCAGTAATTTTTCACCGCACATAAATTGCTGATCAAAACTATGCGCTAGCACATCATCAGGAAATGCCAGTGCCATTGCACGCTGAATCGGCAAACCGGTTTGCTGCGCTTGCTCTGCACTTTGTTCTAAATAAGGAATAAGTTGGTAGCGTAGTTTAAGTGCTGCAAATACCGCGTCACTTGCTTGCTCAGTATAAGACCACGGTTCGCGAGGGCCAATACCATGCAAGCGCATGTGTGCGCTAAATACTGAGGCTTGCGCCCAGCGCACGTAAAGCTCTGCGTCGCGAGTGTCTTTGTAAAAACCGCCAATATCGGTTGCAAAAAACGGTCCGCCCGACATACCCCACGCTAAGCTGCCACGAATACTCGCCGCTAAACCTTGCCAATCGGCTTGTGGGTCACCGCCCCACTGTGCAGGGAAGCGTTGGCTGCCCGTCCATGCTGAGCGGCTAAATAAAAATGGCCCTGTTTTACAGTATTTTTCGGCGGCTTCATAAACGCAGCGGTTGTACAACATGCTATAAACGTTGTGTAATCTTATACCGCTGTCGCCACTGTGCGATACCATATTTTCGTCTTCTAGCTGTTCGCCAAAATCTGCTTTTATCATATCTACGCCAAGCTCAAACAAAGGCTTATGCGACTCAAGCCAGTATTCGTAAGCGTCGGGATGAGTAAAATCTAAAATACCCGACTCTGGCAGCGGCGTAAGTACTTCGCCAAATGGACTTAAATCCCACTCGTATTGATACGCTTTGCCTGTGCGTTTGTCTTTTATAAGCCAGCCGTTTTCGGCCGCTTTAGCAAACAATGGGTTATTTACCGAGATCATCGGGTATTCCCACACACAAATTTTAAAGTCCATGGCTTTAAGTTCATCAAGCACTGGTTTTGGGTCGGCGTAGCGTGTTGGGTCCCATTCAAAGGCAAAGCGAGTGTCGGTGTCTTGCCATGCTCGGCCATCAAGGGTAATTACGTCGCACGGCATTTTTTTAGTGCGTACTTCGCGGGCAACACTAAGTAGTTCGTCGGCATCTTTGTAATACGCTTTTGATAAAATAACACCAAAGCTCCACTGCGGTGGCACCGGTGCAAAACCTGTTAGTTCACAATAGCGGTTAATACTTTGAGCAGGTGTTTGTTCTTGATATAAAAAGACATCTAGCGCGTCATCTTCAACTAAACATACATAAGCGCGTTGCGACCACAATGCATAACCTACGCCATGGGTAACAGGCGCGGGTGTATGTACAAATAAGTTCCAGCCTTCTGGACTCCATGCATACGGGGTATTTTTATAAGACTTTTCGGCGTTAACACCCAGCGCATCGTGGTTATATGAACGAATAAGTTGGCCGCGTTTATCAAGCTTGCCCCACTTTTCGCCAAGACCATACACTGCCTCATCGTAGTTAAGCTCAAGGCTTAGTATCCAGCCGTTATCGGTTTTAGCTAGTGGCGGTAAACGGTGCTGGCGTACAAAGTGGCCATCAGTTGCTGATTGCTGTACTAGCTCATCGTTTTTATAAAGTTTGAAATGAAAAGGGTCGCTGTAAAATTCTAGGCGGTATTCGCCACCGCTTACACTGTAATCATTATTGTTTTTGCTAAGTGTAAGGGGATATTCTGATGGGGTTGTGGTTAATATTTTAAACTGCTCGTCATGTGTGGTGCCTGCATTTAAACGTAAACCAAACTGGCTTATCGTTACGCTAATATCACCAAACTGAGTGGGCAAAACCAGCACATTACCTTGTAACTTTGGCGGTGCGGTTAAGCGTGCTGGCTCTATTGCGTTCCAGTCTGGCTCACGTAATTCAAATACATTCATGGGAGTTCCTTAACCAATTATTAGTCTTGTATAAGACACAAGTTAAATAATTGTAATCCCCATGTCAATGTAAATAACCCTAAGATGAATTATTTACATCGCGATTTTTAAAATATACCCGGCGCCGATGTAGCCACCAGCGATACGCCGCTCAGTCCTAGCAGCGTAATAGCTATAATGCGTATCCATTTAGCGTCTACGTAGGGCGTTAATTTACGAGCAAAATGCGTAACTAGCAACACTAAAGGAATAGCCGCTGCAATTAAAAACATAATGTCGAGCTCTGGCAAAGTACCAAATAAAGCGATACCTACACGTACTAGCCCGCCAATAGTAAATACCGCTAATAACGTACTGCGAATAGCTTCAATAGACCAACTTTGCTTATAACACTGAAACACAAGCGGTGGCCCAGAGGTTGAAAACAACCCTCCAAGTAATCCACTTACCCCACCGGCTATTAAAAACGAACGAGGACGGCTTTGTTTATTAGCACGATCGCGGCCAATCAGCATTAAAGCGCAGCACAATAGAATGCTTACGCCTAAAATAAAGTTTAAATAGTGCGTTAAATGCGACGACATAAACTCAAGCAGCACAAAACCTACCAGCATTAACGGAATACCGGTATACAACATAAGTTTTAGCTCGGGTACTTTTACCGAGCTGCGGTTTTTAACCACCACGGTTGTAGAGTTAACCAAACCCAATAAGCTCACTAAAAATGTAGTTGCTGTAAGCGGCAATACATCAAGCAATGTAAAGCTTGCAACCACTAGTAACCCAAAGCCAAACCCGCTAAGAGTTTGCATAATAGTGGCAAGGCTTAGGCACAGCGCCATAAGCAAAATGAGTTCAAAAGAAATACTAAGCACTTTTAATTTCCTAAGGGTGAGCTATTGTAGTGTAACGATTTGTTTTTAGGCATAATGTATATTTTGCGCCTATTAAACATTACAGCAGTAGTTCACGTTTAATTGAGCTAGCGCAAATATGCGTAAAAGGTTTCACCTATGCTATAACTACAGGTGGATTAAATTTAATGGTAAATAATAATGAGTAACTCTATGTTTGATCACAAATTAAGTGGCCCAAGCTTGGCTTTTCAACCACTTTACTTACAAGTGGCTGATTATATTAAACAGCTCATTGTTGAAAGACGTTGGGTACCTGGCGAAGCACTACCAAGCGAATTTCGCCTTGCTGAAGAATTTAACGTAAGCCAAGGTACGGTTCGTAAAGCACTAAACTTATTAACCGACAATAAAATAGTAACTCGTCGCCAAGGCGTTGGTACGTTTGTATCGCAACATACTGCGCAAGATGCCTTATTTAGGTTTTTTCCGTTACAAGCCGACGGTAAAGGTGCCGATTTACCAAAGGCTGAACTGCTATCGGTTGAGCTTTGTGCAGCGCCAGTTGAAGTAATAGAAGCGTTACAACTCAATAAAAAAGACAAAGTTACTAAGCTTGTTCGTAGGCGTATTCTTGATAACGAATTTTGCATGAGCGAAACTATATACCTACCGCAAAGCTACTTTCCTGATATACATCAAAGTAGTGATATTCCGCATACATTGTACCATTACTATCAGACCAAATTTAACCAAACTGTACACAAAACCCAAGACAGTATTAAAGCCGTACTTGCTACAATGGATGATGCCAAAATGCTTGCTATTAAAGCTGGCGACCCACTGCTGCTGGTATCACGCATTACCGAATCAATCGAAGGTAAGCGTATTGAATACCGCCAGAGCAAATGCCGTAGCGATCATTACCACTATCAAATTGAGCTCGACTGATTAAGAGCCAATTTAGTGCTAACAACCCACTTTAGCGCATAATAATTAAATATTTTTTAAAGGCAGCAAACGCTGCCTTTTTGCTGCCTGCAGGTTTTTTAACCCATTCATTTACTGCTTTGCTGTTAACACAGTATTGACACTGTTTGATTCGTATAATAACTTATGTCTTATACAAGACCTAAGTCATTATGCATTTTTAACAGGAATTCCCAATGAGTTCATTAAATAATATCCCTTCAGTAGGGTTCGGTTTATGGAAAGTAGCGCAAGAAGATTGTGCACAAACGGTATACCAAGCCATCAAGGCAGGTTACCGCCATCTTGATTGCGCATCAGACTACGGTAACGAAGAACAAGTAGGCGATGGCATAGCCCAAGCAATAAACGATGGCTTATGTACCCGCGAAGAATTATGGATAACATCAAAACTGTGGAATACCTTTCATGCACCAGAGCATGTTGGCCTCGCGATAGATAAAACACTAAGTGACTTAAAGTTAGATTACTTAGACTTATACCTAATTCATTTTCCGATTGCGCAAACATTTGTGCCAATAGAAACCCGCTATCCACCAGAATGGTTTGTTGACCCAGACGCACAAAACCCACAAATGGAGCTTGCAAAAGTACCACTTTATTTAACGTGGCAAGCAATGGAAGAACAAGTACACAACAACAAAGCAAAACGCATTGGGGTATGTAATTACTCAAGCGCACTGCTTCACGATTTAATGACCTACGCAAATATTAAGCCTGCCATGCTGCAAATTGAATCGCACCCTTATTTAACGCAAGAGCGATTAGTAAGACTCGCAAAGCAGTACGATATTCCGGTTACTGCGTTTTCGCCACTGGGTGCACTTTCGTACCTTGAGCTTGAAATGGCAGATAAAACTGAATCGGTTCTTGAGCAAAGCGTTGTTAAAGCGGCTGCACACAATCATGGCAAAACGCCAGCACAAGTCGTACTTCGCTGGGGCGTGCAACGTGGCACTGCCATTATTCCAAAAACTTCAAAACTTGAACGCATGAAAGAAAACCTCGCACTGTTTGATTTTGAATTAACAGAGCAAGAAATGGCGCAAATTTCTGCGCTTAACAGTAATCGCCGATTTAACGACCCTGGGCACTTTTGTGAAGTTGCCTTTAACCGTTTTCACCCAATTTACGATTAGGAACATACAATGTCAGCTACCGAAATTAACTACGCCTCAGTGCCAACTCAATTAACATTCGATGATTCGGTTTTTCCGTGCATTGTGGTTAATAACAATAACGCCAGCACCGTTGAAGAAGCGGTAGCTTTCATTCGCGCCAATAAAAGCGAACTAGCTAAAAAACTTCGCAGCTCAGGAGCTGTGTTGTTTCGTGGCTTTCCTGTAAATAGCGCCGAAACATTTGATACGTTTTCAGCTGGGTTTGATTACGACAATTTTACTTATAAAGAGTCGCTTTCAAACGCGGTGCGTATTAATTTTACCGAGCGTGTATTTACAGCTAACGAAGCGCCAAAAGATGTAGAAATATACTTACACCACGAAATGGCACAAACGCCTATTTCGCCAAGTAAGTTATTCTTTTTTTGTAAATCGGCCGCAGAAGAAGGTGGTGCAACACCT
Organism: Pseudoalteromonas sp. NZS127_1; assembly: GCF_015864295.1. Taxonomy (NCBI): domain Bacteria; kingdom Pseudomonadati; phylum Pseudomonadota; class Gammaproteobacteria; order Alteromonadales; family Pseudoalteromonadaceae; genus Pseudoalteromonas; species Pseudoalteromonas sp. NZS127_1. Next base: position 4,196 of record NZ_JADYXO010000014.1, on the reverse strand, counting down.
CTTTGTCGATCAGATAAGTTATTTAGCGCATTAAAAGAATACGACAGTAAACTTGCCCATGACTTTGAACACAAAGGCCTAAAGTACACCACCTATATGCCAGCCGCTGACGATGCAACATCAGGCCAAGGCCGAAGCTGGAAAAGTACACTAAGCGTTGAAACCAAAGACGAAGCACATAACAAATTAACCGAACTGGGTTACGAGTGGGAATGGCTTGAAGACGGCTCACTAAAAGCCGTTACACCGGTACTTCCTGCTGTAGTAACTCTTGAAAACAACGTACAGGTTTTTTATAACCAACTGATTGCCGCTTACATGGGCTGGAAAGGCGTACGCGAAAACCCATCGGTTGCTATTGCCTTTGGCGATGGCAGTGCTATTCCTAAAGCTGGACTTGATAAAATTGTTGAGCTTTCAAAAGTATTTACCTTTGATCTTGCATGGCAAGATGGCGATGTAGCTTTAGTTGATAACGAAATGGCTATGCATGGTCGCCGCCCTTTTACAGGCGAACGTAAACGCCAAGTGTTAGTAGCACTTACCGCAGCTAAAGCGTAATGCAGCGCTTAAGTAGTAAATTAAGCTGTAAAATATCACCTTTATGGCAAGGTACCAGCATTACTGCAATGACTGGCCTTGCCGCTTTATTTTTAAGTGAGCATTACGGCGCGCCAGCCATGCTGTTTGCTTTGTTACTGGGTATGGCAGTCTCATTTTTATATCAAAGCGATAGCCCTTGCGCCAAAGGTATCGACTTTACCGGCACCACGGTTTTGCGCGTAGGTATAGTGCTGCTAGGCACACGCATAGCACTGGGAGATTTAGTAACACTAGGTTGGCAAACCGCACTTATGTTAGCGGGCGCTATATTTACTACTATTATTTTAGGCGTAGTACTTGCGCGCGCATTTGGCTTACAAAAACGCTTTGGTGCACTTACAGGCGGCTCAGTTGCTATTTGTGGAGCGTCTGCTGCGCTAGCTATCTCCTCTATTATGCCAAACAGCGAACATAAAGAGCGCGATACTTTACTTACGGTTATTGGCGTAACAGCCATGTCGACCCTTGCTATGATCCTCTACCCTATTGTGGTTAATTACCTTGAGTTTGACGCCCATAATGCAGGCGTATTTTTAGGCGGCACAATACACGACGTAGCGCAGGTAGTAGGTGCTGGTTATTCGGTATCACCTGAGACTGGCGATATAGCAACCCTAACTAAACTTGTACGTGTTGCTATGCTGCTACCCGTTGTACTTATTATGATGGTTGTTATTAATCGCTCAAATAAAGAAAAACACGGAGAATTACCTAAAGTCCCTGGGTTTTTAATTGGCTTTGTCATACTCATGATAATAAATAGCTGCTTTTCTCTTCCTATAATAGTGCTTGAAACCGCTAACGAACTTTCGCAGTTCTTTTTAATTGCGGCTATTTCAGCCATTGGTATGAAAACTAATTTAGGAAAACTTACCGAAGTAGGTATAAAACCTATTATTTTAATTGTTGCTGAAACACTTTGGATTGCATTATTAATACTTGGATTTGTAATTTGGGGCTAATGAATCACGTTATTTAAGATATATATCAAAAAATTTAGTAGGTAATTAGGTCATGTTTTAACCAGTTAAAACCTGTATTTTACCTACTCTAAAACCGTGTACAAAAATAAGCGTAAAGCTTTGATTAAAATAAACTTAACTTTAATTTATAAGTTAAAAAGATCATCTCAATCATAACTAGTTAGTTAAAAAACGAACAAACAAATAAAGCACTTACTCTAAAATAAATTTACAATAGGGCTTGGTATATGACTTAATTTACTGTTATCCTGCTTGCCATCGGGTTGACAGAAAACCCTATTTATTTGTAAGTACCACGTTGTTTTAGTAATAATCCTTCGCGTTATCCTCAGTTAAATGTATGTTTTCTTCCTGTTAAATTGCCTAATTTAAGGCGCACTTTTATTAATTCTTAGGATACTATTATGTCTAATACTACAACTGGTACAGTTAAATTTTTCAACGAAGCAAAAGGTTTTGGTTTTATCGAGCAAGAATCTGGTCCTGATGTTTTCGCACATTTCAGCGCGATCTCTGGCGACGGTTTCAAAACTCTAGCTGAAGGCCAACGTGTACAGTTTACTGTTACTCAAGGTCAAAAAGGTCCACAAGCTGAAAACATCGTTAGCATCTAATTGCTTTCGTTAAAATGGGTTAGCAATAACCCATTTTGAATACTAGTTTGAAAGAAGTTTTGTTTTATTTGTTAGTACCCCGTTGTTTTAGTAATAATCCTACGCGATATCCTCAAGTTAACTATTTTTTCCGGCTCAATCGCCTCTTTTCAGGCACACTTATATTAATTTTTTAGGATACATATTATGTCTACTACAACTACTGGTTCAGTAAAATGGTTTAACGAAGCAAAAGGTTTTGGTTTCATCGAGCAAGAATCTGGCGCAGACGTGTTCGCACATTTCAGCGCAATCTCTGGCGACGGTTTCAAAACTCTAGCTGAAGGCCAACGTGTACAGTTTACTGTTACTCAAGGTCAAAAAGGCCCACAAGCCGAGAACATTGTTAGCATCTAATTGCTAAACAATTTAGTGGGTTAGCAATAACCCATTTTGAATACTAGTTTGAAAGAAGTTTTGTTTTATTTGTTAGTACCGAGTTGTTTTAGTAATAATCCTACGCGATATCCTCAAGTTAACTATTTTTTCCGGCTCAATCGCCTCTTTTCAGGCACACTTATATTAATTTTTTAGGATACATATTATGTCTACTACAACTACTGGTTCAGTAAAATGGTTTAACGAAGCAAAAGGTTTTGGTTTTATCGAGCAAGAATCTGGCGCAGACGTGTTCGCACATTTTAGCGCAATCTCTGGCGACGGTTTTAAAACTTTAGCTGAAGGCCAACGTGTACAGTTTACTGTTACTCAAGGTCAAAAAGGCCCACAGGCTGAAAACATTGTTAGCATCTAATTGCTAAACAATTTGATGGGTTAGCAATAACCCATTTTGAATACTAGTTTGAAAGAAGTTCTGTTTTATTTGTTAGTACCGAGTTGTTTTAGTAATAATCCTACGCGATATCCTCAAGTTAACTATTTTTTCCGGCTCAATCGCCTCTTTTCAGGCACACTTATATTAATTTTTTAGGATACATATTATGTCTAATACAACTACTGGTTCAGTAAAATGGTTTAACGAAGCAAAAGGTTTTGGTTTTATCGAACAAGAATCTGGCGCAGACGTTTTTGCACATTTTAGCGCAATCTCTGGCGACGGTTTCAAAACTCTAGCTGAAGGCCAACGTGTACAGTTTACTGTTACTCAAGGTCAAAAAGGCCCACAAGCCGAGAACATTGTTAGCATCTAATTGCTAAACAATTTAGTGGGTTAGAAATAACCCATTAATATATTTATCTTTATAATTTTTTAGTCAAATATCTTCAAAAACCCTTCTGTAAATATTTCCCCAGCACAATCTCATTTGTATACACAACTCATTAATTAGTACATTTTTAAACACATTTACTACTATCTCTCTTGAGCGAAAGCTTTGTATTGCCTACAATAGCGCATACTTCATTCAATATAGAATATGACCATGAACGACACTACCGCAAAACCTGCTTTACCAGATCGCCTTTCTATTAATCCACGCAGCCCACATCATGTGGAAGAAGTTTTTGAACACGATATTGGTATCACGTTCAACGGCAAAGAGCGTTTTGATGTTGAAGAATACTGCATCAGTGAAGGTTGGATAAAGTTTGCATCTCCAAAAGGGCTTGATCGTCGCGGACAACCCCTTTTACTTACAAGAAAAGGCACTGTTGAAGCCTTTTATAAGTAAGCTAATCATACTTACTAAAAAGCGACTACCTAATGAGGTGTCGCTTTTTTTGTGCGTTTTTATAGCGTATTTAATAGGTTGAACTTTTTTCATGCTCAACCTGATGAAGTTTCATTATGATTTTTTAAAAAATATGTTTGAATAGCGCCATATTATTTAGACATATAGAAGTCCATAAGTGAAAAAGGTAACAATTTTAGATGGCGGCATGGGACGCGAACTTAAGCGCATTGGCGCTCCGTTCTCACTTGTAGTGGTACAGTGATTTTGGCCACCCATTAAGAAAGAAATGTTATGCTAATAAGCATACAAATTTGGGTGAAAAA
>NZ_JADYXO010000013.1:0-122825 GCF_015864295.1 Pseudoalteromonas sp. NZS127_1 | reverse complement strand
CAATACACTGGCAGCACTTACTCAATACACTGGTCTTATTTAAGCTTCCAGCTAGACGAGAGGATAGAAGATATCCCCGATGGGTTAAGCCAAAACCATCTAAGTATCCCCATAAAAAGAAAAATGCCAGTCAGCTTAACTGACTGGCATTAAGCCAATGGCTCTTTTTTGTTATTAGCTTTTTAAAAAACGTTCTATTTTAGGTTTTACTGTAACCGACATTATCAGCATTATAGTTAAACCTATTGGTAATGCGGCTAATAACCCTTCAGTCCATCCAGTTACAAATACACGCATATCTGCATAGCCGATATTGTTAGTAGCAGTAACAAACGCCATCACCGACTCCATTATCAACGCCATAAAAACACTAATCACTAAATTACGTTTTAACTCACTGCTAGGGCGTGTTTATCTTTGTGGATTGAAATTTGTTCAATCTAGGGGCGATTAAATCACGGCGCGAGGTTTGTAACCTAGTGGGCTAAGTAAAAACCGAGCAACAAAGAGTTAATAGTCCCTAGAAAGAACCCTTCGGGCAGCGCATGTTTGGTATTTATGCTGCGTTATCGCCTATTTATGGGGAATAACCACACTACATAGGCTCTGCCTTGCCTAAAAACCAAACACACTGCTGCAAATTCAACCACCAAAGGTCAATACGCCCTAAGTAATAACTTAGCAACTAGCTTATGCATTAAGGTCATCATTACAAAACCAATAGGTGCCATAACTAATACCGCACTTATAAACGAGGTAAACCAGTCTGCATAAAAATGTTCTGTAATCCCCACATTCACATAGGTCATCACGCCTGTTAAGCTCCCGCCAATTAAAGTAATAACACTCATTATTACCAGTATCTTATAAATAAGAGGCGTTTTTTTAGGCTCAACTAGTGCTGGATTTACGGTTACAGGAGTACTCATTTAGGCATACCTTAGACTTTAAATTAGATGATAAAGTCTACTATGTCAAATTAATTGACAATATCAACCATTATTTATTTTACCCAATCGCCAACCATATACCTACAAGTACCATTAAGCTGCCCGCTATTCGGTTCATCCATTTAATATTATCGCCACGGGCTAAAAATAAACGTAGGCTTTTGCCACCTGTTGCATAAGCCAACATGCTTAAAAACTCGGTGGTCATTATAACGCCAAGTAATACTAAAAGCTGAGGGGCTACAGCATGCTCAACACTAATAAACGGCGGTAATAACGAGATCATAAACGCCCACCCTTTAGGGTTAGCAATTGCGGTTACAAAACCTTGCGTAAATAACGACTTCCGACTTACGTCACTTGGTTTTGAGGTATCGACCGACATTTTGCCTTTGGCTCGCCACATGTTAACGCCAATATAAATTAAGTACGCACCGCCTACCCACTTTAAAATAGCGAACGCATCTGGGTAATTTAGCATGATGCTTGCAACGCCTAATACCGCAGCTATAGCAACGGTTGCTACGCCTAACAGCTCGCCTATCATCATCCATAATGTGCGGCGCACGCCAATGCTCATACCGAGTGTCATGGCAAGGGTCATACACATACCAGGCGTTATCGACACAAAAAAGAACGTAGGAATAAAAACCGCAAGTGCTGCTACATCAATCATTAATTTACTCTCATATTAAAAGCAAAAACGCGGCTATAAGTAGCCGCGCTGTTACTTACTCATGTTTATTACTATTGCCCAACACTTATCACGGGTTCAGTAATAACCTCTACTGGCTCTGCTGTATCATTTAGCAAATACTTATCTAACCACTGTTCTTGTTCCCACAATACATGTAACAAGCTTTTACGCGCACGGTAACCATGTGCTTCATAAGGGAGCATTACTAAACGCACGTCTTTACCTAGCCCTTTAAGTGCAGCGTACATGCGCTCGCTTTGCATTGGGAAAGTTCCCGAATTAGGATCCTCTTGACCGTGGATCATCAGCATTGGCTCGTTAATTTTTTCAGCATGGAAAAACGGCGACATATTAGCGTACACGCTTTGTGCTTGCCAAAAATCACGCTCTTCTCCTTGAAAACCAAACGGCGTTAATGTGCGGTTATACGCGCCGCTGCGGGCAATACCCGTTTTAAATAAATCAGTGTGAGCCAACAAGTTAGCAACCATAAATGCACCGTATGAGTGCCCTGCTATGGCTATTTTATTTTTATCAGCAATGCCTTTTTTAACTAATACATCAACAGCGGCTTGCGCGCTTGATACTAACTGCTTTCTAAAGTTATCGTTTGGCTCGCTGCCATCAATACCTACAATTGGCATTTTAGGGTCGTCAAACACGGCAATCCCTTTGGCAAGGTAAGGCATTGGGCCCCAATAGCCAATGTAGGTAAATGCATAAGGCGATTCGCGTACTTGCGATGCTACGGCTTTATCTTTGTATTCAAGTGGGTAAGCCCACATAAGTACAGGTAACGGGCCTTGTGTTTTATCGTACCCTGGTGGTAAATAAAGCGTGCCTGAAAGCTCAACACCGTCGTCGCGTTTATAACGTAATTGCTCTTTAGTTACGCCTTTAAATGCAGGGTACGGGTGAGCAAATGTAGTTAGCTGTGTTAGCGTGTCGTTGCCTAAATCGCGTATAAAAAAGTTAGGTTGCTCAGTTTTAGATTCACGAATAGTAATAAATCGCTCACCTTCGTCGTCAAGCAGTGCACGTACACGTTCGTAATATGGTGCTTCTGATTGCCATAATCGCTTGCTGCTATTTGTTTTAACATCGTACCTATCTAAAAACGGTACATTGCCTTGCTCTGATGCGCCATTACCACGCAGGTAAATATAACGCCCACCTACAATTTTAATAACGTTCGCGCCTAAATCGTTGCGCTCGTAAATTGCATTACCAGGGTCTTTATACGCATCGTTATAACTACGCTCTGAAAATAAAACGCGGTTTCTGTCGGCATCTCGTGGTTGCACTATGTAAGTACGAACTTGGCGATCGCTAAAGCGCCAGTCTGTCAGCATGGCTACGTTTTCGTTGCCCCACTCAATACCAGAGTAACGGCGTTCTACTTTGGCAAATAATTTAGGCTCGCGTTTAAAAGGTGCACGTAAGCTGTAAATATAATCATGGTGCTCAACGTCGGTTTTCATGTCGCCGCCATCTTGCGCCTCGGCCCAAATAACTTCAGCGCCTTGATCGGCTCGCCATTTAAAGTCTCGGCGGCCAGTGCGTACACTGTCATAACCTTGCGGAATATTATCGGCAAGTGGCTGTTTTGCCAGCTCTGCTAATGCATAGCCGCGCATGCCCCATATTTGCCATGTGCTTGCAAATCGGCTGTAAGGCACTTGATACGAAAACGGCTCATTAATACCGGCTACTAAAATATTGGTAGAATCAGGTGACACCGAAAACGATTTAAATAAAGAAGGGCTACCTATTGCTTGTGTATTGCCATCAAGTGTTACGTAAGCTAATTGCCCTTGGCCGTAAAACTTAAATTGCGCTTCATCAAACGGGCTTGTTAATAAATTTTGGTAAGTACGTGCTGGTGCTTTTTCGCCGGTACTTTGTTGAATAACTGGCACTACACTTTGGCTGTTATTTTCAAGCCTAGGCTTGCCAAAATTAACAGCGAGGTTTGCAACTATGGCGCTGCTATCTGGTAGCCATTTATAAGGTGATGATGTTAATACCGAATTTAATGCAGCGCTTGAAAGCTCTTTTGCTTGTTTGGTTTCAACGCTGTAAAGCCATAAGTTGGCTTGGGTTGGTTGCTCAACAACAAAGGCTAAATATTTACTATTAGATGACCATTTAGGTGAGCGAATAATGCCATTAGGTAAGTTATTAATACTAATAACCGACCCGCTTTGAACATGCTTTAGCTCCACAGCGCTAAATTTGGCACTCACACGAGAGCGCGAAAAATTAGCGGGATTTAGCTTAATACCAGCAAGCTTAAGCTCTTCTTTTGCAAGTTCATCAAGGGTTACTACACGTTTGCGTTCAAAAAGCGCTAGCCACTGGCCATCGCTCGATAAGTAACTAGTGGGTGCTAACTTAGCGTCAACCAATGCTGCAAGTTCAGGTGATGGGGTTTGATAGCCCTGCTCGGCGTAACTTGTTGGTACTAATGCCGCACAACAAATAAAGGCAACTAACAGCCTAAAAGCGCTCATGTTTTTATCCTTTTGTTATTTTTTACTCTTATAGGCGTATATAAACACGTTTTGCTTTGTTCATAAAGTATTAAGGTAAGTTAAACACCTCTAAAAGATGACTTAATAGTGCTGATTAAGCTAAACTACAGCGCTATTTATTCACCACTGCGGTACTTAAAATACAATGCATAACAAAGCCAAATCAGTCACTATTTTTGATGTTGCAGAGCGTGCTGGTGTATCAAAATCAACCGTATCCTTGGTGCTTACCCAAAGCGATAAAGTGGGCAATAAAAGTAAACAAAAAATACTCAAAGCGATTGATGAGCTAGGATACGTTTATAATCGTGATGCCGCTGCTATGCGCTCAAAACGCTCAAATTTAGTGGCCATAGTAATAAACGATTTAACTAACCCAGCTATGGCACACCTTGCTACCAGCCTACAACTTTTGTTAAACGACAATGGCTTACAAGCCATGATTGTAAGCAGTAATAATAGTCTTGAACTACAAGCAAACGCAGTTAAAAACTTAAAAGAATACAACGCTGCTGCATTTATTATTTGCCCCGTTGCTAGTACTTGCCCCAAATGGCTTGATACGCTCAGCGCGCAACACAAAGTAATTACCGTAATGAGCGAAGTGCCTTTTAGCGCAGCTCCTTGTGTATTACCCGACTATAAAAAAGCCAGCCACGTAGCCAGTATGCATTTGCTCTCACAAGGCGTGACAAACATTGCATTTATAGGCAGTGAACTTACTTTAAGTGATTCACAAGCACTACAAAGTGGCTTTAATACCGCTTGCGCGCAGCACAGCATTACACCATTAGCACCCATTCACTGCGCAGTAAACACAGCCCTTAGCGCTAAAAATGCATTTATAGAAGCATATAAACACAACCCCACATTAAACGCTGTGGTGTGTGCAAACGATATTATTGCTCAAGGTGTTATTGCTGCTATTAACTCATTAACACATCACTGTATTAAAGTGGTGAGCTGCCACCATATTCCTAATAGCGCGGTTATAAATGATCACTTAACCACTGTGGCTATAAGTACAACTGATATAGCCAAGCGGTGCCTTTTAATACTACAAGAGCTACTACAAAATACAGCCCCGCCAGTAAAAACACTGGTAAATGTAAACTTACAAATTAGAGATTCTAGCCAATGAAAAAAGTGCTGGTAATTGGCTACGTATGGCCAGAGCCAAATTCGTCTGCTGCGGGAACGCACATGATGTCGTTATTAAATGCATTTAGAGCGCAAAACTGGGACGTTGAATTTGCAACGCCCGCGCAGCGCACCGATCACATGGTAAATCTTGACGACTTCGGTATAACCAGTCAAAGCATTGCACTAAACTGCGACAGCTTTGACGAATACGTTAAAGCCTATAATCCAGATATAGTCATGTTTGACCGTTTTATGATGGAAGAACAATTTGGCTGGCGCGTCGATAAACATTGCCCACACGCAATTAAAATTTTAGATACCGAAGATTTACAATGTCTGCGTAACGCTCGCCACGAAGCGTTTAAAGGTGAGCGTGAGTTTACAACCAGCGATTTACACTCAGACATAGCAAAACGCGAAATTGCCGCTATTTTACGCTGCGACCTGAGCTTAATTATTTCAAGTTATGAAATGAGCCTGCTAAACAGCGTATTTAAAATAGAGCCAAGCCTATTACACCATTTACCGTTTATGGTTGATTTAAGCTCACTGCCTACAAGTACAAAAACGTTTGAGCAGCGCCAGCACTTTATGACCATAGGTAACTTTAGACACGCGCCAAACTGGGATGCTGTACTTTACCTACAAAAAATATGGCCACTTATTCGCAAGCAGCTACCAAAAGCAGAACTACATATTTATGGCTCTTACCCACCACCAAAAGCCACGGCACTAAATAACCCTAAAACAGGGTTTTTAATAAAAGGTTGGGCCGATAATGCGTTTGATGTAATGCAAAGCGCACGCGTATGTTTAGCACCACTGCGTTTTGGTGCAGGCATTAAAGGTAAATTGCTTGAAGCCATGATTATGCAAACACCCAGCGTTACCACCAATATTGGCGCAGAAGGCATGCATAACGATTTATCATGGCCGGGTAAAATAGCCAACACCGCCGATGACTTTGCCAATGCTGCCATTGAAATGTACACCAATCAAAGTGACTTTGAACAAGCGCAGCAAGATGGCAACACGCTCCTTAATACGCTGTACGATAAAGCACAATTGAGCGCAGCTTTAATTCAAAAAGTCGATTCAATAAGTAGTGATTTAAACGCTCATCGCGAAAAAAACTTCACAGGCCAAATGCTCAAACATCATACAATGCGCAGCACTCAATACATGTCGCAATGGATAGCCGAAAAAAATAAAAAATTAGATTAAAAATGACTAGACACACACCAATTAGTGTTTAAAATCGCGCCCATCGAACGTGGGCATTTTTAGCTGTATTGTCTATATTTTTAGCTTAGTTATCGCAATATTTGGTCCAAAAAGATTTGAAAACTGCAACCTTTACAGAAAAACGCAAATTTATCGTTAAATTGGGTAAAATGCTTCACAAGTATGGTACGCCTGCTTACCGCCTAGAAGCCCACCTAATGGAAGTGGCTACATACTTAGGACTTAAATCGTCGTTTGTTATGTCGCCAACCTCTGTAACGTTTGTTATTTGGACCGATGGCCACGAAGACGAGTACACCCACGTTGCACGTGTAGACCCTGGCGATCACGATTTAGGCTCACTTGCCGACACCGACGACCTTGTAAACCAAATGCTTGACGACAAGCTAAGTTTACAAGAAGTTGATGCGCAACTAGACGCTATTTTTGTAATGCCAAACCCATACAATAAACTTGTTACGGGCGTTGCGTTTGCAACTTCTGGTGGTGCGTTTGCAATGTTAATGGGTACTAGCTGGACTGATGTTATTTGGTCATCGCTACTTACTTTAGTTGTTTATGTGTTTGTGCTTTGGTCTGGGCGCTCAAAACGCGTAGCACATATGCTTGAGCCATTAGTGGCCATAATATCAGCCATACTTGCCTGTGCAGTAAGTGTGTATATAACACCTGAGATAAATATACGCTTGGTGGTACTTTCGGCCATTATTGTGTTTATACCCGGTTTAGCACTTGCGCTTGGTTTAGCTGAGCTGGCAGCACGGCATTTAGTGTCAGGTACTGCGCGAGTCATGGACTCGTTTATGCTGCTCTTTAAATTGTATTTTGGCGGTTTTATTGGCATAGGTATTGGCTTTGCACTTTTTGGGCAAGCCGATTTTGTACAACCTGAGCCATTACCAAAGTGGACCGCATGGCTGGCTATATTTTTACTTTGTAGCAGCCTAATCGTTATTTTTAGAACCAAACTTAAACACGCAGTTTGGTCTATTGCATCAGGCTTTATAGCGTACGGCACCAGTATTGGCTCGGCTATGTACCTTGATTACACGTTAGGTACGTTTGTAGGTGCTTTATCGGTGGGTATATTTAGTAACTTGTTTAACCGCGTTGCTAATGCGCCGGCCTCTATTGTTGCCATGCAAGGCTTAATTGTATTAGTACCAGGAAGCAAAACGTATATTGGCTTAAACTCACTTATTGAAGGCCAAGACTTTGTATATGCAGAGCACATAGGCCAACAAACGTTTTTAATATTTATGTCGCTTGTTGCAGGACTAATATTTGCAAACGTAGCTCTTCCGCCTAAAAAGAGTTTGTAAATTATACTGAGCACTCGCTTTACTTTGATTGAGTAAAGCGAGTAAATCGTTAAGCTAAAAACAACTGCCAAGTAGCAATTTATACCAATGCTAAGTGTTTTAGCTCATTACATTGCACTTGAGTCAAACTCAAAAACCTCATAATGATTCCAGCGTAAAAACAGTTCGCCGCTTTCTAAATAAAAATTTATATCATCACTTGATGGATAGCAAAAATCATCCCAGTGATCACAAAAAATTAGCCAAGGTAATGTAAGTGCTGTTTCTTGATCCCAGCAAATTGTTATTGTTTGCGAATCATTTACTAAGCCCTTTAACCATTGCCGTGTTAATTCACTTCCTTCTGTGGAGTCGAATCTTTTTGCGCCAACCGGAAAGTTAATGGGTGTGGCGGCAATTAATGCTCTTGCTTGCTCTTCACTCAACGGAATAAGTTTGTTTAATGTATCTTTAGAAAAATCACCATGGGATGCGCTAATCCATCGCCATGCTAAAGAAAAGTCTTCAATTTTAATCAACGCTCTATACCTACTTTTACGAACACTTAATTGACTCTACAACACTATTACAACGCTCTAAATACCCTATTAATTTTGGACCTTCGGGGTAGTCAGAGCAATTGCCTATTATAAGGCCTGCAACTTTACCTGCGGGTTCTATTTCTACGTCCATGTATGATGCAAACATAGCGTTGTTTTTGGTTTCAGTCCACATAAAGTGGTAGTGAGTATTATGTGTACTAAGAAATTTACGATCTGGTTTATTAAACTTACTGGTTGTTGCTGTCAGAAACGTATTTTTCTTCTTAACGGTAATTTCTGCGCCGCTTATAGCCCAAGATAATGGCCATTCTCTTGCAATTTCGGTAGAAACCTCACATTCGCCAAGTGAATTAACATTATCTAAATCAGAAATTATATTTGCGTATTCACTGGTGCGTAAACTGCTTTGCTGAGCTTGAATAAGCCATAAAACAGCCAGCGACAGTAAAACCGATTTCCATTTCATTATTGCTCCGTTCCCTCTATGAAGTAGAGGTGTTTTATGCGTATTTTTATTAATTTAATGATAAACCATATATGATTTTCTATTTTGGTTCAATTACTTACAAACAGCAGCCATAGCTTATTAATAATAAAAGATGATAGTGAGGATTATTACTTGGCACTACCCTATTGAGCCAAAATACCCAATAGGGTAGTCACTTAATTAGCGTGACCAGTTAGTTTTGGCAAGCTCTATAATTTCGTTTCCTTTGCCGTTTATTAATGCTTTCATCATGTAAACACTAAAGCCTTTTGCTTGCTCTAGTTTAATTTGCGGTGGCATTGAAAGCTCTTGTTTTGCAGTATCGACTTCTAAAACAACAGGTCCTGAGTGGTTCATCATCTCGTTCATTGCCGATGGCAGTTTTTCAGGGTCGTCCACATGAATCCCTTTTAAGCCACAGGCTTCTGCAATTTTAGCAAAACTTGGGTTTTCTAAATCAGTATCGCTTGATAAAAACCCACTGGCTTTCATTTCCATAGCCACAAAACTAAGTGAGCGATTATTATAAACAATAATCTTTATTGGTAAATTAAGCTGCTTAAGCGAGATCAAATCGCCCATTAACATCGAAAAGCCGCCATCACCACACATTGCAATTACTTGGCGGTCTCTGTTAACAGATTGAACGCCCATTGCCTGCGACATCGCATTTGCCATAGAGCCATGATTAAACGAGCCAATTAAACGGCGCTTACCGTTCATTGATAAATAACGCGCAGCCCACACTGTTGGCGTACCTACATCACAAGTAAAAACAGCATCGTCTGCTGCTTTATCGTTTAGTAAACGCGTTAGATATTGCGGGTGAATTAAATTTTGCGACGTTTTGCCACTGGCAAGTTCATCGAGATCTTGTCTCGACTCTTTGTAGTTTTTAACACTCTTTTGTAAGTGTGAACTTGTGCGTTCACCTTTAATATAATCAAGCAGTGTTGTTACTGAATTTTTTGTATCGCCTAATACACCACAATCAATTTGAACGTGTCGCCCAAGTGACGCTGCCTGATTATCAATTTGCAATATGGTGGTATTTTCAGGATAAAAAGCACGATAAGGAAAGCTCGTACCAATCATAAGTAACGTATCGGCTTCTTGCATTGCATGGTAGCCCGACGCAAAACCAATAAACCCAGTCATACCAACACCGTAAGGATTGTCGTATTCAATAAATTCTTTACCGCGCATGGCGTGCACAATCGGTGCTTGTAATTTTTTGGCTAGCGCAACAATTTCGTCATGGGCGTCTTTACAACCAGCACCACACAATAAGGTTACTTTTTTACTTTTATTAAGATGAGTCGCCATTGCTTCAATATCAGATAAAGCAGGCGTATAAATCGCAGGTTTTGGTACATTCCATTTTGGTGTAATGTTTTTAGGCATATCTTTTAATGCAATGTCGCCAGGTAGCACTAGTACACTCACGCCTTTGTTTAGTATTGCTTGTCGCATTGCGGTTTCTAGCAGGTACGGCATTTGCTCAGGGCTCGAAACCATTTCACAATATACACTGCATTCTTTAAATAATTCTTGCGGATGGGTTTCTTGAAAATAACTACTGCCAATTTCAGATGAAGGAATGTGTGCGGCAATAGCTAATACCGGTACATTATTACGCTGACAATCAAATAAGCCGTTAATTAAATGAAGATTACCCGGCCCGCAAGAACCCGCGCACACTGCAAGCTCGCCTGATAAATGCGCTTCGCCACCGGCTGCAAATGCGGCAACTTCTTCATGTCGCGTTCCTAGCCATTCAATTGTTCCCATTTTTCGCAGGCTTTCACTAATGCCGTTAAGTGAATCGCCAGTTACTCCCCAAATACGTTTTACGCCAGCTTGTTCGAGGGTTTTAGTGATAAAACTTGCGATATTTTGACTCATAATATAGAACTCCTAAATATTCAGTTATTCTGTAAATTGATTTTTCGCCTCTGCTCTATCAAGTAAGTCATCGTTTCGAAATGCGCTCAATTATTGAGAATCGATAAGCTTAGGTATTTTGATAATGATAGATATATTACTACTGAGACTTTACTAACAAACGATACTCCTAGGTTTGCTGCGCCCCCATACTGATACATAAAACATGAATGTCCGCTTTAAAGTGTTTATGAATATGCGAGTGCGAGATTTTTAGTGGCTTAACTATGAATATGTTATTATGCGCTCAATTATTTTACTGAATGCTTTTCTCTTACTTCTATGTCAAATTCTGCTTTGTGCTTTACATTATTTTCTCAAAATATCGATTCTCTCGCGCTTCCTGAAAAGTTTACTTTCCCTTTTTATTACGAGCCGCAACCATTAGCTGTAGCAGCCACAAAACAATTACAGCAACAACTTGAAACGTTAACGCATTTAAAAGCAGAAAATGCCGGTAAAATGTTTGGGGTTTTAGTGGTGCAAAATACTAAGCAACAATTAGGCTTTTTAAGTGCTTACTCGGGGCAAATTGAAGGTGATAAAGCCAATATTAACTTTGTACCGCCTGTTTCTAGCATGCAGCTGCAGGACGATAGCTATTTGGCTCAAAGTAAAATAATTAACGATATTAATGCTCAAATTGAGCAGTTAGAAAATAGTGAACAACTGCATGAAGTTAATAGCAAACTTGATGATGCAACACAGAGTTACCAGCAAGCACTATTAGCCCAACAGGCAGTAATGCAAGCCGGTCGCCAGCAACGAAAAATACAACGTACCGAAGGCGAATTAGAGCTTAGCGAAAGTGATTTTGAGCAGTTAAAAAATAAGCTTGCAGGGCAAAGTATCGTAGAAAAAAAGCAACTGCTGGCACTTAAAGCCTATTGGCAAAATATAATCGAGTCACTGCAGCAAACACACATCAATATTTCTGATGAAATTGCTCATTTAAAAAAGCGCCGTAAAACGCTTTCTAAAAGCTTACAAAAAAAGTTGTTTGCGCAGTACAAATTTTTAAATGCAAATGGTGAAACTACAGACTTAAATGCCATATTTGCAGCATTACCTGAGCACACTCCTCCTTCGGGGGCTGGCGATTGTGCAGCGCCTAAATTATTACAATACGCCTATAAACATGACTTAAAGCCACTTGCTATGGCTGAATTTTGGTGGGGAGCTGCGCCAAAATCAGCAATTAGGCAGCATAAAAACTACTACCCTTCTTGTTATAGTAAATGCCAACCAATACTTGGGCACATGCTAAAGGGTTTAGATGTTGAAGATAACCCGCTACTTATCAACCCAGCTCAGGGTAAAGATCTAAGTATTGTTTATAAAGATGACGATTTACTTGTGGTAAATAAGCCCGCTGAGTTTTTATCTGTGCCTGGCGTTAATATTGATGACTCAGTTTATATGCGAATCAAAACGCAGTTTCCAGAGGCATCAGGCCCGCTAATTGTACACAGATTAGATATGTCGACTTCTGGGTTATTGATGATTGCACTTAATAAACGCGTGCACAAAGCACTGCAAAAGCAGTTTATTGAACGCACCATAGATAAACGTTATGTCGCATTAGTTAATGGTAACGTAGCTGAGGATAGCGGAGTAATTGATTTACCCTTAGTGCTCGACTTTGATGATAAACCGCGCCAAATGGTGTGTTACACACACGGTAAGCCATCACTTACTACCTGGCAGGTTTTAGAGCGTAACAACAATATTACCCGATTACAGTTATACCCTAAAACAGGGCGAACTCATCAATTAAGAGTCCATTGTGCGCACAGCTTAGGTTTAAACATGCCAATTATAGGCGACACACATTACGGGCAAAAAGCCGATAGATTACATTTACATGCAGAATACTTAGCATTTACTCACCCAATTACGGATAAACGATTAGAGTTTGAAGTAGCCGCAGATTTTTAATAAAAACACATAGCTACAACCACTATATTATACAATGTGTTGGTTTTTATTAATTAAATTGATATCGTTTATGGTCTTTCTATTCAATGATGAGTATAAAAAAACGGTACAAACCCAAGTTTATTAAGTAATGTTAATAAGTACTTCAATAATAAAAATAAGTCAGCAAAGGATTAACATGACTAACAATACACAAATAAAGGTTTTAGGTAATACTTTGTGGGCTAAGTATATTGTTCTCATTTTATTTTTACTTTTAAGTAAGCTTTCCTCAGCTAACGGCGACTCATTAAGTGCAACTTTACACGCACTAGACTTTGACACGACTCAAGTCCTGATCAATAACATAAAACTAAATGAATTAGACTATCTTCAAAATGAAGACAAGCTCACTCAAGCGTTTAAAATAAGCAAAGAGCAAAATTGGAAAAAACTTCATCTAGAAGCGGCCGCTTTGTATGCGGAGTTACTTTTTAGACAAGAAAAATACGAAGCGTTAAACACACACTTATCCTATTACTTAAAGAACAAAGAGTTACCAAATCAAAAAAGTGTATATTTATTATTTCTCGAATCACAACTCAAGTCTCTAGCAAGGGAGGCGAACCCAACTCCAGCACACACGCTAGCCACCAAATTAGAAGAGAGCTTGCAACAGCATTCAACTAAAGAAAAAATCATTATTTTACGAGCACTTGCTTACTATTACACCGATACAGATGCATTGAAAAAGACCCTAAATGTTGCACTAGAGGGGCTAGAATTAGCATTAAAAGATGACGATTCAGCATCTCAAGGGTACTTTTTTAGAAAAATAGCCGATGCATATAATTATCTAAACGAAAAAGACAAAGCCATATATTATGCAAAAAAAGCGGTTGCGGCCTATGAGCAAACACAAGATGGGCTTTTTACTGCAAAAGCATACTGGAGCTTAGGCAATGTATTGCTTGAAGTAGAAAAACCTAAAGATGCCTTAATATACCTAGATAAAGCATTGCTCTATTTTAAAAAAGTTAATATGCAAAAAGGCTTAACCTTTGCTCAGTACTCAATTGCCAATATTGAGTACTTACAAGCAAACTACGATAAAGCTTTAACTTTAACTAAAGAAAACATTGAGCTTGCTCGTTCTGCAGGTGTATACGACATGCAACTCGCATCGCTCATTTTGTTAGCTGACATATATATAAAACAAGATTTAATCGAGAGAGCAAATGAAGCAAACGATGAGGTGTTTTTAAAATTAGATAAATTCAGCCGCAGTATTTATAAAGCCGATTTTTTAAGTAAACGCTATGAGCTAAAGCGACGCCTTAACTACACTGACGAGGCTTTTGAAGCAATTGAACAAAAGCTCCTTTATACAAAAAAACACTACGAAGCAACTAGTGAAAATAATATAAAAACACTACAGGTGCAGTTTGAAGTAAAAGAAAAAGAAGAAAAAATACAGCAACTAGAGTACGCAAAAGACATTAGTGAACTACAAGCTAAAGAAGAGTACCAACAAAAAATAATTTGGCGACTCAGCGCTGCTATTGCATTTATTTTAGTGATTGCTTCATTATTTTTATTTTATCGGCAAGCCCGACAACGTCAAAAATATTACGATATTTCATTAACAGATTATCTAACAAATTGCCCTAATCGCAGAGGAATAATGCGCGCAGCAGAAGCAAAGCTTGGTGAAGGTAAAATGACGATAGCAATTGTTGACTTAGACTACTTTAAAAAAGTTAACGACCATTTTGGTCACGATGTTGGAGATTTAGTTCTTATTGCCTTTGCAAAAGCTGCAAAAGAAACACTATGTAATGATCATCAGTTTGGTCGTTACGGCGGCGAAGAATGGTTATTTGCACTAAATACGGTTGATGAACGAATAATTCGCGATATATTTGACCAGCTCGCCATTAGCTTCGCCAAGCATTGCAGTAATATAGAAGACTTTCCTAGTGATACAAAAATCACCTTTAGTGCAGGGGCCTCTGTAAGTGGCCCTTTAAAAAGCACACTAGATGTTCTTATTAAACATGCAGATAAATTACTTTATAAAGCAAAAGAAAACGGAAGAAACCAAGTCGTTGTTGATTAAATAAACACAGCTAAAAGTATTGGCTCATTTACTTGACTAAAGCCCATCTAAGATCATTTTTTTGATGGTCTTTGCTTTTACAAAATGATCTAATTTATGGGTGTGTATCCACCAAGTAGCAGCTTCCATAAGTAGCGCTGGGTCGTCGTTTTTATTAGCAAAAAATGCATAAAAAGAAAGCCCTACATTTTCGCCTTTAACTGCTATTTTTTTATCGCATACGGTAATTATTTTTGCTCTTAGTTCTTCCCTCATACATACCTTATTTAATTATATTTTTACTATTAAAATACGCCATTTAAAACGCTAACGATTAGCTGTAAAAGGCTTCTATCAACCAAGCCATGATTCTCAAGCTCTTTATTAGGCGTATTTACTTTTGCAGCTTTGCATTCATTATCTAATATCTCATTTTTACGTGTATCGGTTTCGTATGCAATATCTGCTTGTTCCATACATTTTGCCGAGCCTGCGTAAGGCTGTGCCGCACAAGCGCTTAGTAATAAAAAAAGTGGAATTGCTATCAATAATTGCTTCATAACTAATCCTATTTTTACGTAACTTATTTACTTTAGACTATAGCTGCAAGTTAGCCGTATTTACTTTTCTACCTCCATTACAAAAAATTCAAAAAAGAACGTACCTATAGCATCAAAAAAAGTGTCATTTTTTTCATCCTTTTTAATTTGTGCGCTAATGCATTGATTATAAACTTCTGAGCTTGTTTGAGCGCCATTTCGATCAACCGTTTCAGCCTCTTCAATGCATAAGTTAGGGTCAGAACGTGGGGCAGTACTACAAGCACTTAGTAAAGCGCACAGCAATAATGCGGCGATGGGGCTTTTTGTGTTCATCCTTAAACTATCCTATTAAGTTAACGTGCTACCTGCATTTATACCGATTGGTATTATATGTGGGAGTAATATATAGATTGTACCTAAATAATGTTGCTACTTTATCACTGCAATAAAATAAACAACCAGTAAATATTTGTAAGGTTCTGTAGGGATTTATACTCACTTCTATAATTGAACTACGTAAAAGCCTGAAATTATTGCATTCATATCACTGTAAAATTTACAGTGATAGCAGCCCAAAAATAAAAAATCAAAATAAAAGCAATAAAATACATCAACTTAATATTTGGCATTTAGTTTGCTAGTTAGTGATATAAGCAAATAAATTGTAAAAGGATTAGTTATGAATATTTTTGAAGCACTACGTCATGACCATGACAAACAACGAGAATTGGTAGATGCGCTTATTCAAACGCACGGCGACACAGAGCAGCGCCACACGCTAATGGACGAGCTAAAAACAGAACTAGAACAACACGCAAAGTTTGAAGAACGTTACTTTTACAACCCACTTATGTTTGATGACTTAACTCATGAAAAAGCGCGCCACAGCGTAGCTGAACATCACGAAATTGATGAATTAATTGAACAACTTGAAGATACCGAAATGAGCTCGTCTGCATGGTTAGTTGCAGCTAAAAAACTGCATCATTTAGTACATCATCATTTAAGTGAAGAAGAACACGAAGTATTTCAATTAGCGGGTAAAGCACTAACCGAAGGGCAAAAACAAAGCTTGGCAAAGCAGTATAATGATGCAATGCACTAATACTTTTTATTTGTGAGTAACTTTACTCACAAATAATTGAACCACCTTATATACACTCCCTTGTGTACTATTGGTTATAAGCCACTTGGCTTATAACCATTTTTTTAAGCCTATATGCTAACTCTTCTCTAGTAAGGGTGCTTCTGTCGGATCAAAAATTCGATACGCCACTAGCTTTAAACCATCGTTAATAAAAAACCACACCAAAGCATATGCCCACACAGCAAGTGCCCATCCCCATCCTAGTGGGGTCATAAACACACCATAAACAGCAATAAGTGTTGCTATAACTTGCGTGCCAAATACGGCGACCATTAATATAGCAGACGGTTTAATAGACCAAAATGGACCTCGGGTACGCGCTAAAAATATAGTCAAATGCCCTGCTACAGAAAGTAATAAGTACATTAATGTTTGAAGATGAGGACGGTCGAGTTCAAATACTTTATCTCCTAAGTAAAATAAACCAAAGGCTGCAATTGGCCCTACAATTCCCAGCACAGATGCAATACCTAAAACGAGCCGCATATTCCATGTCTCGGGCTTATTTTGATAATGCACATTGTCGTATGCAATAGACAAAATGGCGGCATCGTTAAGTAAAGCAAGCATTACAATCATGACTGCTGTTAACGGATAAAAGTTAAAAATTAATATCGCCATGGTCATAAACAGTAATACGCGCAGTGTTTCAGCAACCCTGTAAATAGCGTAACTGTTCATGCGTTGAAATATTTTTCGGCTTTCTTTAACTGCATCAATAATAACCGACAAGCCATCGGTCATTAACACAATTGATGCTGCTGAACGCGCTGCATCTGTAGCACCCGATACAGCAATGCCACAGTCAGCTTTTTTAAGTGCTGGCGCATCATTTACGCCATCTCCTGTCATGCCAACAATGTGCCCTCTATGCTGAAGCACATCAATAATATGGTATTTATGCTCAGGGAATACTTGTGCGAATCCGTCAGCACTCTCGATAGAATCATCTAACTGTGTGGCTTGATGATACTCAGTTGCACCAAATCCACTAGCATCAAGAATGTTTGTCCCTAAACCCAGTTTACTTGCAGTTTCGCGCGCAATGGCTACTTGGTCGCCCGTGACCATTTTAACACTCATACCCATTTCTTTTGCATCGGCAATGGTTTGTATTGCTTCTTCACGCGGTGGATCAAAAAGTGGCAATACGCCTATAAATTGCCATTTACCTTGCTCGTCTGTTTTAGCAACCGCTAAAGAGCGAAACCCACGTGCTGCAAATTCATCTATTGATGCCTCAACTTGAGTTTTAACTGCCTCAATATTAGCCGACAAAGCTAAAATAACCTGCGGTGCACCTTTGGTCACTTTAAACGTTTTGCCATCAGCATTTTTAATTAATGCTTCAGTACGTTTGCTCACAGGATCAAATGGCTGAAAATGTTCTATATGATAAGAATCTAGATACTGCTCAGCTTTTACACTTTGTAATACTGCTAAGTCAATCGGATCGTTATTTTCTGAGCGAGATGCTAATGCCGCGTACAATATAACTTGCTCAGCAGAGCCTTTATTTATTGAGTTTTCGATATAAAACGGGTCACCCAACGTTAATAGGTTTTGTGTCAATGTGCCGGTTTTATCAGAACAAAGAATATCAACACCCGCTAGCTCTTCAATTGCAGCTAAACGTGTTACAACCACTTGCTTTTTAGCCAATAAACGAGCGCCTACAGCCATAGTAACTGATAGCACTGTTGGCATTGCAACTGGTATTGCAGCAACAGTTAATACGAGTGCAAACTGTAATGTGGTGATCATTGGATCATCGCGAAACAAAGCAACAATAACTATAAGCAGTACTAAAGCCGCAGCAAGCATTATTAAATAATTACCAATTTTAAGCACCGCACGCTGAAAATGACTTGCAGTTCGCTCCCCTTGTACTAACTGTGCTGTTTTACCAAAAAAGGTATTTGCACCGGTCGCGTATACTATTGCCTCTATTTCACCTTGGCGGATAATAGATCCCGAATAAACAGTTTCACCCGCCGACTTTATAACCGGTAACGACTCACCCGTAAGTGATGATTGATCGACCTCTACTGTATCGCCATCTAACAAACGCGCATCAGCAGGCACTATATCGCCCATACGCATTCTTATAACATCGCCTGGCACAAGGTCACTGGCATTTAAGTTTTGCCATTGAGTATCGCGGCGTACTCTCGCCTTATTTGCTAATTTTGCTTTTAATGCAGCAATTGCATTGCCCGCTTGGTGCTCTTCCCAAAAGCCAACCAATACGTTGGACAACAATAATACAAGAATAATAAAAAAATCAGCCCAGTGTTTAGCAAGTGCCGATAAAATAATAGCGGCCTCGATCATCCACGGTATTGGCCCCCAAAAGTAAGATAAAAATTTGAGTAATAAGTTTGTTTTTTCTTCGACTAGTTCGTTAGGCCCGTATTGTACCAATCTTTGTGTTGCGTCAATTTGGCTTAACCCGTCGGGTGATGTTTTTAGTTTTTCTTGAAATTGTGCTAAATCGAGGTTACTCCATTCATCACTATTTTGATTGTTTGTTGATTTATTTGCTGAACGGTTTGGTGATTGATGTACTGATGAGATTTTGACCTTTTTCATGCAAGCCTTCTATACAACATTGAGTTGAATAATTTTTAAAACCGACTAACCGTATAGCTAACATAAACTAAAGCAGTCGATATTGTTCTTAAAAATGTATTAAATTTGATCTAACGCAATATTGAGACTGAAATAAAATGAAAAATTTATTTTAAAAGGATGACTAAGAAATTGGGTTACGAGGAGAATTGCCGAAAGGCTATATACGGGGCCGAAGTAGTAAATAACTTAGCCCCGTGTACTTTTTAGTTACAGCTCTGTCGGCTTATAACGATTAGTTTTGATTACTTTACAGTAAACTTAACGTCTTGGTCACGTAGTAAGTAAAGTGCAAAACACGCTGCCCACATTGGCCACGCTGTAAAGAATAATAAGTTGTTAAAACCGTCTATATACTGATTGTACGAAGAAAGCGTAGATAAGCCGTGCATTACAAAAATGATACCGTAAGTAACGCGCTTTTTAATACCCGCTAAAAATGCCAACACTAAAACAAGTTGAAGAGCACCAATTACATAAGCAACAATATCAGATGAGCCACTAATACCGTAAAAATGTTCAAAAATACGTGCGCTATGACCAGGATTTACGAATTTATCAAACGTCCACATAACCATTACAATAAATACGCCTAAACGCAAAGATAAAAGTGACCATTGTAAACGGTTTTGAACATCAGAATTGATTGAGCCTGTCATAAAACTTCCTTAAATAAATATTAATAAACGCTGAAGTAACCTAGACCGTATAAGTTATTTTTTATTTCAAAAAAATTTAATTATTTTAAATAAAAAAGTAATTAAGCCTTGTAGTAATAAAAGTGAAGCTTATTTTAGGAATTTTAAAATGCTGCGTAAAAGTTAACAATTTTAAAATGTTAGCAGGTGAAAAGTAGTCTATAATTAAAAAAGCCCATTAAAAGCAAATATTTACATTCACTCTAATACAATCGCTCTATTAATATTTTACCAACTAATAAAACAATAGTACTTAATTACCACCTTTATAATGCATCCGTTTTGTTATGTTCTAAAAAACAAAAAGAATCGAAATTTTACTGAAATTTATTTTTAATCCTTTCGGTCTTTATCGCCAACAACATTTTAACCGTAGAGAGAAAACGTTTGAAACACGCATATTTAGCACTTTCCCTAGCCACCATATTAAATACACCACTTAATGCTTTTGCAGCCGAAGAATCAAAAACAACAAAAGATGGCGCAATAGAGCGCATTGAGGTGGCAGGCCAAGTTATTAAATCTCAAGGTCTTTCGGTTAAAAACGCCACTGTAGACGGCCCGTTTGGCGACAACTTAGCCCTACAAGATATAGCCCGATCAGTAACACCAATTTCAAGCGAGTTAATAGAGCAACTCAATATTACGACTTTACAAGACGTGCTCGCAGTAAGCCCTAATACCTATTCAGCCAGTGGTTTTGGGGCACCCAGTTTACCTACTATTCGTGGGCAACTGGGTGAGCTTTTTCAAGATGGTACACGCCGTCAAGCTGGTAATAATGGCTTTGGTGTGCCGTTATCGTTCAACTCTATAGAACAGATAGATGTAGTAAAAGGCGCGCCACCAGTATTATTTGGCTCAAGCCAACGCAACGGTGGTTTTGTAAACTTACATTCTAAAAAAGCATCTACGGATGAAAGCAAAGGCAAAGCAACTGTATCTGCAGGTCGATGGGATCAATACAGTGTCTTAGTTGATTACAGTGCACCCATTGTAAAAGATAAAGTAGGTTTTAGAGTAAGCGCTGAACACATAGATAACGGCAGCTACTACGATTTTTCAGGCACAAAGAGCGACAGCTTATTTGCATCATTACGCGTATTACCTGATGACAAGAGCAGCTGGGATATTAACTTTGAGTTATATCAAGTTGAATTTACCGATAACGCAGGTATTAACCGCCCTACTCAAGCGCTAATAGATAATGGCCTTTATATTACCGGCCAAGGCGTGCAAGCAAATGGCAGCACAGTACCGGCAGCAGGTTCAATAATCTCACCAACTGGGCAAGTAAAAATAGATCGCAGTACAGTGCTTACCGATCCTGATAATCAAAACGAAGCCACTACTTATTTACTACACAGCATTTATAAGCGTGAACTTTCCAACAATGCATCAATAAAAAACATTACGTATTTTCAGCACTTACAACGCGAAGAAATTGCACAAAATAGCTTTGTTGAAATTATAGATGGTGCCGATACCGCGCAAAACCGTACCGAGCTTACCTATCTTTGGAATAGCGACCAGCAAACAATTTTTGCATTTGATGTGCGTTATAACCGCGTATTAGGCTACAGCCAATTTACAACAGAAGCCGATTTACCTATTGATTTAACAGGCCCACTTTCAAACCGCCGCATTCCTTTAACTGATGTACAACAAGCGCGTTTAATTGAAATTAGCCCAGGTATATTTGTATCCCCTGGTGGTCAATATGATATTAATAATGACGGCAATGGCGACTTTAACTTATCAGACACTACCGATTCGCGCTCATGGCAAACAGGCTTTGCTATTCAGCAGGATTCTGATTGGACAGATAAGTTTCATACAAGTGTTGGCTACCGCATTGATTTTTATGACGTAGACGCGCACGACCCAATAGCACCAGAGGGTGAAATTGCAGCTCGTGATAGCATTAACGATAAGCTACATTCAGGGCAAGTAAGCTTTAACTACCGATTAAACGGTGATTACACCACTTATGGTGCAGCAAGTTACAACGAAGCCACATCAAATAGCATGGCTGGCGGCACGTCTCTTGGTGGCGACAACACGATTAGCGCGCAAAACTTTTCAACCGAAAATACTTTAGTTGAATTTGGTTTAAAATACGCACCAACCGACAGTGATTGGTACGCCGATGGAGCAGTATTCAGCCAACGTCGTAGTTTACGTAATCGCGATGGTAGCAATACCGGCATTCGTACTACCGGCTTTGAAAGCCAAGTATTTTATGATGCTTACCCTTATTGGCTAAGTGCTGGCTACAGCTATATTGATGCTCGCTACGATAATTCTGCAAGTAGCCAAGATTCAGCTCAAGTAGCCGATGCATTTGACAACTCACGTCCAGATATTATTGAAGGTACCAGTGTTGGCGCACCTAGTTTTACTCCATTTGCACGCTCTAATCGCCAAGTTCAAGGCATTCCTGAGCAGTCGTTCAGTTTTAACGGAAATTATTCAATTAATTCGAAATGGCAAACGGGTTTTTCAGGTCTATATACAAAGAGTTACCCATTAGACTTTTTGGCGACAGTTAAGATTCGTGATCAGTACACATTAAACGTTAATACTAGCTATGCTTTTACGCCTAGTACTAAGTTACGTTTAGATGTAAACAACGTAACGAATCAAAAAAACTGGCGCCCTGTATTTGAAGGCGGTTACTTTGGTGCAACATTGGCTTTTCCTGAGTTGCCAATAAACGCAAAGTTAACCCTTACGCATAGTTTTTAAGAGAGAGAACATGATTAAAAAAATATTTTTATTATTGATTGCAGCTGCCGCTATCGGCCTGTTCTTTCATTTTGACTTACACCAACTACTTACACTTGATGGCTTAAAAGGGTCGATGGATCAATTTAGCGATTACAAAGAGCAATCACCGCTACTTGTTATTGGTGGGTTCTTTTTATTGTATGTAGTGGTAACGGCTCTCTCTTTACCGGGCGCGGCTATTTTAACACTTGCCGCAGGTGCATTGTTTGGTTTAGTTGAAGGCTTATTGGTTGCCTCTTTTGCATCAACTATTGGCGCAACACTTGCCTTTTTAGTATCACGCTACTTACTACGTGACACTATTAAGCAACGCTTTCCTGAGCGCTTAGCTGCAATTGACGCAGGCGTTGAAAAAGAAGGTGGTTTTTACTTATTCACTCTTCGTTTAGTGCCTGTGTTTCCGTTCTTTTTAATTAACTTATTGATGGGTGTTACTTCAATAAAGTCGTGGACTTATTACTGGGTAAGCCAAGCAGGTATGTTAGCCGGCACATTTGTATTTGTTAATGCAGGTACACAGCTGGCGCAAATAGATAGCTTATCTGGCATTTTATCGTTCAACTTAATTTTATCATTCGCTCTATTGGGTATTTTCCCTTTCATTGCAAAAGGAATCTTAAACGTGTTTAAAAAACGTCGAGTATACAAAAATTATACTAAACCTAAAAAATTCGACCGCAACATGATTGTTATTGGTGCTGGGGCTGGTGGTTTGGTAACAAGTTATATTGCTGCTGCTGTTAAAGCAAAAGTAACTCTTATTGAAGCGGGCGAAATGGGCGGCGACTGTTTAAACTACGGTTGTGTTCCAAGTAAAGCAGTTATTAAAAGCGCTAAAATTGCAGAGCAAATTCGCCACGGCGAAAACTACGGTCTAGAAAACGCAACACCGCAGTTTTCGTTCAAAAAAGTAATGGCACGTGTACACAAAGTTATTGCAGATGTAGCACCACACGACAGTGTTGAGCGCTACACCGACTTAGGCGTAGATGTAGTAAAAGGTTACGGTAAATTAATAGACCCGTGGACTGTAGAAATTAAACTTAACGACGGTGGCACGCAAACACTCACCGCTCGTACTATTGTGATTGCCACTGGCGCACGCCCATTTGTACCGCCACTACCTGGTATTGAAGAAACAGGCTATGTAACAAGCGATACATTGTGGAATAAATTTGCAGAGCTAGATGAGGCACCTAAAAAGCTTGTAGTACTTGGTGGTGGTCCAATTGGTAGCGAATTAGCACAAAGCTTTGCACGTTTAGGTTCAAGCGTTACGCAAATTGAAATGGCAGAACGCATAATGATCAAAGAAGACCTAGAAGTGTCTACTTTTGCTCACGAAGCGTTAACCGAAAGTGGCGTTAATATTTTAACATCGCATCAGGCACTGCGCTGTGAAGCCCGCGATGGTAAAAAATTCATTATTGTTAAACATAACGACAAAGAAATCGATATTGAATACGACGAGCTATTATGTGCTGTTGGCCGAAGTGCACGCCTTAAAGGTTACGGCCTTGAAGAGCTTGGCATAGAAACAAACCGTACTGTTGTAACTAACGAATACCTTGAAACGCTATACCCAAATATTTTTGCAGCAGGCGATATTGTAGGTCCATACCAGTTTACACATGTGGCAGCCCATCAAGGTTGGTACGCAGCGGTAAATGGCTTATTTGGTCACCTTAAAAAGTTTAAAGTAGATTACCGTGTTATTCCGTGGACTACGTTTATTGACCCAGAAGTTGCACGTGTTGGCTTAAACGAGCAAGATGCAAAAGACAAAGGCATAGACTTTGAGATTACTCGCTTTGAATTTGAAGAGCTAGACCGTGCAATTACCGACAGCGCTACAAAAGGCTTTATTAAAGTAATTACACCCAAAGGCAAAGACAAAATACTCGGTGTTACTGTGGTCTCTGAGCACGCTGGCGACTTAATAGCTGAGTTTGTACTGGCAATGAAACACGGTTTAGGTCTTAACAAAATACTCGGTACTATTCATAGTTACCCTACATGGGCTGAAGGTAACAAATACGCAGCAGGTGAGTGGAAACGCGCTCATGCACCTGAAAAAGTGCTTAACTTGCTTGAAAAATACCACACTTGGCGTCGAGGTTAATTATGCTTAAAACACCTCTAAAAGCATTACTACTTGGCTCGGCTTTAGTTGCAACATCGTTTGCAACTTCATTTTCAGCCCAAGCCCAGAGCATGCACGATAGCTGGAATACATTGTTAAATAAGCACGTTATCGAAATTAACCAAGGTCACAGTACTGAGGTTGATTACGCTGCCATAAAACGTGAGCATGCACAGCTAAAAACGTATTTAGATTCGTTAACGGCTGTAACACAAAGCGAATTTGACGCATGGGAAAAGCCTAAGCAACTCGCTTTTTTAATCAATGCTTATAATGCGTGGACTGTTGAGCTTATTTTAACTAAGTACCCTGATCTCAAGTCAATTAAAGACTTAGGAAGCTTTTTTAGCTCACCATGGAGTAAAGAGTTTGTGCCATTACTTGGCAAAACTCGCAGCCTTGATGATATAGAACATGGTTTAATACGTGGCAGCGGTAAATACAACGACCCACGCATTCACTTTGCAGTAAATTGCGCGAGTATTGGTTGCCCAGCGCTTCGAGAAGAAGCGTATACAGCCACTGATTTAGAAAGCCAATTGCAAGAGCAAACAGTGCGCTTTTTATCAGATATGACACGTAATATGGCTCAAGAAAATACGCTAAGCGTGTCTTCAATATTTAAATGGTACGGCGATGACTTTGAAAAAGGTTTTAGAGGTACAAATACGCTACAGCAGTTTTTCTTGCAATACAGCGATGCTCTTAAACTGATACCCGCTCAGCAAAAAGCACTTAAAAATGATGACATGAAAGTTGAATTTTTAGACTACAACTGGGATTTAAATGTTCGCCATTAAGTTTTGGCAAACACTGACGCGATACAGCTTTTGCTGTGTCGCGTTTTGCGTTTGTACAATCGCAAATTTAGCTGTTTTTTCGAGCACTGCGTTTGCTAATACCGTTATTAACTCAAATAGTAAAAGTAATTTAGTAATAAACACACAACAGGGATCTCGCTGGCAACAAGTTCAAACACTTGGTAGCAATCAATATGTATACTTTTATGCATGGGGCGGCGACGCGCAAATAAATGCCTATATTCAATGGGCTGCAAAACAAGTTAAAACTAAGTACAACATAAACTTAGTACATGTAAAATTAAGTGACACCAGCGAAGCAGTAAGCCGTGTACTTGCCGAAAAATCAGCAAACAATAACAACCAAGGCAGCGTAGATTTAATGTGGATCAACGGGGCTAACTTTGCCACCATGAGCGAGCACTCTCTTCTTTTAAAAGAATGGGCGAATAAATTACCTAACTTTGCATTAACTGATCCGGCTAACAACCCTGCTGTAAACTTTGATTTTGGACTACCCACCAATGGAATGGAAGCGCCATGGGGGCAAGCGTCACTTACGTTTTATTACGACAGCATTGCAATAAATGGTAATGCAAACAACAAATTGCCGACTACATTAAACGAATTATTAAACTGGAGCGCGCAAAATCCTGGTCGCTTTAGTTACCCAAAGCCGCCTGACTTTTTAGGCATGAGCTTTTTAAAGTACGCCTTAGTTGTACTGCATCAGCAAAGCAGCGAAAACATTAAAGCGCAGCTAAACCAACCAGCTACTACTAAAAACACGGCGCAAGTGTTAACCCCTTTGTGGGAGTTTTTAAATAAACTACACCCAACTCTTTGGCGCGGCGGCACTCATTTTATGCAAAGTGGTGCGCAAATGCGCCGCCTAGTAGACGATACAGAGCTCAGCTTAGCCTTTACTTTTTCTGCACCAGAAGTACCGGCAGCTGTAAAACGGTTTGATTTACCAAACAGCATTCGCAGCTATGCAATGAGTGATGGCAGTTTAAGTAATACCCATTTTGTGGCAATCCCTTACAATGCAACCCACCAGCAAAGTGCGCAATTAGTGGCTAATTTTTTAATGAGCCCAGAGGCGCAAGCTGAAAAACAAAAAGCGCATATATGGGGCGATAAAAGCGTACTTATTCAATCAACGCTAACGCCTGATCAGCAAGCCTTATTTAAAACAGCTAAACCGCATCCAAGTGCACTGCCTTTAAACAGTATTAAACGCACATTGAGCGAACCTCATCCAAGCTGGGTAAACGCCATTATGCAAGGTTGGCAAACCCGTTATGGAGTAAGCCAATGAGCGTTATTTCAAAAAGTGTACCAGTAAATACCAAAGCAACAACGCAGTGCAGCACCGATATGTTTACGCGCATTGTAAAATTTAGCCCGCGATTTTTACTCGCTTTACTTATACTACCCGTACTTGGTGGCTTAATTAGCGTATTGCTGCCTGCCTTTGGTTATGCGCCCGTACTTGAGCAAACAACGTTTAGCTTGCAAGGTTTTAATGCCCTTTGGCAAACACCGGGCCTTACCCAAATGGTTACCCTAAGCGTTGCAACAGGCTTAATAAGTACACTACTTGCGTTTATCATTACCTTAATGATTTTAGCTGCGTTTTTTAATAGCCCTTGGCTTAATCGAATTCAGCGTTTATTGAGCCCTATATTAGTGATACCTCATGCCGCAGCGGCTATTGCAGTAGGGTTTTTAATTGCCCCTTCAGGTATGATTTCACGCTTAGCGTCGCCTTGGTTGAGCGGCTGGGAACTTGCGCCAAACGGCATGTTTCCGCATGATTCGTTCGGTATTAGTATAATTTTGGGCTTAACACTCAAAGAGCTGCCTTTTTTACTATTAATGGCACTGGGTGTACTTGCCCAACCTGAGCTTGGCAAAAAGTTACGCCAGCAACACAAGGTTGCGCTTAACTTGGGTTATTGCCCAATGACCGCCTTTTTTAAAGTAATACTGCCCAGTCTTTATCCGCTACTGCGTTTACCGCTTTTAGCCGTATTGGCTTATGCCAGTGCCAGTGTAGAAATGCCACTTATTTTAGGCCCAAATACACCGCCAACACTCGCTGTAGCTATCATGCATTGGTTTAACGATGTTGATTTAAACCTGCGAATTAAAGCCTCAGCAGGTGCTTTATTACAACTGGCTGTTACAGGCGGGTTGTTAGCGCTTTGGCTTGGCGCAGAAAAGGCTGTAAAAGTGTTATTTGGTGACTCTCTTACTAACGGAGTGCGTGAATACGGAGGATTTTATTGGCAAAAAATAACGGTAGTACTCACCGCATTAGTAATTAGCTTTATACTGTTGTCACTTATTGGTTTAGTTATGTGGTCGGTTGCCGGCTTTTGGCGCTTTCCAGATGCAATGCCTGAACAATTTACGCTACTGCATTTTAAAAGTGCGCTAATGCAAATGAGCAGCCCACTTTTTAATACGCTAGCAATTGGTTTAGTAACCACACTATTTGCCATTATCCTTACTTTATTGTGCTTAGAATCAGAGCAATTAAGTGACAAGCCTATTTCTCGCTTTACCAGTTTAATTATTTACTTACCGTTATTAGTACCCAGTATTGCCTTTTTGTTTGGGCTAGTATGGATACAACAACTAGTGAATAACCAAGCCGCATTTTTTAATGTAGTACTTACTCATTTACTGTTTGTGTTGCCTTATGTGTTTTTGTCACTTGCGAGCAGCTATAGGCGCTTAGATCCTCGTTTTTCTCATGTTGCAGCAAGCCTAGGTGCAGCGCCATGCAAGGTGTTTTTTAAAGTAAAACTACCTCAGTTGTTTGCTCCTATTTTAATTGCAGCCGCACTGGGCTTAGCCATTAGTTTTGGGCAATACCTACCCACGCTTTTAGCTGGCGGCGGGCGAATAGCCACAATAACAACCGAAGCCGTTACGCTTGCCAATGGCGCAAGCAGACGCACCAGTGCCGTGTACGCTATT
Source organism: Pseudoalteromonas sp. NZS127_1 (assembly GCF_015864295.1). Classification (NCBI taxonomy): domain Bacteria; kingdom Pseudomonadati; phylum Pseudomonadota; class Gammaproteobacteria; order Alteromonadales; family Pseudoalteromonadaceae; genus Pseudoalteromonas; species Pseudoalteromonas sp. NZS127_1. The sequence goes on along the minus strand of NZ_JADYXO010000013.1, from coordinate 94,204 downwards.
ATGCAAATGGCGTTGCCACTTATTGGATTTATATTGGCATGGGGTTTACCTAAATACTTTTTCAAAAGCGCACGTATTTAAAAGTGCGCAAATTTAAAGCACCCATGTTTAACATTATCAGGGTTAAGGTTTTTTTAATGCAGTCATCATTACAGATTAAAAATTGTCAGCTTTATCGCCAAAATGAGTTGCTACTTAGCTTAAATGAGCAAGTTAATGGCGGTGAAATTCTAACTATTATGGGCCCTTCAGGCAGTGGTAAATCAAGCTTATTAAATTGGCTTACAGGTACTTTACCAAGTAGCTTTAAGGCCAATGGTGAAGTATGGCTTAACGGTCAAAATATCGATAACACCCCTCCACACTTGCGCCATATTGGAGTGCTTTATCAAGACGCTTTATTGTTTTCGCATTTAACGGTTGCTGGTAACATTGCCTTTGCAATGCCCAAAGGTAATAAAAAACAACGCCTTGAAAAAATAGAACACGCACTTGAGCAAGTAGGTCTTAAAGACATGGGCAATCGCCATCCCGATAACCTCTCTGGCGGACAACAAGCCCGTGTTGCATTATTACGTATGCTGCTGAGCGAACCTAAAGCCATTTTACTCGACGAACCCTTTAGCAAACTCGACACACAACTGCGTGTTGATACACGCGAGCTCGTGTTTAGCCAAATACGGGATCACAAACTACCCGCAATAATGGTAACCCACGACCACAGCGACGCAGAAGCTGCAAATGGCACACTCATTACTCTAAGTAGCGCACTTTAATACATGATTTTAATACATAGCTTTAAACGCATAAGGCACCAAACATGTTAGACAAATATATTACCCCTGTAATAAAGCCGCTGTTAACACCGGTTGTAGCATTAATGCACAAGCGCGGTATAACGCCCGACCAGCTTACCGTAGTTGGCTTTTTAGTTGGATTATTAGCGGTGCCATTACTGGCGTTTGAAATGTGGTACGGCGCATTAGTGGCCATTGCTTTAAATCGAATTTTAGATGGGCTTGATGGCGCATTAGCACGCTATGCAAACCAAAGTTCAAGCGCAGGTGGTTTTTTAGACATTACGCTCGACTTTTTATTTTACGCGGCTATTCCACTTGGGTTTATTTTGGCAAATCCTGAACAAAATGCGATTGCAGGCGCTATATTGCTTGCCACATTTATTGGCACGGGTTCAAGCTTTTTGGCATTTGCGATTGCAGCCGAAAAATTTAAACTCGAAAAACCGCAATTTAAATACAAAAGCTTTTATTACTTAAACGGCTTAACAGAAGGTACTGAAACAATAGCGCTATTTATTGCATTTTGTATTTGGCCGCAGCATTTTGCCATTATGGCGAGTATTTTTGCTATTGCGTGTGGCATAACCATTTTTACCCGTATACATGGTGGTTATCATACACTTAAGCAACAAGAAGCTGGTGCTAACAAAGCAACTGAAGATACCCTTAGCAGTGCAAATTCTGAGGTAATAAATGACTAACGAAATATGGTGGCGCTTAGGCTGCTTTTTTAGCATTTTAGTTATTATGATGCTGCTTGAATCGCGTATGCCTGCGCGTACATCTCCCATTAAAAGCAGCACTCGTTGGTTTGCTAATTTTGGATTAGTGTTTGCATCATCAGTTATTGCGCGCTTAGTGGTCCCTATTGGGTTAACTGCCGTGGCACTTTATAATCAAGAACACGGCATAGGCTTATTTAACCAAATCGCCATGCCAAGCGTAATAACTATTGTTTTAAGCATGCTATTACTCGATATACTCATTTACTGGCAACATAGGTTATTTCATAACGTACCTATTTTATGGCGTTTGCACCGTGTACACCACGCCGATGCACACGTAGACACCAGTACAGGCCTGCGCTTTCATCCTATCGAAATTATACTTAGCATACTTATAAAGCTCATTGCAGTTACTGCCTTAGGTGTACCTGCTATTGCAGTATTAATATTTGAAATAGCACTTAATGGTTTAGCATTATTTAACCATGCAAATATACGCCTACCCAATGCAATAGAAAAACCACTGCGTTTAATATTAATGACGCAAATATTGCATCGTATTCACCACAGCCAAGTAGTTAGTGAAACTAACTCAAACTATGGTTTTAGTGTAATTTGGTGGGATAAATTATTTGGTAGCTACAAAGATAAAGCAAAAAAAACCGACGCAGATATAAATATTGGCTTAAAAGAATACCCAAGCCAAAAGCAAAATGCCTCATTGTGGGGTTTATTGATTATGCCATTTAAAAATAAGTGAGCATAAGCTCACTTATTTAATATATTACATCAGGTTATTTACTTTTTATATTTTTTATTGCTTTTAAAATATCGTCTGGGCGCTGAAAAACTGCCATATGATCGCTATTACTTAGAGGTATATATTGCCCACCCGATTGCTCACTAATTTGCTGGCTCCATAAAGAGCCCTCTTGTTGCCATAATACTAAATTATCGACGAAGTCAGGTTCTGCATTTTTAATATCATACGATTCAAAATCAGTATCTATAACGGAGATTGGAGTGGATGTGGCTATATCGGCACTAATAACACGATTTAAATCATCATGATAATTCATAATCTCTCTTGCTCGTGTTACTTGTTTATCAATTTGAGTACGGCTTTGGCTTATTAAATCAAAATACGGCCAATCCATTTCTGCTTTATACTGTGAAGGGATGAGTGTTTCGGTCGCTGTACGTTCATCAGTTAATTTATCTCGAGTCCTTTGCGTCCAATTACCTTCTTCTATATGTGTGATTAAGGTATCACCTGCATCTCTATACCAATATACGGGCCAATCTTGATACAAGCTAATAGAGTGTGGCAGCAAAACATCGGGGTCAATCCACACCATACCGTTAAGGCTAGTTACAAATTGTGAATCAGGTGAATTTTGCCATAAATGAGCCAAAATATTTGCACTGGCAAAGCTAACAATAATTAGCTCCTTTTCATTAAGCAGTCCTAACGTTTTATCTAATGCAGGCACAAAAGAAGCATACGATGGTTGCTCAGCAGGGCTACTAAAACCGCTTCCAAAGCGTTCTATGACGTGTACACGATGAGTTTTTGCTATCAATGGCTGCAGTAAAGCAAACCAAGCACTGTCACTATGAAAGTTTTTATTAAAGCCCGATAAAAGAATAATCGCGGGCCCCGAATGTTCAAGGCCCATGCTACGTACATGTACATCGTTTTTTTGTTGTTGATCAACGCGATATAATTTTGAGTAGGTATCGAGTTTAGTTTTACTTACTGTATTAAAAAAGCTTATTAATTCATCCGTGGTGTTAAAACTACTAAATTCCCAACTATGCCCACCTCCTTCAATTGCTACCAATTGGTTGATATAGCTATCATTTTTAAATGTATATTTAGCGATTGCCTGACTTTTTTCTAATTGTACACCCGAATCAATACTGTTTTCTTTGGCTATTAGTTCAATAGCAAGCCTACTTGGGATTAATCCAAAATTTGAATGAGTTTTACCTTCAAAGGGTAAAGTCTGATCATTTGTGCCTTGTACCATCATGTAGTTGGTGTGATTTACTATCTCGCATCGTTGAGACAGCTGCTCTGACATAGGCGAGGCAACTGATGCTATGGCCGCAAACCTTAAACTACTATTACACATTAAATTTTGTGTAAATAAACCTCCTTGAGAAAACCCGACCGCAAAAAGCTCTCCATCAATAATGTTGTATTTAGCTTTAACATCATCAACAACATTTTCGACAAACATCAAATCATTAATGCCTAATCGATGGGGTTTATTGCAATCACATCCTTCATTCCACTCTTCAACTTTTGATTGTGGGTAAACAACTATATAATTTTCTGATGCAGATTCAAACGCAGCCATACTCTGCATATTTTTAGCGCTCTGCCCAGAACCATGAAAAGCTAATAAAAGCTTATAAGATTTTTTTGTATCAAAGTTATTACGTGGTGTTGCCACATAATAACTTCGATTTTTTAATTTAACTTTAGTTAAACCCTTGGGCTGGGTACTTGTTAAACTCGAATCCTTATTAGTACCATTACAACCGGCCATTAATAATGTGACAGTCATTATTTTCAATAATAAATATAAATAAGTACGCATCTTCTCTACTCTCATTAAATATGAGTTGGTAGCAAATCATATACTTATTTGTTGTTGCCATAGTTGACGCTTATGTTTTTGTTATATTTATGTTATGTTTTAAAAAGCAATGTAATTTCAATATGATAGAGAACCCTATGGCTGTCCATATTTCTGGTGTTATTTTTGACGAAGAGCAGCGAACATTAAAAAATGACAGTCAAACTAGAAAACTTGAACCAAAAGTATTCAGTTTATTAATTACTTTACTAGCAGCTAATGGGAAAATTGTCACTCGCGACCAACTCATAGTTGAAGTCTGGAATAATCGGGTTGTAGGTGAGGGAGCGATCAATCGAACCGTGTCTTTATTAAGAAACCATTTTTCAGCGTTAACTAATGAAAATATTATTGAAACTGTCCCAACTCATGGGTATCGGTTAGTTGCTACTGTAACGAACACAGATATTTCTCACGATGAAATGCCTGTTGAGCAAAAGGTTGCTTTTAAAAGCCCATCATTCAAGAAACCTATGCGCAATATCAAAAAAGCATCAATTATTGCAATTATTATAACTCTGCTATTAATTACCCTTTTTAGCACACTCTTCAAAGTTGAAAACTTAATCACGCCAAATAAATTATCACTTGTTAGTGCGCCATTGATTGGTTTGCAAGGTAGAGAATATAAGCTCTCGGCCACCCAATCTGGGGGACTCATTTTGTTCCATCACCTTGATGAGGATGACCGTCAATCGGTTTATTTATATGATACAAAAACACATACTCAAAACAGTGTACTAACAAATTCGTTGGCGACGATAAGTGCTGATGGAGAATATATCGTTTATGCAACACACATTGATGAACAATGTTTAATTTCGACTTATCATGTACACACTAAGAAAAAGCAGTTTTTATTTTCATGTGATGAGTTCCCAACCTCACTAGCTTGGGGAGAAAACAATACATTTTACTTCAATAAACGTTTTAGTAAATCTCATCCATATCAAGTATATAGCTATAATATAAACACGAGTAGATTAAGACAAATTACAAATCCAAGTAGTAAAAATAATACTAAGGGCGATTTTGATTTCTCCTACAATAACCATAGTAATCAACTTGCTATTGTTCGTTATATAAGCGAAAACGACTCAAAAATAATTATTAAAAATGAAGAAGATAAATTAAACGAATACGTAGTTAATCTGCGTGTAAAAAGTCTTGTATGGCATTCTAAAAACAATACTTTAGTTATCGCAAACAACAACACTATTTTCTCTTTAGAAGCCGCTAGTGGTGAATATTATTCGATAAAAAAATTAGATTTTACAATTAACTCTTTAGCTATTATCCCAGCTAAATTGAATGCCTCGCTATTAGTAAGTAGCCTTAATGTCGTAAGCGAAATTGTAAAATATAACACTATTAACAGCAGTCAACATGTGTGGCAGCAAAGTGCGCGCACAGAGCTGCTTCCTCGTATGCGGGCAAACATTCAAACTTTTTTGTCTACGCGTTACAAAAGCCATCACTTTTGGAGAGTTAAAAACGACGAGGCCCAATTAATTGATATCGATTTACCCTTTGATCTACAGTTTGTACGCTACGAACTATCTGATGATGGCAGCCGTATTTTATTTACTAAGCACGGCGATGTTTTTGAACTAGATTTAAATAAAAATGCCTATCAAAAAGTGTTTACTAAAAATCACAATAGCTATGTTGCTAATTACGACGCACAAAATAACATTATTTATAGCACAAACGCTTCTGGACAATGGCAACTGTGGTTGTATCAACGAAGTACCGATACACACAGTCAATTAACTTTAAATGGGGGTTATAGCGGCAGAATCGTAGATCAATACCTCTATTACTCTAAATTTAATGTAGATGGTTTATGGCGTAAAAATTTAACAACAACAAGTGAAGAACTTGTTATTAAAAACTTCAATCGAATCAACTGGCTAAACTGGCAACTTATTGACCACCAATTATACTTTTATCGAGAAGCAACGGGAATTTGGACTTTTAATATCAATACTCAAAAAGAGAATTTGATCATGCCAAAACCTGATGGTTTTGTTCACCAATATACAGTGGCACCTGATCAGCAACATATATTCTGGGTACGCCTAAAAACCATTCAAGGTGATATTTATCAATATACCTTTTAATTATCGTTTTTAAATATAGGTGTGTGTTTTTCAAATATAAAATAATAAAAATGCTTTACTATAAACTGTTTAGCAATACATATGTAAATAAGTAAACTGCTTACGCTCCTCGTATTTATGTATTTTTCAGTCCTGCAACTGGTCTTACCGTAAACTAATTGTAAATAAAATAAACAAATATGTTGACCATTTGCGTACTCCACAATATCATTTGTAAGCGCTTACAAAACGCATTTACAAATGTAAGCGCTTACAACACAAAAATACATAGATCGTAAAACAATTAATCTGACAATAATCTGTTGAAACCGGGGTTCAGTTATGAACATTGAAACAACGCACATTACACGTTTACTTGCCGCTATCTCTTTAGTTACGTTAGCTGGCTGTGGTGGCGACTCTGCCACTAAATCAAATTTTGAAAATGTAGATGCCTCTGAACCAGTATCAGATTGGCAAATGGTTTGGAGCGACGAGTTTGAAGGCTCAGCCATTGATACAAACAAATGGAACTATGAATTAAACTGCAATGGCGGTGGTAACAACGAGAAACAGTGTTACACCGACAGCGAGCAAAATGCATTTATTGCAGACGGTGTGTTAAACATTGTTGCCCTACCCGCTGAAGAAGGTGCAGAAAAACCTTATACTTCAGCACGCTTAAATACGCGTTACAACGCTGACTTTACGTATGGTCGCTTTGAAGTGCGCGCCAAACTTCCATCAGGACAAGGTAGCTGGCCAGCATTTTGGATGCTGCCAACAGATGAAGTTTATGGCACTTGGCCTCGTTCTGGCGAAATAGATGTTTTAGAATCAGTAAATCTTAAAACACCGGATGAAGACGGTGGAATAGAGTCAAGCATCCACGGCACACTTCATTACGGACGCGCGTGGCCAGATAACAGCTCTACGGGCAAAGAATTTAAATTCCCTGAAAATACTAACCCGGCAGATGATTTCCACACGTATGCTGTTGAATGGCAAGAAGGTGAAATTCGCTGGTACGTAGACGGTTACCTTTATGCAACTCAGCGTCAATCAGAAGTTCGTACTAATGCAAGTGACGAGGCTGTAGGTCTAAAACACCGTGGCTGGTTTGCAGAATATTTTGAGCAAGGTTCTGGCGAGCTTGAAACTCACTGGGATAGCGCACCATTTGATAAAGACTTTCACTTATTGCTAAACCTAGCAGTAGGCGGCGACTGGCCTGAAAACGTTAATGATCTAGGTATAGATGCTAGCGCATTTGAAAACGGCCAAACCTTTGCTATTGATTACGTACGTGTTTATCAATGTGCATCAAACCCTGAAACAGGTAAAGGCTGTGAAACTATTCGCCCGGGTTACAATAGCCTAGAAGATGCATTGCTTGAAGGCGATGCACCAATTCCTAGCCCACCTTCGACAGGCATTGCAACACCACTGACTATTTTTGGTGAGTCATTTAATCCAAATTGGCCTGCATGGGATTGTTGTGGAGGATCTACTCCCGCTATTGTTGCAGATGAAACCCAAGGTGATGTAGTTGAATTTGTAGTAGGTGCAGAACCCACTGTAATGGGCTTTATTAGCCGTGAGATTTTTATTACTGACGAAGAAGGAAAAGCCAGCCCGTTTGATGCTTCTCCAATGCTGGATGAAGGTTACGTTCGTTTTAAAATGAAAGTAACAAATGCACCAGGCACTGCTGATGCAGCTTGGCTTGTAAAACTTGAAAGTAATGAAGGTTCTAGCGCATTAGAAATGCCGATTACAGATAGCATTGAAGGCGTAAGTCCTGTTGTTGGCCAATGGCAAACTTATACATTTTTATTAAAAGATCTAGATGCTGCAAATTTAGATATTAGTGCAATTGATGTGATCATGGTGTTTCCAGCATGGGGCGCAGGTGAAGGCGCTGTTTATTTAATTGACGATGTTGAGATTACTCAAGATAACTTAGGCGTATCACCTGAGCTTACTATTTTTACTGATGAGCAAAATCTAGCATGGCCAATGTGGGATTGTTGTGGTGGCTCAACCCCTGTTGAAGCTATGGATGATGAAGAGCATGGTTTAACCGCAGAATTTAGCATTGGTGCAGAGCCTACTGTAATGGGCTTTAATAGCCGTACATCGTTAGGTGGCGCAGGTGAATCGTTTGATGCTAGTAGCATTTTAGATGAAGGCGTTATTCAATTTGATTTAAAAGTAACATCTGCACCGAGCGACCCAGCAACACCGTGGTTATTTAAAGTTGAATCAAACGAAGGTGACTCTGCAGTAGAGCTTGAATTAACGGCAAGTGTTGAAGGCGTAGCGCCAGTTACTGGCGAGTGGCAAACATATACGTTTAAGCTGTCTGATCTTGCAGCTGCTGGCTTAGATGTAAGTACTATAGATGTACTAATGATTTTCCCAGCGTGGGGTGCAGGTGAAGGCTCTGTTTACCGTGTAGATAACGTTAAGATTTATAATCCAAATGCAGCGCCAGCTGCAACGGGTGAGCTTACTGTATTTAAAGATGCACCTGCCGATCAGTGGAGTATTTGGGATTGTTGTGGTGGCTCTACACCAACAACAGAAACCGATGATGACGCGCATGGCGCAGTAGCGCAATTTAGCATTGGTTCTATTGCTACAGTAATGGGCTTTATTGCTGATGAAGACGTATCGTTCGATGCCTCTGCAATACTTGAAAATGGTGTAGTTCAATTTGATATGAAACTAGTCTCTGCGCCTTCAGATATTGACGCACAATGGCTATTTAAAATTGAATCAATTGGTACATCGAGTGCCGTAGAGCTTGCTTTATCTAGCAGTGTTGAAGGCCAAGTACCTGTAACGGGCGAATGGCAAACATACACCTTCCCTCTTCAGCAATTATTTGATGCCGGCTTAGACATTAGCGCATTAAACGTAATTATGGTTTTTCCTAGCTGGGACATGGGCGATGGCGCGCTTTACCGTATAGACAACGTGATTATTGCAAATCCATAAAACACACACCAATAGGCGCTTAGCGCCTATTGCTACACAACAACATTTTATAAAGCAGAGCTATTATGAACACATTCAATTTTAAAAAGAGCCAACTTGCGGCTTCTGTGTCTCTCATCATTGCTGCGAGCACATTAAACACAGCTATTGCGGCAGAAGCAGAAACAAGCGTTTCATCTGATGTAGAAGTTATTGAAGTAAAAGGTATTCGTGGTTCACTTATTCGTTCTATGGATATGAAACGCGACTCTTCTGGCATTGTAGATGCCATTTCATCTGAAGAAATGGGTAAATTCCCAGATACCAACTTAGCAGAATCATTACAACGTATTACCGGCGTATCGGTGAGCCGTGCAAACGGTGAAGGTAGCCAAATTACAGTACGTGGTTTTGGCCCTGAGTTTAACTTAATTACCTTAAATGGCCGCCAAATGCCGGGCACAGGTTATACACGTTCGTATAACCTTGAAAACATCGCCTCTGAAGGTGTAAGCGCGCTTGAAGTATTTAAAACTGCACGTGCAGACGTGCCAAGCGGTGGCTTAGGTGCAACAGTTAATATTTCTACTGCGCGCCCTTTTCAAAAGCCGGGTCAGAACTTTTCAGCAACCGTTAAAGCAAACCACGACTCGTCAAACGAAGCTGGCGATGACGTAACACCAGAGTTTTCTACTGTTTACAGCAATACTTTTGTAGATGACACTTTTGGTTTTGGTTTTTCGTTTTCGCACCAAGAGCGTGACTTTCAAAAACAAAGTGCCAATATTCAAGGCTGGCAAGCAAACGTAGACCTACCTGATTTAGATAGCAGCAACGTTGTTGATAACCGTACAGATACATCAGGTAACTACTACCTCCCTAAAGACATGAACTACTCTATTGAAGATGTAGAACGTGAACGTACGAACGGACAAGTTACTTTTCAGTTTGCACCGGTAGATGGCTTTGTAGCAACACTTGATTACACCGCAAGTAAAGCTGTAACAGGTTCTCAAAGTATTGGTTGGGGTATTTGGAACGACTTTGGTAGCAATATTAATGGCTACGAACTAGATGAAAATGGTACAGCTGTTTATGCTGATATTAGCGGTAACGATGCATCATTCACAGCTAATAAAGGTACTACAGAAGTAAAAGCGCGCTCTCTAGGTTTAAATCTAGATTGGGAAATTAACGACACGTGGCACGTAGAGCTTGATTACCACGACTCTAAAAACGAAACTGATAACGGCGCCGACAACGGGCTGGGAAGTGCCGGCCAAGTAATTTTAGGTTCTGATCAGCTAGCTAATAAAATTTATGATTACCGTACGGGCGAAGTACCCAGTGCACAAGTTAATTGGTTAAATGGCACAAGTGAATTAACGCCTGGCGAAATTGATTCAAACTTTAGTCAGTTTATTCATTCACCAGGTGAATCAAACATTGAACAATTACAGCTGCATACGACATGGTATAACGAAAGCTATGACATTGGTTTAGTTAAAGTTAAATTTGGCGCATCACGTACAGAACAAAACACCGGTGGTTACACCGCGTGGAGTGGTTTAGTAGGTGGTCCAGGCTTTAACCCATCGTATACAGAAATATTCCCAGATAGTATGTTTACCCGCAACGATACATCAGGCCTTTTAGATCAGTTTGATGGCGGCGGCAGCGACTTACAACCTGGTTACTACTATACCTATGACTTTGACGAAGCTGTTGCGCGCCAAATTGCGTATTTAACGGCTGATGTAACGGGTGGCGATGCATATACAGCTAATGCATACGCAGACGGAATAGATAGCGAGAGCTACGTAGAAGAAATCACTAATAGCTTTTATGTTCAATCAAGCTGGGAATTTGACGTAAGTAACTACTACGTAAAAGTAAATGCAGGCCTACGCTATGAGCAAACAGACGTAACAAGTACTGTGCGCCAACGCGTTGAAGATCAAGTTAATTGGATCAGCGCTTCAGAGTGGATCATGCAATACGCTGCTGGCGGCGATGATAACTTCTTAGAGCAACAAGGTGATTACGATGTTTTACTGCCTTCAATCGACGTAAGTGTTGATTTAACTGAAGACGTAGTAGCCCGCGTATCTTGGGGTAAAACAATGTCGCGTGCACCACTAGGTAATCTAGCCGGTGGTCGTAGTTTAACAGGCAGCCCAAAACCAGGTTCTCGTACAGGTGGCCAAGGTAATACAAACTTATTACCGTTTGAATCAACAAACCTTGATTTATCACTTGAGTATTACTACGCAGAAGGCAGCTACGCATCTGTTGGTTACTTTAAAAAAGATGTTGATAACTTTATTCAAACCACCATTACGCAAACCACTATTGATGGCTTGCACGATATTTTAAACGGCCCTCGTTACTTACAAGCCGTAAGCGATATTGAATCACGTGACGAGCAAGCAACAACCGACGCTATTTTTGCACAAATGATTGCCAGCGGTTACGGCAATGCAAATGGCGTTATTGAACCAAACAGCGACGATCCGCTAATAACATGGAATATTAGCCAACCACAAAACACCGACAGTAAATCGGTAGATGGTTTTGAAGTAGCTGTTCAGCACTTAATTGGTGAAACCGGTTTTGGTATTGGTGTTAACGCAACATTTGTAGATGGCGACGTTGAATTTGATAGCGAAAGCCTTGATCAACAAGCACCACTTACAGGCTTAAGTGACTCAGCTAACTTCCAAGGCTTTTACGAAAAAGACGGCCTATCAGTTAAAATTACTTACGCATGGCGCGACGCGTACTTAATTGGTGTAGGCCAAGCGCAAGGTTCAGCTGATGCGCCTCCGCAATATGCTAAAGCGTATGGCCAATGGGATATGAGCGTTAACTACGATGTAAACGAAAACGTAACGGTATTTTTTGATGGCATAAACTTAAATAATGCCACCGAAGAAGGTTACGGACGTTACGAAGAGCAATTCTTATTTGCTAATCAATACGGTCCTCGTTACTCAATTGGTGCTCGTTACACGTTCTAAACTATTTCCTAGTTAGAAGGTTAAGCCGCTTGTTACAACAAGCGGCTTTTTTTATAGCGTTTTTATTTGCTCAAGCAACACATTGGTTGTCCAATCAAGGCCGTTATACGCCACATCGGGTTTGTAAAAATCCCCTGCCCCTCGCGCTCTGTTTACGTATACTTTGTTAGGTACAATAACTTTGCCTAAGCCTGAAGGTAAATCAGCTAAACGTACCTCCATATACATAGAATCAGCACTACTTGGTGCACCAAATAACGTTGTATTTTCAAAAAGCTTAAACTTATCAAGTGCATCTAAACAAGCACTAGCACATTGCGGCGGAACAATAACAAACACCTTGGTTTTAAAGTCACTCACTAAAGGTGTATGTGGTATGTTATTTAGCGTATTAGTCTTTTCTTCTACATAAAACGGGGCATCATTTTCAAGTGATAGAGCCATGCCAGCAGCGACGGTTTTAAGAGTTTTCAGTACTTCGGGTTGATCTTTTACAACGCTAAATAAAGACTCTACATAGTCAGTATTATCTTTTGATGCTCTCCACCATACTTGCGTGTTTTGAGAAGTATTATTTGCTTTTTGCTCTACTACTTTTTGGCCCCATAATCCTTTTGCTATTTGTGAGCTCCAATAAGATGAACCACCTTAGTTATGGCGCAAATCTAATACCACGGCTTTTGCAGTAAGTAACTTGCTACGTTGCTGTTGTATTTTTTCAAACACTTTATTGTAGGCAGCAGTTTGTTTATCGGTTGATGAAAAGCTAGGCATAGCAATCCAACCAATGTTTTTTTCAGGCCACGTTAAATCAATGGGGAGTTCATCATCGTTATAAGCATTTTCTAAATGCTTACTTGCTGACTTAGGCTTTACTGACCAATTTAGTGCTTGTGTATAGGTATCACCATTGGCTTTAACAAATTCGCATTCTTTTAGGGGAGTTAAAAATGGATTACCCTCGTCAATTAGTAACCGCCAACCTTGCTGCCACCAGTGCCCAGGTTGTGCCACTTCACCATGAAACTTAAATATTCTCTCACGCATTAAGGTATCAGTGCTTTGCCTATCACATTGGCTTACAACCTCGCCTTTGCTAATATTGCTGGCTTCGCTGTAATACACTTTTAGCGCATCACCTCGCCAAACAGCACTAAAGCCTGGCCAGCGGCGCGCGGGTCTATCTACGCTTGAAAACGCACCAGCATGACCATCTTGTAACATAGTGCTAAAGCGTGCAATTGCCGCTACATGAACTTGCGGACCGCTCGCTTGTGACGAGAGTGCAAGTGCCTCTGCTTTTGCTTGTTTTAATAAACCAGGGAAAGTTGGGTTATTAACATCAAACATACCCGGGTGATTTTGTGCAGTAATACTATAAGCGGCCTCAATATCTCGCTCTGTTATGCTGCGCCACTGCTCAAATGTAGTGGGTATAACGGGCTTTTGTTCAGCATTTGCAACAGAGGATAATAGTAAAGTTGGGAGTAATACATAGTTGATTATTTTTGTTTTTATAGTCATAAAAATCCGTATTTAGTGTTGTTATGTGGCTATGCATTCAACCTTTTTGACATAACCATTACGTCGATATTACGAAAATTAACGCATTCATCTGGTTTCCAGCCCAGCTTTGCATATAACCCCCCCGATAGGTCTTCTGTCTGTAAGTGCAGGGTTTCTACTCTTAATGTAATCGCAATCTCTTGAATTCTTTTAATAAGGCTTGCTGCAACGTTATTACCTCGATATTTAGGTTCAACATATATACCCGCCAACCAAAGCTCTTTATTTGGATAAATGGACATTTGATTAAGCTTTATTTGTGCAGCACCTAAAAGTTCTTCGCCATCTATCGCTAAAATGACCAATGGAAACTTAGTTTTATTAAGGCAAGACTGGAGTCTTGAAACAAATATATTATCTAAGGGGTTTTCGAGAAGGTGCCCCCATTCTTCAAAATACCATTCAGCTACTTTAGGAATTTGATCTTCATGATCAGCTAGATAAACAATTTCCATTTTATCTCCAGTACAGTGAAAGCCATATAACGAGCCTATAGATTAACTCGTTTTTTATTTTTTATTAATAAACAAACCATAGCTGAGTTCCTATTTTGGTTCAATCTATTGCTCTACTTTTACCCAGCATATAAAAAAGAGTTTAATGTTGTTTTAATTAGCATTTGGGAATGGATTACGGGTGTTTAAGTGGCTTTTATTTAGACTAAAAGAGCAAGGTTTATGATGAGTGTCTAGTTTGATTTTATTCGGCGACTACTGATAAAACCATACGCATAGCCCAATAAAATAATTTTAGCATTACCGAAGGCGGATACGCCGCCGTGCCCGTTTTGTTGTTGTTATACCACGCGTCAAATCCCGATAAATCGAGCTTATTTTCGATGATATAACAAAGGGCATATTCAAAGGTTCCCGGCAGAATTTGCTCAGCGAAATTGATAGGAATGAATTTATTTTGACAGGATAAGTCAGGCTTAACTTCTCACCCAAAGAAAGTGCCATAACGGTTTACCATAGGTGAATAATATCTATTAGATCATAGCGAATAGATGGATTAAAGGTTAAAAAAACAATCAATTAAATATAGTAAGATACGTTCCTAGAAAGAGTAATTCTACAGCCTCAACGCCGAGTTAAGGTGTGAGCAACGCAATACCGATGCCGCCGCATAACACCTTAACCACTAAAACCAACGGATAGTAAAAATGCCGCGTGTTGTGAATCACTCTTAAACAGTTTGCTATGTTTATTTTCTTGGCCATGGGTTATCAGGTTCAACATGTATCATAGGTTTGTCATCAGAGCCCTTTCCCTGACTGCGCCCCTTACCACTAGGAGTACCCCGCCACGGACCCTTACCTGAATCACCACGAGATGCTTTACCTCGCCCAACACCGTCTTTATCGCTACCTTTCGTAGAGCCTTTACCTACGTCGTTACTTTCTTTTTTTGACATCTCAGATACCTTTTGGAACAAAGAAGCTTTCAGGTGGATATGCTTTGAGAACTTCATCGATACATTTTGTTTTTACTGCTTTTTTTTCAGTGCTTTCAGGAGACTTACTGACTAAAGTCGCTTGTTTTTCCATAATTTCATTGAACTTAATTTCGTGAGTTTCATTGTATTCCCTAGTCGTACTGATACTCACTTTTAGCTGTATCAACTCATATGATAAAACTCGATATTCGCTAAGTACTTCTTCATATAGACGCACTCTTTTGGTTATACCTAAGATTGGTTTCGCAACAGATATAACCGCCGAAATGACCAAAAATACTTGCCAAAAAACACCACCCAGACCGTCACTCCACAAAGTTAAGCCAGCTATAGCAGATGTCGAGGCTGTTGCAGCGATAGTAAACTCCATTAAATTGTTAATTCGTACATACTTTTGGAGCCTGTATCCAAAGTATTTCTCATTCAACTTTGCTGTTCGTAGCAAGTCATATACTTCCCAAACGGGATGCCTCTCTCTCAAGTTACCTCCTGTAAATATAACGAGCCTGTAGATTAACTCGTTTTTTTATTTGTTTTTATTGATTAATAAACCATAGCTGAGTTCCTATTTTGGTTCAATTGATTACTGTATTTTTACGCAGAATATAGAAGTATTTGATATTGTTTTAATTGGCGTTTTGGAAGGGATTAAGAGTGCTTGAGTAGCTTAAATTTAGGTTAAAAGGGCTTCCCCTTCTTAATGTATCGTATTTTGCAGCTTTTCTATATTATGAACAAGGTAATACAGCTGCCGCACAATAAATTAAAGGCATTCACTTTCACCAGGCCCCGTAAGGTCAATTTATTCATGCCTTAAATCACTGTAATATTCCGCTTTCTATTTGAAGAAAAGTAGGCTCTATACGGTCAAGTCATTTGGCTTTCTTTAATAAACAGCTGTTGTCGAGCAATTGGTCTGTCTATTTTTACTTTCATTTTGTCTACATAGCTCAGCTTTTTGTGTGATTCATTATTTATAAACACTAAAGGCAAAAAGAAAGACCTGAGCCAAATTATTAAGGCTGTACTTAACATTTTTCTTAAGTACTTAACTATGACATCCGTGTAGGTAACAAAGGAGCATCTTCCCTAGAAAAAACCAAAGGTCAGCGCGCTCTAAAATAGCAGCGCACTATAAGTAATATTTTATATACATTAAGGTTTCTTTATCACGTAAACTTTAATCAGAGTAATTAATTTTATAGTACTATATTTTGTAAGCTCCAAAATATACGGTTTCTTTTATTGCACCCATTTTTCTATAATCGTTTTTCTAAAGTGATATCTAAAAACCTAAACCCACCTGTAGGTAACTGAACATTAATCTTCCCATTTGTGATTTTAAACTCATCCCCTGACAAAATATCTTTAATTTTTTTAGGCGATATAGTGTTAAAGGTTACCTCAGCTAGTGCTGTTTGTGGATTAATATAACCGCCGTCAATCAAGGTTAAACGTAAATTAGTAGGGGATGTTTGCGCAACAACCCAGGCAACATTTCCTTTAACGGTAATTGGTAATAACGCTGATTTCTCTTTAATACTTTTTTCTATCGTTTTATAAAACTCTTTTGCTGAAAAATGTTGTTTTCCATCTGCAGAAACATACTCCCTACCGTCAGTTAAGTACTCTTGCATAATGTTTTTATAAATAGGGTGTAAATGATCAACTAAAGCACCTCTAGCTGCTTTATCATCAGCGAATACGCCCTTTTGTGGTGGTGTAATTAACACTAAACCGTTTGGGTATTGAGGTAAGAAACCCAAACGCCTTTCTTTAACACCTGCGGCATAACGTGAAAAATCCCACTCAGTCACAGGAGCACCAGGCCATGAGCCATTTAGTCGGCTGAATACCATTGGATTTTCATCTTCGACCTTTTGATCATACAGCGACGTTGTTTTAACATTATTCCCTTCATCTAAATAATGGTTATCTGGTGGCAACATGCCAATATTTACAGGTGAATAGCTTAAAATTTCATTAGGTTTAGGTATGTACAACGCGCCTTTGCCAATTAAATCCCAAAAGGTTTTCATGTGTGTTTGGTCAACAGGAAAATTATTAATATAAGTCGCGCCATTAGCTGCACTATAGATGTACTGTCGCAGAGCATGATTAGGCAACATTTGATGCGAATTTTGTCTTAATCGATCATAACTTGTGTTGTCTCGAGCTAAACGCGCTCCCCAACTGTTAACCGAACCACTAGCCCACAAACCGACTCTACCGGCAATGCTTAATTCCATCGATTTATCAGTAGTTTCTTCCATTGCAGGTACAAAAACATCGGCAAATTCACCGGAAATTAGCCTTGACCACCCTTTTTTATAAACCATTGATTGCCAGAACGTGTGCTTGTTCCTTAAAAACAAGTTGCCGTTGAGTTTTTGTGCCGCCTCCGCTAAAGGAAACATAAAATCTTCTAACATTATTTCAAAATCTTTATCGTAGTGAGCCACTTCAGGAAAAATTAAAACAGATTTTTTCCCATTGGCTACTTTTAAGGTTTTAATATGAGTATCTAAACTACGGTAGTATGGATCGTTACCATGACCGCCCCAATAGGCTGCACCAACATCACCACTGTAGAGTTGTTTGGCTTTTTCTAATATTTCGGCTTGCGATAAATCATATTTTTTTCTTCGGTCACGTTTATTTTGATAAACCTTGTTCGGTATTGCAGAACGATCCCAATTTTCAGTACCCAGGTTGCCTGAATCAAGAAATATAGGGCTATCGTATTCATTCGTGATGTGTTTAACCACTTTCTTTGATGTCTTATTTATATCAGACATTAAATATACAGGTAATGGTTTATGTTTATATGTCGTTTCTTGGTAATGCGTTAACTGCTGGTTTACCTTGTCAATATTATTCAAAATAGCAGCAATTTTTCCAGGAGGGTTTAAGTTTTTAAATTGATTATCCCATCCTTTTTTCGCAATATCTAAAACGTGAATGCTGCTACCACCACTTTGACTACTGGCTAAAATAATTTTATTTGTTGCAGGGTCTTTCCACATATCGTTATACGAATACTTTCCTGTAACCACATTAGCTTTAGTTTTAGCTTTTTTCATAGTGGCAGGAATAATAGTTAAACTATTACCGTAAAGGATAAATATACTTTTTTCACCTTGATATTCAACTAGTTCGGTTTGAGCTATTCGATAACCAAACTTACCGAATATAGGTGATATTGTTTTTAATGGAATAACGGTTTCAGACTTTGTTTTAGGATCATATAAGGCGATGCTTTGGTTTTTCATTTTAGTGCTGCCCAAAAGCACCTCTTGATTTGCGTCGTCATCAATATCTACTACACGTATATCACCAATGGGTGAGCGCATCGCTTTTAATGGGTCAGCAATAAATGGCTTATCTACGAGTGGTTTAAATAAATATATAGCGCCAGATCCTTGCATTGAATTAACAACACCTAGCACCGCTAAAACATCACTACCGTCGGCTTGTTTAAGTGCTCTTAAAAAGTTGATTGAGTGACGTTTAGCTGGTTGAGAGCGCGCCTGAGGGTTATCTTTGGTTGCTTTGTTTGGGCGCGATTTTTCAATTGAATAAGTTGAAGATGCAATGGTTTTTATTAACTTACCTTGAGTGTCTAAATAATAAAAATTATTATCAAAACCACCGGCGACCACATATGAAGTATTATCTTTTTTTATAGCAGTAACAGAGTACATAGGTGCATCATTAATTTTAAATGACCATTTCAATTTACCTTTGTCGGATAAACAATACACATGACCATCTGCATTAGCGGTCAATATTTCATCATTACCATCACCGGTAATATCTTGTGTCCAAACATCATGGTTCATAAAACCAGACAATTTATTTTCCCATAAAACTTTACCGTCATAATCTACTGCAAATAAAGTCCCCTCGTAACTTGAGCCTACGATGTATGAGCCAGATTTGCGATTAGCTGATCTCACTTTACTAATAGTGTATGGGGTTTCAATACTATACAACGCAGGCGTTACATAAGGCCCTAATCTACTAGGACTAGCGGTAGTGCAACCGCTTGTTAGCAATACACATAATACAAGGTATGACATTTTTTTGATTATAATTTTCATTTTTATCCCTGAATTAAGTATTTACTCAAACATTTTATATTTCTATTATGCGGAATAATTAAACAAGAGAACCACTTTAATTGCTATAATTAAATAGACAAAGCCGAATCACTAAATTTACTTTTGGACTAAGCGTTCATCTTTTTACTGAACTAGACTGCCACCCTAATGAAATATACAAAACGGTGCCATTAAATTTAATTTAAGATTAATAATTTATCTTTTATCGCCGGGTTATTTCATTTCATCCATTAAAATAAGTCATTAGCGCTCTTACTACAAAACAAGACTGTTGTGGTCAACTAATTCCGGACAGTAAGTTAAGTTTGTCTTCTGCTACAGCAGGGGCAAGCATTCGATTATAGCTATATGGCCCGCGCCAGTTATAGTAATTCATCAAATAACGTTATCCATAAAGCAAAAAAGCACTCTATAAGAGTGCTTTAATTTAAGTTTTCAATCAGGCTATTCGTCTAGCCAATCTATGGCTGCGGTAGCATTTTCAAAGTATTGAACCTCACCCGATATAAACCAGTTACCTATTTTCGCCATTCGCGCTTGCCACTCTTT
The DNA here is from genome assembly GCF_015864295.1 of Pseudoalteromonas sp. NZS127_1. NCBI lineage: Bacteria > Pseudomonadati > Pseudomonadota > Gammaproteobacteria > Alteromonadales > Pseudoalteromonadaceae > Pseudoalteromonas > Pseudoalteromonas sp. NZS127_1. The sequence goes on along the minus strand of NZ_JADYXO010000013.1, from coordinate 74,233 downwards.
ATTACCGTAAATAGCTACTTTTTTAAATTCTTTAGAGTGCTTAACACCTAACTTGAGGTCGTCCCACGCTGCGCGTAGTTCCCAGCCTTCAAGTTCACTACCATCTATTAAAACATTTACTACAGGATGATTAACTTCGCTAAGTGCTGAATTTATCATTGGGGTGATTATTTTATAGTCGTCGTGAGTAAGTGTACCAACGGCTTTAAGTTTTAAAAAAAACTCTCGTCCTGCACGTTCAAGACCAATAGATAAACCATGTATTGTGTGTACCATTGCCACTCTCCTTAAATAGTAAGTAACAAAAATACACCTTCTAAAGTTAATTAGTCCTGAACTAAATCAATAAATAGCCCTGAACTAGATCAATAAATAATCTTAAATAAACTACTCAATTATGCGTTTTGTACACGAGAGATCTGGTTTTCTACATCAGTTAAATGGCCTGTTTTAAGCCATACCTTTGCACCGTTACTTCCCGCTTTAACATTAATAGTGCTATTAATAGGCACTCTTAACCAACTGTTTTTTACAAGGGTATCGGCTTGCTCGTCAAACGAGCCCTCAAGTACTAGAAGCTCTGCTCCACCTTTTGCGTTTATAACCATGTCGGCATTAGGCTCAAAGTGTAATAAGCTTACGTCTTCAAAGTCGTCTTTATATAAAGGTGTTACGGCTACATTTTTAAAATGTGGATGCACCGTACTTTGCATCAAGTCTGTTTGCAAACGCACATGCGTTCGATCCTCTGGCTGAAACTGCCATAACTTTACAAATATAACGCAGCCGTTTTCAGATCCCGGTTTATGCTTTGATTGCGGAGGGTTACGGATATAGGAACCTGCCGGAAAATCGCCATGCTCATCTTGAAATACACCTTCTAGCACAACAAACTCCTCACCACCTGTATGTACATGTGGTGAAAATTCACTGCCCGGTGCATAACGAACAATAGTTGTTGCGCGAGCAACTTCGTCGCCCACCCGATCCAGCGCTCGTCTATCAACGCCCGCCATTGGCGATGCAACCCACGGGAGTGTTTCGCTATGTACTACAACTCGCTTACTAAAATCGGCAGCAATTTTCATATTTGGCTCCTAACCGGTGTTTTACTTAAACCCTAACCTAAAACAAGTAAATTAAGCAGCAACACTTGGGCGTTTTGCTACTTTTTCTTGCCATGCTACTAAATGGGTTAACTCATTTGGGATTGCTATTTGTGCAAATCCAGCAAATACCAGCCCAGCATACAATGTAATATCAGCAATACTAAACTGCTCACCACCAACAAATGCTGATTGCGCTAATACATCATTAAAATAGCTAAACCCTTGGCGTGCCTTTTCGCCTTGTTTTTCACCCCACGCCACATTTTGATACGTTTCAAGCTCTGGACCTAAACCATCAGTTGCATGATGAAAGTAAGTTGCCACAGCGTCAAGCACCATAGATTCTGCGCGTTTTTGCATCATGTTAATTACTGCACGCTCTTTTGCGGTTTCACCCATTAAAGATGGGCCTTCAAATGCGGTATCAATATACTCAGTAATAGCGGTACTTTCTGATATAAACGTGCCGTCATCTAGCTCTAATACGGGCACACCTGCTAATGGATTTTTAGCTAAGAAGGCTTCTGTTCTGTGCTCACCATTTAATAAATCAACAGGTACAAACTCAACATTTGCAGTGGCATTTTTTTCAGCTAAAGCGATACGAACACGAAGTGGGTTTGGAAAGTTTTCTACATCATAAATTTTCATAGCAATCTCTATCTTTATTGTTTAAAAGTGAATTAATGGCAGCAACCTACCTACCGGTAGGTAATTTATAGTATTAAACTAAATTTAAGTCAACGTTTAAATTTTTCTGATTTATAGGATTTAACTTAATTCATAATAAAATTAGGGGGTTGCTTAAAAATAAAAACGCTTGTAAATAACTACCTACTGGTCGATAATTTTGCTATTCCAATTGCATTAAATAAGTGATCTATTATTGCGCTAAGAAAATAGCGCAATAACAAGGCGAAAATTATGACATCTAGTTATTCTATATGAATAATTTTTAACGCAGTTAGTGAGTTGTTTAATGCGATACAATGATCATGTTTTAATAAAATTGGTATTACTGTAGATAGGAAAATATTAAAAGTGAGTAAAAAAGAAGCGTTATTAAAAGCAGCTGAAAACAAGGTGCGCCTTGGCGGGTACAGTAATTTTAGTTTTAGAGAGCTCGCAAGCGAAGTTGGAATTAAGAGCGCCAGTGTGCACTATCACTTTCCGACTAAGGCCGATTTAGGTGCTGAGCTTGCTCATCAATATACTAATTCTTTTTTAGCTGCGTTAGGCGAGCCAAACGAGCTTAAAGCAAGCGGTAAAAATCCTATTGATGTGTACACTCAGCTTTTTAGAAGTGCATTAGTAACCGATCGTAAAATGTGTTTATGTGGTTTGCTAGGAGCCGAAAGCGATAGCCTTCCAGATAAAGTACGCCTTGAAGTAAAACGCTTTTTTAATCAAAATTTAACATGGCTTAGCGCTGCGCATTTAGCTAATGGTGAACTCAACCCTACTAAAGCGGCTATTCAAACAGTGAGCTTGCTTGAGGGTGCTATGATGATAAGCAAAACGCTCGACGATAACAGTTACTTTGAACTTGCAACTCAGTAATACCTAAATTTAGTACACAAAAAAAGCGAGCTATTCATTATGAATAGCTCGCTTTTTTAATGCTTGAAATAACTTATGTGATTATTATTAAACCGCTGTTGGTTTAACTTTATGCTTAGAGTGCACAATAGCTAAAACAATTAAGCCAATCACTGTTACTACAGCGCCAATAGGTTTACCTAAATCACTTGATAAGTTAAGACCAATTGCGGCAGTACCAATATAAGAAACCGTTACCGCAGTTGCTATAACAGCAGGAACACTGGCAATCCAATGGAATGTACCACGGTCAAACAGGTACTTAGTGGCAAGCCATAATACGCTTGTAGAAAGCAGCATGTTTGAAAATGCAAAGTAGCGCCAAATTAATGAGAAATCGAGCTTCGTCATAAAGTACGCTATAGCAAGTATAGGCACCGCTACTAATAAACGGTTACGTAAACTTTGCGGAATATTAAACGCATCAACAACGGTTAAACGTAATGAGCGGAACGCTGTATCACCAGAAGTAATTGGGAAAACGGCTACTGCAATAATTGCCATTATACCGCCAAATACACCTAAGTAACTGTTAGCTACATGGTTAACAACTAAACCTGGACCACCTTGATCAAGCAATGCTTTTAAGCCCGCGTAACCATCTGGGAACGCTGCAATACCAGCAAGTGCCCATACACAACCTACAATACCTTCACACATCATAGCGCCGTAGTAAACTGGACGTACGTATTTTTCGTTAGTTAAACAACGCGCAATAATTGGCGCTTGAGTAGAGTGGAAACCACTAATAGCACCACAGGTAATTGTTATAAATAACAATGGCCATGTTGGTAATCCATCAGGGTTTGGCTCTAAAAAGTCATGTGCGTGATCAGCTTCAAAGTAAGCTAAAAAGTCACTTGGTACCGGTAAGTGCGGCGCATTAATAAGTAATGAAATAGCAATTGCCACTGTCATTACAATCATTAGCGCACCAAAAATTGGGTAAAACTTAGTAATGATTTTATCAATTGGTAGCAAGGTAGCTAAAAAGTAATACGCTAAAATAGCGAGTACCCAAAAGGTATTATTTGCCAGTATTGTACCTTCAAAAAAATCAAGGTTACTTAGCAAACCTGCAGGGCTCATAATAAATACTACACCTACAAAAAACAGTAGCATGGCAGTAAATACAAGCATAAAGCCTTTAAATACGACGTTGTAATAATGGCCTGCGATTTCTGGTAGGCTTTTACCGTCTTCTTTTATACTCATTACACCTGAGAAGAAGTCGTGTACAGCGCCACCTAAAACATTACCCAGTACAATCCATACTAGTGCAACTGGTCCGTATAAAGCACCTAAAATTGGGCCAAATATTGGGCCTACGCCAGCAATGTTTAAAAACTGAATTAAAAATGCTCTTACTGGGTGAATGGCTACGTAATCCACACCTTCGCTAAAGCGTTTTTGTGGTGTGTCAGCAGTTGAATCCAAACCGGCTTGTTTTTCAACAAATGGGCTGTAAAACTTATAGCCCAGTATTAAAATAGTGAGGCAGATAAAAAAGATGATCATAAAGCACGTTTCTCTTTTTGTATTTTAGTTATAGAGCGCATTGTGTGTCGCCCCGCCTTTTCAATCCGTGAATAATCGACGAACAATAACAAAGCTTCAACCCTCAAACAATAAGACGTTTAGCTAATACAATAATCGATATAAGCCACTATTTACGCAACCTGCACACTTAACGCTCCACATTGAATATTTATTACACACGTCTTATTTTGGGCACAAAAAAAGCGGTTAAACTTTTACGTTATAACCGCTTTCACACACAATGTTTTTTAAAGTGGGTTCATAAACTCACTAATTTGTTGATGCGTTAAAGTAGGTGTTGCGCCAGAACTTTCGGCGACCATTGCTCCAACGGCACATGCAAAGTCAACGGCATATTGCGCGTCGTCGTTGCTACAAAGCTGATAAATTAACGAACCTAAAAACGAATCCCCTGCGCCAACAGTGTCAATTACGCTAATTAAATAACCTGAATTATAAAAATTCTCGCCTTTGATTGTTAATAAAGCACCGTGGCTACCTTTGGTTACACATAAGTAATCGGTATTTGTTTGCTGTGCTATAAACGCTAAATTTTGTTCAAGCGAATGAAACTTACAACCCATCGCTTTTGCTATTTCGTATAGCTCTTCATCGTTTAATTTAATAAAGTCTGCTTTATTCATTAAATCTACAAGTGTTTCTAGCTTGTAATGCGGTGCACGTAGGTTTACGTCAAATACTTTAAAGTTTGCTACATCAACTAGTTGATTTAATGTTGCCAGTGACGCTTCGCTTCGCCCAATTAGGCTGCCAAATACAAATACATCGCTACTTTTAACTTTACTAAGTAACTCATCAGTAAGCGCTATATTATCCCACGCAGTGTCTGCCACTATTTCATAACTTGCTGAGCCGCCACTGTCGAGTGTTACCTCAACCGTGCTGGTTTTTTTGTCACTATTAATAGCAATGTATTCGCAGCTTACGCCTTTGCTAGTAATTTCGCCTAGTAGCTCAGCGCCTAACTCGTCGTTGCCAACAGCGCTGATCATATCGGCTTTAATGCCTAGTGAGTTGATACGCACACACATATTAAGTGGCGCGCCACCTAAGCGTTTACCTGAATCAAAACAATCCCACAGCACTTCGCCAAAGCAGCTAACACTTACGTTTTCGCCTGATTTATGATTAATTAAAATGCTCATAATTAGTTACTCTTTTGATCAAGTACAGCCTGCATAATGGCTTTAATTTTACTATTAGGTGCATACAACGCAGCAATCGACTTTTTATATTCAGCAGTAAACGTTTCGTTATGCTCAAGCTTACCAAACAAGCTCGTTAACTTTAAAAGTGCAGACGGGCTAGTTTGAGTCTCTTGCGCGTAAGAATTAAGCTCTTTGTGCATCGCATCTTGAATTTCAAGCTTTTCGCCGTTTTCACTTAAACCCTTATCGCTGTATAAACACCAAGTTGCAATAACAAGCGTTGCCAGTGATACATCTCGACCTTGTACTAGGTTTTCGTTAATTGTGGCAATTAAAAACTTAGGCAGTTTAGCTGAGCTTTCACTACAGATACGCGCTAGGCTGTCTTTAATATTAGGATTAGCAAAACGCTCTATTAACGTATCTTTGTAGCTTTCAAGGTCAATGCCTTCAAGTGGTTCAAGATTTGGCGTTACTTCTTTATCCATAAAAGCACGCAGGTATGTGGCAAATAATTCATCCGATACCGTTTCATCAATAGTGCCATAGCCATGGATTGAACCTAATAAACCAAGTACAGAATGCCCTGCATTAAGTAAACGTATTTTCATGGTTTCATAAGGCGTTACATCAGTAACAAACTGAGCACCAACAACATCCCAATTTGGACGAGAGTCACTAAATGTGTCCTCTATTACCCATTGTGTAAACGACTCACAGGTAATTGGCCACTCGTCGCTAACACCATATGCATCAACCACGTAATCAATATCACTCTTTTTAGATACCGGTGTAATACGGTCAACCATCGCATTTGGAAACGATACGTTTTGCTCAATCCACTCACTTAGGTCTTTGTCTTGCTCTGTAGCAAAGGCTAAAAGCATTTTGCGTGTTACGTTACCGTTGTGCTGAATGTTATCGCACGACTGCACTGTAAATGCGCCTAAGCCTTGCTCTTTACGCAGTTTTAACGCAGCCGTAATGTAACCAAACGCTGTAATTGGGTCGTTCGGGTTATTAATGTCGTTAATAATATCTGGATTACTGTAATCAAACTCGCCCGTTGCAGGGTTAAAGTTGTAGCCGCCCTCGGTAATAGTAAGCGACACAATTTTAGTATCGCTGTGCGCTAACTTATTAATTACCGCTTGTTTGTCCTCTGGAGCAAACAAAAAGTCGATCATTGAGCCTATTACTTTGTTATCTATTTTACCGTCTGGGTGTCTAACAGTAAGCGTATAAAGGTAATCTTGCTGCTTTAAAATATCACGCAGACCACGATTACCCTCTAAAAGGCCAACACCACATATGCCCCATTGCTCAGAGCCTGGGGTTTTTAAAAGCTCGTTAACATATACCGCTTGATGAGCACGATGAAAACCGCCCACGCCAATATGAACAATACCGGCTTTAACTGCGCTACGGTCGTAGGTTGGTGTATCAACATGGCTTGGTAATTGAGCCAAGCTTAGTTGGTTTAGCCCTGTAACTAGAGCGTCAGTGTGTTGATGTTGCGTCATGGTGCGACCTTACTAAACAAAAATAAAATATAAATTACGATACTGTATTACGATAAGTAATTACGATGCTGTATTGAGTACTTTATGGCGTTTTAACGACCAGTACGCAGTAACAAAATAAATAACAGTACAAATAAAACAGGCTATTTCGAATTGCGATTTATTAGCGCTGTACATACTCATAGTTTCACTGAAAAACATCACCTGGCTGGCAAATATAAAAATAATAACCAGTGAAACCGTAGAAACCGCATTAAGTACTTTGGTAAATACAGAGCTGTCAATTACTGGCTTTGGAATGTCTTTAGCTTCAGCGGCTTGATATTCTTTAATATCACGTTGCTCTTGCTCTTCTGCTTCAATCTCTTGTGTGTAATCTTCACCGGCGCCGTATTTTTTAGCTAAAAGCGTGTAAATAACAATTGTGAAAATCCACGTAGGAATAAACAAGTAGTAAAACGACATTACATCAATTGCGTTTAAGCCAAAGCCAAACACAAGCGCTAACGCCCAAGATGCTATAGCCGGTACGCTGCGAGTAATGTTTTTATATTTAGCCCAGTAACGTGTTAGGCCAATTTTAGGAAATAACACATGTTCAGCAAACACAATGCCGCCTACTGGCACAACTAATAAGCCTGCGTAGGTAAGTAGCGGAAGCATTTGTGAAAATACAAACGGGAAACACGCAATAATCACGGTTACAACACCTACAATAGCGGTTGTGCGTTCACGTGATTGATTAACAAATATAGATTGTGCTGCAAGGCCTGCACGGTAAAGGTTTGCGTTAGCTGTAGTCCAACCGGCAATAATTACAATAACAAAACCAGTCCAACCTAATGCATGGTATGCAACATCGCCCGGATCAAGTGATGAAATAGTTGTTTTAAGTAATACCGCAACACCTGCGCCCATAATACCGGCAGAGATCCACGCTAAGTAATGACCAAAAAACATGCCCACACCAGAAAACAAACCATAGCTTTTGCGTTTAGCAAATCTAAAAATAGCCATGTCGATTAAACCAAAGTGAGTAATTGAGTTAGCAGCCCATGCAAAGCCAATCACTTCTAATAGGCCAATACCTTTTTCACCATCGGCATTGGTGCCCGTCCATATGGAGGAGTCGCCTATGGTCATAAAGTCGCTAAAGCTAGTTAAAGAGGTAGAACCTAATACGTGATTTGAAAGCTCAGGGAATAACGCGAACGAACCTGCAATAAATATAACAAATAGCCACGGCGCACACAGTTTCGAAAAGTCAGCAACCGTAGAAAAGCCATACATCGCAACAAACACAACAATAGAGCCAACAGCTAAAACAATGGCTACAAACCAAAAGCTATTTGGATACCAATCAAGTTGTGCAGGTATATCAAACAAAAACCGCACGGCGGTGGAGGATACCGTGATCATCGCGGCCGATATAACACTAAAAATAACCACGTTAGCCCAGTTATAGAGCTTGGTCATTGAGTTACCAGCGATTTTGTTTAAGTAGTTATATAAACTTAAGCGGGTTTCTACTGCAATGGGTGCAGTAATCAGCCACCAAGAACACATTGCTAACAGGTTACCTATTAATAAACCCAGTAGAATGTCGATGGTTGAAGCGCCTAATGCAACAAACGTTGCACCAATAACAAATTCAGTAGCCGCAACATGTTCGCCAGCATATAGCCCTGCAAAATGTTTCCAGCCGTGAAGCTTATTATTAGCAACAGGAAGTTGCTCTTCGTTTACATCTTTAAATGTTTGTGTGTGTGGACTCGTTGCCATGGTATTTCCTATTGTTAACAGCAAAAGATTTAATACCTAAATACTTTGCCTTTTATAATTTGGCTTATAAACGCATGATGTTTCGCCATGTCTTGTTTTATTTTTAGTAAAGCAAAACCATCTACATTTATATTTTGCGTTTGCTTGCCTGTCAGTGTGTAAGGCGAGCAAATCACGTTTAAAACTTTGTTTATTTAAAAAGCCGCGTGTTTACTGCTTTTTAAGTGCAGGGTATGCACTAAAAAAATCTTGCCAATGCGGTAAATGATCAACATTTGGGTAAGCACTGTGCACATGATTAACAGAGCCTTGCATATGTTGCCCACCGCTGTAATGCAGTACTTGCATGTTGGCGTCGATTCCTGCATTTACGCCGGCTTTACTGTCTTCAATCACTAAACAATGCTCTGGCTTTACACCCATTTGTTTAGCTGCATGTAAAAATAAATCGGGTGCTGGTTTGCCACGCTTAACTTCGCTGCTGGTAAAAACCGTATCGCTAAAGTACTTACTTAAACTCACTACGCTCAACGCTTTTGCGGTGCGTGCTGGGCTGCTGCTAGTAGCTATACAAATAGGCACAGCTAAATTGTTAAGTACGTCTTTTATACCGTCAGTCGTGGTTAGCCCGGTTTCAAATTCGTTTAACAGTGCTTCGCGGTAGTCACCTTCAAAGCTTTCAGGAAGAGTGACATTAAATGCATCCGCTATTTTTTGGCTTACTGTTTTAAAATTGCAGCCTAAAAAGTGTTGCTGTACATAAGCACGGTCAATATCAACGCCTTTTTCAACAAGCATATTAATGAGTACTTGTGCGCTTAAAATTTCGCTATCAATAACAACGCCATCACAATCAAATATCACTAGCTCAATGTTAGTATTCATCTTGTCACCTTATTAAAACTGTTTGGTTTAGCTAATTTAAGTATAACGAGTTAAGCGCGATTAATATTGTGCAGCTTTTTAGTGCAACTCAATAATGAGCATAAGCCCACCGATTGAGCATATTCCCTTTATTGCACGAATATGTCAACACACTGTAAGTATAAAACGCACCAGCTTGGTGAAAATACACTCAGATAAAACTAAAAACCTTTGTATTTAATCAACTTTATAAAAGCATATTGCGACCAAGGTCGTAGTAAAAAAATTCCGTTAACGTAAAAAGTGCTCCTGTTAATTTATTTCATCTGTTTTACAAATCACATCAATCTAATTAATCAGTTTTACCGAAGTTAATAAAGTCAATACTATCGTTAACAGATTAACAGCCTGCACCACTGCCGGCACTTTTAAATAGATGAGGTCGACAATGAATACTCAAATAAACAAAACAAAATTAACACTAACTGCACTAGCACTTGCAATGGCATTACCGGCAAGCGCAGCAACAACACTTACTAAAGATAACGGCGCAGCTGTTGGCGACAACCAAAATTCAATTACTGCAGGCGAACGTGGCAGTGTATTACTAGAAGACGTGCAACTAATTCAAAAACTACAACGCTTTGCACGTGAGCGTATTCCTGAGCGTGTTGTGCATGCTCGTGGTACTGGCGCACACGGTGTGTTTGTAGCATCAAAAGAGCTAGACGATTTAACAATTGCAGCACCGTTTGCACAAGCTGGTAAAGAAACAGACGTATTTGTTCGCTTTTCATCAGTAATTCACTCAAAAGGTAGCCCAGAAACACTGCGTGACCCACGTGGCTTTGCAACTAAGTTTTACACAGACCAAGGTAACTGGGATTTAGTAGGTAATAACTTACCTGTGTTCTTTATTCGTGATGCGATTAAATTTCCAGACATGGTTCACTCTTTAAAACCATCTCCGGTTGATAACATTCAAGATCCTAACCGTGTATTTGACTTTTTCTCACACGAACCAGGTTCTACACAAATGCTAACGTGGGTTTACAGCGACTACGGTACACCAGCAAGTCTTCGTAAAATGGACGGTTGGGGTGTACATGCATACAAAATGATTAATAAATCGGGTGATGTTAAATACGTTAAGTTTCATTGGGTAAGCCAGCAAGGCATTGATAACCTTGACGCAAAAGAAGTGGCAAAAGTACAAAGCCAAAACTTTCAGCATTTAACACAAGATTTATACACTGAAATAAACAGAGGCAATTTCCCAAAATGGGATCTGTACATTAAAACGCTTGATCCGTCGCAACTTGATGACTTTGATTACAACCCGTTAGATGCAACAAAAATGTGGTTAGACATTAAAGAAACTAAAGTAGGAACAATGACCTTAAACCGTATGCCAACTAACTTCTTCCAATCTACAGAACAAGTAGCAATGGCACCGGCAAACATTATTCCAGGTATTGAGCCATCAGAAGACCGCTTATTACAAGGTCGTATGTTTTCTTACGCTGATACACAAATGTACCGCCTAGGTGCTAACCACCAGCAATTGCCAATTAACCGTGCAAAAGTTGAAGTGGTTAACTACAACCAAGACGGCGCAATGAACTACGGGAATACAACAAGCAATGTGAACTACCAGCCAAGCCAAGAAAACGTAGCTGAAAACCCAATTGCACGTAGAAGTAACACAGAGCTTAAAGGCTTTGTACAACAAGCCGCGATTAAAAAGCAGCAAAACTTCGCGCAAGCAGGTGTTATATACCGTGGTTTTAGCAAACAAGAACGTACAAACCTAATTAATAACCTAGCAGGCGATTTAGGTAAAGTGCAAAACAGCAGTGTTAAACACAAAATGCTTAGCCACTTTTACAAAGCTGATACTGAGTACGGTACACGCTTAACTAAAGCTGTAAACGGCGACCTTAAAATGGTTAAACAACTAGCCGCTAACTTGTAAGTAGCTAGTTGTAATTAACTAGCTGTAAGTAATCAGTTGTAAAAATTAGTCCCAACTAAGCAAGCAGCTATATAAGCAACCACAATTATGAGGAAGGGATAACCCCCTTCCTCTTTTTATAAGAGACAATTGTTATGCGTAATTTATTAATTATAGTCGCTCTACTACTGAGCTTTACCAGTAGCGTTTACGCTCAAAATACCCCAAGTACACAAACACCCAGTACGCAAGTTGAAAGCCAACATTCTGCAAAAACACAATACCAAAGCTTATTTGCTTATTACTTTGCCGCAGCACGTACAAACGACACAGCTGTAATAGAGCAATTTGTAGATGCCGGTATTCCTATCGACAGTTACAACAATAAAGGTTACACCGCATTAATGATTGCCACTTATCACGGTAATAAAAACACGGTAAACACGCTTTTACACTTAGGCGCTAATGCTTGCATGGAAGATAACCGGGGTAACACAGCACTTATGGCCGCTATATTCAGAGGTGAATTTAGTATTGCAAAAACACTCGTATCACTTGATTGCGATAACGCGCATCAAAACAAAGCCGGTCAAACAGCCGAGCAATTTGCACAAACATTTGGTCAACAAAAAGTTATAGAGTTACTAGCGCAGGTAAATAATGCAAAATAAACTGCACGCAACAAAAAGCCCTAAAACTTTAGGGCTTTTGATTTACTAAATATATGTTCAAATTAAACGTACTTACTCTAAAAACAGTGTGTTTATTAAGCTTTCTTGTTCTTTTCCAGCTTCATGTTTTAATGCTCGTATAAAATCCATAGAATTGGCGGGACTGTTTGGATAACCATGATTTTCCCAAACCAACTTGAGCGCATTAATAATGGGTTCATCCCCAATAGCAGCGCGTAGCTTAGCAAAGACAATAGTTGCTTGCGAATATTGGTCAAAGCTTTGTGTAGCATCAACTAAGGCTGATCGCTCCTTTATGTTCATCAACATACTTTGCTCGTAGCGTGTTGTTTCATACTCAACCAGCGCTTGCATTGTCGCTTTCCCATAACGCTGCTCTATAACAACAAGCTCAATATACTTTGCCATAGACTCCACTAAAAAAGCGCTATCTGAAAGTACCCCATTACCAATATCATGGCCAAACCATTGATGAGCGGTTTCGTGAACTGCACGGCGATAGCGTTGATCAAAGCCTGCATTAGCGCTTGGCTTTGATCTAAAACCAACACTGTCTTCAATAAGTATAAGTTGCGGCAATGCATAACCTGTAGCACCAACACTAGGCGAGCCTATTAAACTCAATTGTTTTGCTCTATAAGGGCTTATATTATTAAGCCATTTTATTGTATCGCCCATTGCGCTGAGGTTTATAGCTATAGACTCCGCTCGTGCTGGCTCGTTTTTATCTTTAGCAAACACGTTTAACATCACGCCATTTTGCTGCTTGGTAACAGGGGAATAAGGCACCGTCACCCAAGCTGGGATTGCATTTATGGGTGCACGAGTCTCAAAATGAAATATTTCGCGGTCATCTTTGCTGGTACGTGATATTTCCTCTCCTTGGGTTATAACCTGATAACCACTTGTTGTACTCACTTTACTCGACATAGTAAGCCACTGGTAATGAGTACTTGCTTTCACCGTTTTAGCAAATAGCTTCGTGGGTCTAATAACCGACTTCACTTTAAGTGCGTGTTGCTGACGAAGTATCGGATCGGTTAATTCATAATTACCTTGATAGCCAACAGTCGGCAATAAAGGCACTGATCGTATATAGCTAAATTCAGGGGTTATTATCTGATGGCCTCTTACTGGCCAAAGCTTAGCTTGATGAACATCAAACCGTGTAACTAGTTTACGTATTTCTCCTGGCTGCATTTCATTCTCAAACTTAAACACAGCTTGATTAAGCAAGGGAAAGCTTTTAGCCCTTTGCGCGCCATCGATTTCAATATCGGCCCATTTATAAAAACCAGAGCGCCCAACCAATATCTCTTTAATAGGGGCTTGATGGGTGTTTTTTAAGGTATATATTAAGGAAAAATGAGCTTGCTGCTGATGCGGATAAAAGTCTACATTAGCATCAATGTGCATAATGCTTGGCTGTGCTACATTGCGCCATTGTGAGAATGCTTTTTCGTATTGTGCTTTAAATGCCTCGCGTTTATGCGAGTTGGTTAAAGGCTTCTCCTCAACCAGTCTTAAATGTAATTGAGTAAATAGCGCCACAGTGATAAGTAAAGGTATAAGTAACCAAAAATGTTTAACCCCCATTACTCTTTGGCTCAACCCGGCACCTCGGTGATTAAAAACTCCCGTAATTATAACTAAACTTATACACGCCACTAACCAAACTGATATATAAGGCCAATAACTACTTATACTTGCACGATAACCCCAAAAGTTATCAGGTGCCTGCAAAGGCGTCCAACCAACACTCCACAATGTATGCGTAAGACCAAGATAAGTCATTATCGGTGTAAATTTGATCAGTAAAATAACAGCAATTAGCAAACCCGCAATAAGCTGCGAACGACACAAATTAAATACACACAAAAATACACACGCAATAATGGCAAGCACAATTGCCATCAAAAATAAAATGGTTAAATGTACTTCAAATTGATATGCACTGTGTAAAAACCACTGAGCTGCACTTGCCCCTAATAAGCTCATTGTTAAAAAAACCAATATCATAGTACCTAGGACCAATAACTGACTGTTTAAAAAGTAATATGTTTTGAGCGGTGTAGCAGCGATCAGCTCAGCTATATTATAGTATTTAGCAAAGCAGCTTACTTGCCAGCTCCACAAAGCCATTAATAAAGTGCCAAACAACAATTGCATATCAAATGCATAATAGCTAATTGCATCAAGGCTTGTGGTGCTCATAACACTCATTGGTTCAACATAACCAGACGACGAGGCAACACTATTAAAAACCATCACCGGCCAAACAAAAATAATCAGTAAAGTAACAGGGTGTGAAACCAAATTAACCAGCGTAGTTTTGTATAAACTGGCCATCATCAAAAATGGCTTTTGCGTGACTCTCGCTGTTTTATATTCAGCGGGTTTTAACGTGTTGTAACGAATGTATTCGTTAGTATTTTTAGTTTTTTTACTCTTTAATAATGTGTGTTTTTTATTTTTACTAAAAGTAATATAAAAAATACCAACAGCAAGCATACTCACAACAACGCGATTAATAGCAAATGAAGCCCCTAATGAATTGGTTAAACTGTTTATTACGGCAGTGTATGCAAAAGGGTCAAGCCAAACAAATAATGTATAAAAGCGATTGCTTATAATACTACTTCCAGCAAGCATTGGATTTCCGGTAATACTTGCAAGCATTATGTAGCCTATCCACAACACCGTAAAAACAACATAATTGGGTAATGAATTAGCTGATTTATGGCAAACAAAAAAGGCAATAACAACTAAAAAGCAGCTATTTGGTAACAATACTAAAAAGCTATTAAATACAGTAAAATAAACCACATTTGGTATATAGCCCAATTGCCTTACATGCATGTATATCATTACTAAATCGCTAATTAAGCTGATAATAAAAACCAAGAAAATCAGTAAGCATACTCTTGCTAAACTGCGCTTAAATAAACTAGTTTGCGTAGCATAAATAAGCTCCTGCATTGACGCGTGCTGATCTCGTAAAAATATAACGGGTGCCAATACTCCTACAAGCACAGGTAACTGCATCATTTGTAGCATTGTAATATTTAACTTAAATTGTTTTAACGAATCAACTTCAACTGCTGCAAGCCCAGAGGACAACATAACCGCAAATACCAAAGGTATAATAATGCACAGCCAAACAAGTGGTTGGCGCACTGCATATCGCCACTCATTAAAAATTAACATGTTTGACTTCCTTCATTAAGTGCAAAAAAGTACTTGTCTTGAAGCGTAGCGGGCGAATTTATTGCATTGTGTGCAGGCGCTGTGTCTGCATACACACGAAATGACGCTCTACCATAGCGATGGCTCTTACTTAATACATGCTGAGTTGGTATGCCCGTAGGTAAACTTTCGAGCTGCCAAATCTTACCTTCTAAAGGAACTAGTAACTCTTTTACGTCACCGCTTTGTATGAGTGCTCCTTGATCTATAATGGCCACGTAGTGACATAAATTTTCTACATCTTCAACAATATGGGTCGATAACAATACCAACCTATTTTGACTAATACTAACGAGTAAATTGTTTAAACTTTCTCGCTCCACGGGATCAAGCCCAGCAGTGGGTTCATCCATAATAATTAGCTTTGGGTTACCTAACAAAGCCTGAGCCACACCAAAACGCTGCTTCATTCCTCCCGAAAAATTAACGACCTTTTTATTAGCAAACTGAGTCAAATTGGTTAGTTCAAGTAAACTATTAATTTGGTTTTTGCGTGCATTACCATCTATACCTTTTAATACGGCAATATGCTCAAGTAACGCTCGACAACTCATATTGGGATACACACCAAAATATTGTGGTAAATAGCCTAGCTGCGATCTAAGCGCATCTGGTTGGCTAATTACATCAAGGCCATTAAAATTAATATGTCCGGAGTCGGCATTTTGTAAACACGCGAGTGTGCGCATAAGTGTTGATTTACCCGCCCCATTTGGGCCAAGTAGACCAACCATACCGGCGGGTAGAGTGATCGTCACATCATTCAAAGCCTGCGTACCATCTGCGTATTTTTTGTTAATATTTTTCAGTGTAAGCATTAGTTTCTTCCTTAATTGGTATAGCACCAGCTTAAGAAAACAAGTCAATACAAGCGAGAAAACAATGGTTAACGTCTTGAAATAAATGATGAACATAAAAAAGTAACGTTGGTCATTTAAATATGACCTTTCATCATTTAAATAAACGGACTAGTGTGCTTAAAACGGTTACTAACCCTATGAAATGAAATAATTATTTTAAAAATAAATTATGATTGAAACAGTTTTATGGATAAACTAGCGCGCTCAGCGTAGTGAATTGTGCAAAGGTAATGTTTAAAATAAAAAGACAATTTTATCTGAGCGTACCCGCTCAGAAACTATAATAAAAATGGAGTCACATATGCAGCAAGCCAATACACCAATATGGCAACGCTTTAGCATTACCCAGCTAATAATTTTTTTACCGCTAATTGCTGCTATTATGCTCGACTCTCATATACGCTTTTTGTCATCACATATGGATTCAACGAGCCAATATCTGGCTATTAACATTCAACTTTTTTTACAGTGTATTCCCTTTTTTATTGCCCATGCGTTTGCATATCGTTTATTACTTACACCCGCAATCATAGTTTGGCTGTCAGGCTTTTTAGCCTATCCATCTCTCTTGCTAGTATTTAATAACCAGCTTCTTAACTTTTCGCAATGGCAATACCTTGATGCACAATGTTGGGTATTGTGCGCATCTGCAAGTGGTATATGGCTTATTACTAAACGCACTAGTAAAAATAACAATGTGTTGAGTAATAAATGGCTTAAATCCTTGTTTTCACTTGATACAGTCGTATTTATAGTACTTTTAGGTTGGGCAATTGTTACATCAAGCATACTCAATACGCACACTGATCCTATGTTAAACCAGCCTGTTGAGCCTGTTATTGACGTTTATAAAGTATTCACACAGTTTGATACTTTTTTGGGTTATCTTTGGCAAATTACTGTTTCTGCCGGATTAGTATATGGAGTGTATTTATTAAATAGATATTTATTAATACGCTACGTATTAACCTATCATGGTGTACTGATGTTTTTGTTTGCAAGTTTAATAAGCCTCGTTGCACTTACACCTGTATTAACATCGTGCTTGCTACTGTTACCTATTAACGATTTACCTGCAGGCATTGCTAACTTAACACCTGGTGGTAATAATAATATTTTCTGCCCTGAAAATTATCAGTTTGTATTTTTATTTTTGGCTATAAGCACACCGATTATTTTAGCGTTTGAACGACAGCAACAACACGTTCAAATTAGCAACATTGCTCAGCAACAAACAAAAACAGAGCTAAAGCTACTTCAGCAGCAAATTAACCCTCATTTTTTATTTAATACATTAAACAACCTTTACGCGCTGACATTAAAAAAAGCAGATAATGCACCAGATCTTGTTATGCAATTAGCTAATTTACTGCGTTACAGTGTTTACGAAGGTCAAAAAGCACAGGTGAGTTTAGAAAAAGAAATCAATTACTTAAAAGGTTTTATTGCATTACAGCGTTTACGAAGTGCTGAGCGCTGTAACTTTGATGTGCAATGGCCTGAATATCAACAACACTATTTTATTTCGCCACTACTGTTAATAATGATTTTAGAAAACGCGATAAAGCATGGTGTAGAGCCCACGTCACAAAAAGTAACGGTTGTGTTTAAAATCACCATGGCCGATAACATACTAACGCTATTTTCCTCCAACCCTATTCTACCTAATAACAATTCAGAGCATGGGATGGGACTTAACAATTTACGCCGTAGGTTGACTCTTTTATATCCAAATAAGCACACATTAATTATTAATGAAAATAAAAACCTTTGGCAAACCACACTTAAATTGGAGCTGGCTGCATGCTAAACACAATAATTGTTGATGACGAGCCGCTCGCGCATGACGTTATACTGCATCATTTAAGTGCCCATAAAGATATTAATATAAGCGGACAATACCTTAACGCTAAAGATGCATTATGTGCTTTAGCCACATCATCTATTGATTTGTTATTTTTAGACATAAACATGCCCGAACTATCGGGCATTGCATTACTAAAAGTGCTCGCGAATCGACCACAAGTGATTATTATTAGTGCGTATCAAGAATATGCTTTAGCCGGTTTTGAACTTGACGTAACTGACTACCTACTAAAACCAGTCTCTGCGCAACGCCTTGAACAAGCACTCAATAAAGTACGGAAAAAAAGAAAACACATAACGCTAAATTCCAAGGCACCTCTGACTATTACGCTTAAAATCGATCGTAAAAAACATAAAATTCAATTAAGCGACATAGACATGTTTGAAGCGTATGGAAATTATGTAAAAGTATGGCAAGGTGAAAAAGCATTACTTGCAAGCAGTACTCTCAAATACATATTGCAAGAGCTTGATACTTCATTTATTCAAGTCCACAAATCTTACGTTATTAACAAAAATAAAGTTGTTGCGTTAAGTAATGAAAGCGTTCAACTAGCATCAGGCGTGTCAGTTAAAATTGGCAAGTCATTTAAACAACAAGTGCGCGACATTATTTAATTTAAGCTCGGTTAAAGTTCCCCTTTATTTAAAAGCCCTAATGCTTTAGGGCTTTAAATTATTTTACCTTTAAAAAGTAGCGTTACAATTTCCAATTCATTATTTTAGAAGCACGTTAAAAACGATACGTTACTGAAGCACCTAACGTTTGAGGATTCACTACCGCAACATAACCCGTTGGGTAACGACCACTTGCAGGCTCAACTGACGTAAATGCTTCTTCATCTAATGCATTATTAATAAAAGCACTCACCAACCAATGATCGCTATTATAGCTTATTGTTGCACGCGTAATTGTATAACCTCCGGCAACACGCTCTTCTGTATTAGTTAAATCGCCATAGTAATCGTCTACATAATTAGCGCTCACATTTAACTTTAAGCTATCTGTAAACCAATGCGATAAACCTAAACTTGCAGTTAGCTCTGGTGCTGAGTTTAATTCGTTACCCACTGCATCTGAATAAGTCGCTGATTCATCTATTTTAGTTTTTAATAAACCTAGCCCTGCATGTAACTGCCATTGCTCACCTAGCATGCTATATGCTTCAAGTTCTAAGCCATAGCTATGCGCATCGTCAATATTAGTGATTTTTCGACTTGAGCTTAAAGCTTGATAACCATTAAAGTTATTGTAAAAAATATTAGCACTAATATTTAAATCACCATTATTTAGTACGCTACGCGAGCCTACTTCATAGGTATTTACTGATTCTTGCTCGTAGTAATAGTATTCTTGTGCAGCAAAATCTAAGGCACCACCACCAGCGTTATAACCACGACGAGCACTTGCCGATAAGGTAGTGTTATTAGTTACTTTATATTGAACAGCTACCGTAGGTAGTTTTATCGTATTAGAATTATCTAATTGCTCAACTAATCTGCTGCCACCAAAAGCCATATCAAAATTACGAAGTTGTTCTTCACGCTCAACTCGCAGCCCCGCTGTTAACGTAAGCTCATTTGTTAACTCAAAGCTTGTTTCGCCATAAATTGCTTTAGAGTCACTACTATCGTCACCAAAATAATTGGTTGCACCAACGCTTTTAAAGTCTTGTTCACGGTCAAAATAAGCAATACCTACAAAGCCCGAATAAAAATCACTATTTAAGCCAAAGTTTAATTTACTATCAATTGTGATATTTTTTTCATCCATAGAAATATCAGACTCCGCACTGGCAAGTGCCTCATATGCTTCAAAGCCCCATTCATAATCCATATATGCGAGTAGTATATCGAACGAAAAGTTATCATTTATTTTATAATCAATATTTACCTGAGTCGTGTCTGACTGGGTATCCATATCGCGCTGAAATAAAGGCACATAATCAAACGGTTCATCACCTTCAAAGTACTTACGACCTGTATTACCCTCTTCACTGTAGGTAGAGTAAGTTAGCTGTACAGCTAAATCGGTCGTTGGGGTATACAGTAATTTTGCACGCGTACTACTGGTATTAAGCTGATTTAAGTTTTTATCTGTTGGATTGGTTTCATGTATCGTTGGGTTGCTAAAGGTTTCACCATTTACATATTGAGTAGATAAACGAAATGCTAGTACATCCTCAATTAAAGCCCCCGAAACAACAGCGGCTGTATCAAGGTAACTATCTTGATTTCTATACCCAACGCGTACAGCACCTTCAAAATCTTGTGTTGGTGCTTTGGTTGTCATATAAACTGCACCACCAATGCTATTACGACCATTGCTAGTTGACTGCGGTCCACGGTATACCGCTATTTGATCTATATCCCACAAACCTGTATCACCGGTTAAATCAGCTACAAATGGCTGACTTACACCATCAACAAGCGTTGATACTCTTGCTTTAGAGCCTCCACTAAATGAGTTAAAACCTGTTGCACCACCATTACCCGACACACCGCGCATATCTGGCACGGCTCCAGTAAGTACCACTACATTTGCCATTTCTGCCAAAGCTTCTGAAACCGAACCTAGTTGTCCATTTTCTAATAGTGACTTATCTACCACTGCAACCGATGTAATCGTATCTTTGAGTGACCTTTCGATTTTTTCGCCTGTTACAATAATTGTATCTATTGATTCTCGACTTGTTTCATCAGCAAATGCATTACTTTGAGCCAATAACAAAGAGCTTGTAATCAGTAGTGAAAGTTTATTAGGCTTAAATGAAGCTACCACAGTTATTTCCTTTTATGGATAGTTGTTTTATTTTTCGAAAAAATAGCACAAACACACACTTGTTGCAATTGAGTTTAGTTATCATTTAGAATAGCAACATCATTAATAAGTGTTTTAATTTATGTTGCAACTTACCCTTTCTCTTATTTTATTTACTGCTACATCCCTGTTTTATCTTAGTAACCGCCACCAACGACTTCTAAGCAAACCCATTAACAAAAGCTGGCGCAAGCTCGCATTTATCCTTTTTGTTATTGCAATACCATTAGCCTTATATGCTTTTTCTAATGCGGCAGCCGTATTTTTTATCATTTTAATGATAATGCTCGCTTTAATAATAATTCCGATCGTAAGCCTGATTAAACACAAGGAAGTAAAATAATGTCATCTGCACAAAGGCAAAAAATAAAACCAACTTGGCTTGGCAAAAGTTTGGCTGGTTGTTTTTTAGGGCTAGCGCTAGCGTTTATTCTCGTTGCTTTTTTTGCATGGTACGGAGCGGGAGGCATAGATGCGCCCGACAAAGTGCAATTTAATATGTGGATGATACCCATTTTATGGTTAACTATTTTTAGCTTCACCTACCTGTTTAGTTCAGCAAAAAATGCTTGGCTGACACTTGGGGGCTTAAATATAACGCTATATAGTCTATTTATAATTTTAAGGAATTGGCTATGAGAGTAAGAGCCGATATTTTGCGTACCTACCAAGGCGTGCATACATGGACAGGAATAATTGCAGGTTTAGTACTTTTTATAGGTTTTTATGCTGGTAGTTTAACCATGTTTAAACACGAATTAGCACAGTGGGCAAACCCCGCCAGTGCACCAGTGACTAAACCACACACTAACAATCACCAAATATTAGTTGATCAAGCAATAACTAAGTACCCTGAGCAAATGGGTAATGGTTTTTCTCTCGATTTATTAACAAATCAAGCGCCACTATCTTGGTATAGCCAAGGTAAAGAGCGCGGGATGAAACTTGATAATCAATTACAGGTACTCTATCTAAACCAGCAAAATGATCTTGTAATACAGCAACAAAGTGAGAATAAACTTGCAGATTTAATAGATTACTTACATCGAACCGCAGGGTTTGCAGGCGAAATTGGGCACGACCAATCAGGCGTATATATACTCGGTATAGCATCTGCGCTGTACTTTTTAGCATTGGTGTCTGGCGTAATTATTTTACTACCTACGCTTGTAAAAACCTTTTTTGCGATTCGAAAAGAAAAAGGCGCCAGTCGCTTTTGGCTCGATAGTCATAATTTAGTTGGGATCGCCAGCTTGCCTTTTCATTTAATTATAGCGTTTACTGTGGTGGTATTTGCATTTCATGATCTGGTTTATGATGGTCTATCAGCATTTTATGACGATAAATCCTTTTTTCAACGACCTGCCCCAGCAGCACATAATTATCATATTGCAAACTTACCAAGCATAAATAAGCAGCTCCTAGCGGCAAAAAACTACGCCCCAGGTTATGAGCCAATTCACATTACATTTAGTCGTTTAAATACAAACAGTCCGACAGCAACATTAAAAATGAGTAATAGCAGCGCTGTCGTTCGCGGACCTGATACCGACTACTTATTCTTACACCCCTATACATTAGAAGTACTTAACTCAAGCTATCCGCAAGGAGATGATGGTGTTTGGGGTAATATAGTAGGAAGTTTCTTTTCACTTCACTTTGGTACTTATGGAGGTGAATGGGGACGTTGGGGGTATTTTGTTATGGGGCTACTTGGCGCATTCTTATTTTACTCTGGTAACTTATTATGGCTAGACAAGCGCTTTAAACAAGATGCCAACAAACGAAGTACACGATTTATGGCAAATTTAACAATTGGTGTTTGCTTAGGGTCAATGATTGCAATGGTTGCCACTTTATTACAAGCTAAATGGACTAACCAATATATGGGTAACGCAAATTACAGCTATCTCTATAGTTACTATTTGGTATTTTTTGCCTTTGTTGCTTATACCTTTTTTAAAGGAACTCACCACGCTAGCTATTGGGGCTTAATGGGTATTACACTTTTATCTGCTGGTATGGGAGTTTCAACACTTATACAGGCTTTATTAGCTGATGATTTTTTAAAATATTATCAAAGCGGTTTTGTTGATATTAGCGCTGCAGTATTTGCATTAATATTTTATTATTGTGCAAAAAAAGTTAGAAATAAATCAGTAAGCTATGCAGTTATACCTGCAAAATTATAAAGAAAAACTTAATGAGGCGTATTGCACGCCTCATTAAAGGTATAAATTTAGATTTAAAATATAAAACCATTAAACCATTAAACCATTAAATATCAGCACCTTAAAAGAGTTAACTAAAGTAGATTAGTTTACTGTGCGTTTAGGCTTTTCTCGCGTTACAAAGTAGCAAATTAGCGAGCCCACTGTTACCAGTACAACCCCTTGCCAAAACGAAGCACTCAGCGTAATAGATAAATACAACGCCGAAATAATACTAGAAAACACCGGTGTAAAGTACGAAAGCGTGCCCAACAGCATTAAGTTACCGCCAATAATAGCTTGATTCCACAGTGCATAACCGCTCCCCACGACTACACCAGCTAATAATAACGTCATGCTTGAGCTGAGTGAAAACGTTAATGGCGCTTCATTACTAAAACCATATTGCGCCCACAAACTAATTGCCGTAACAGTAAAAAATAACGTAATGGCATTTTTACCATTACTCAGCTTTTGCGTTACTACGCAATAAATAGCCCATATAAACGCTGCAGCTAATGCCATTAGGTAAGTAGCAGGATTATCAGCAAAGTTAGTAACAAGCGTATCGAGTGACATTTCTTGATCGCCCGTAATACACCAAGCAACGCCTAAAAAAGCAATAATCATGCTTGGGTAAACCCAGTAACTTACTTTTTTGCGCCCAATAATAATAGAGAGCAATATTGTTAGCGTGGGCCATAAATAATTAATAACCGCCATTTCCATTGCCTGATGACGACTATTTGCCATACCAATAGAAAGCGCCAAACAAATTTCGTACGATACAAATAATAAAGTACCTACTACCAAGTAGCGTTTCGAAAAACCACTAAACTTGGGCACTCCCATAACCAAAATTAAAAATATCGCACTGACAGAATACATAGCCGCAGCACCACCAATGGGGCTAAACAACTCAGAAATATCCCGTAGTAATGCAACTAAGCAACTCCACAGTAATATTGCAGCGACTCCATATAGTGTATATTTATTTTTGCTTATAAAATCCATTTGCCAACCCAAAAGTACTACTCGTAAATTTGAAACTAAACTAACAGTAATTATTTAATTAAACAATTAAAGTTAATAGCTTAAACCTCTCGCCTGTTTTTAACATTCACCTTTTTAGTAATTGACCTTTTGGTCAGTAAAGCTACAATCAATCAATACGTTAAACACGCAAACTCTATAATGACCACACAAATAAAGCCAAATAAAAAAGAAGTTACACGCGAGAAAAACCAAAAACTAATTTTAGATGCCGCCGAGCAATTGTTTTCGCAATTAGGTTACGACGGAGCAAGTATGAGCATGGTTGCTAAAGAAGCGCAGGTGCCAAAAGCTAATATTTTGTATTACTTTAAAAGTAAAGATGGTCTGTACGAGTCTGTGATTGACCGCATAATAGCTAATTGGAACTTAGGGCTTGATAACGTCACAATTAACGACGATCCAGCTACCGTGCTTTATAACTATATTAAAAGCAAAGTAATACTGGCCGTAAATCAGCCAATGCAATCTCGCTTATTTGCCAGTGAAATACTGCGCGGTGCACCCTATTTACAAAACTACTTTAGAACCAATACCCGCCCTTGGGTTAAACAAAAGGTTGATGTACTTCAAGCATGGATGGACGCAGATAAAATGGATAAGGTTGACCCGTACCATTTGCTCTTTACTATTTGGTCTACCACGCAATATTACGCCGACTTTCAGGCTGAGGTTTTACTTGTAATGAACAAATTAGAGTACGACGAAACCGATGTGGCACAAATTACGCAGTCAATTGCCCACATAATTTTAAAAGGTATTGGTCTTAAAATACCTGAGCAAAGTGAGACTTAACCCATGACATCCTTTACTACACCCGATTTATTTGACGATCATCGCGATAACGTACAAGTAGCAGACAGCGGCCTTTACCACTTTGGTAAAAAAACCACGTTTTATGGCAAAGTAGTTACCGTTACCTGCCCAGAAGACAACTCTTTTGCCGCCGATATATTGCATGAAAATGGTGAAGGTAAAGTATTAGTTATAAACGGGTTTGCGAGCAAACGCTTTGCGTTCATAGGCGATATTATGGCTGAGCGTGCCTTAAGTAATGGCTGGGAAGGCGTAATAATAAATGGCTGTTGCCGAGATATTGAAATACTTGCCACGATGAACTTACCTGTAATGGCGCTAGGCTCTACACCGCGTAGTACCTTAAAACGCGGCTTTGGTGATAAAAACCAAGCTGTTACCATGCTTAGCACCACTATTGAACCTAACGATTGGGTTTACGCCGATATTAATGGTTTAATCATCAGTAAAACGCCCCTTATTTAGCACTCAAAACCATATAAATAACAGCCAACTTGGTGCACCTGCGCACCAAATTGGTCTGTTTTAGCTCATTTCAATGCCATTATTTTTACAGCCCACATTTATAAACCTCACACAACCCATCAAAACCTGACCAGTTGGACAGGATTTTAATTTATGGCATTCCTCTTGCTTAGGTTTTAAACAATATAATAAGCTAACCGATTAAAAAGCGGATCAGGCTCTGTAAAATAAAAACAAGATGTTACGCAGTGGGCTGAAAAATAATAAAAATTAATCTGTCTTTTTAATCACCCTAAATCTGGACTGCTTAGTCAGATTTTTTATAACGAGTGGTGATATGAGTACCAAAAATAATAATACGACCGGTATTTTTTGTGACCATGGTCCTAAAGCATGGCAAACACATTACCAAGGCACACTTATTAATAAGCGCCTTGTGGTAAAAGATGTATTTGCTATTAAAGGCGAGCGTAACAGCGCAGGCAACCCACATTGGTTTAAAACAGCTAAACCGGCTCAAAGTACGGCAAGCTCGGTTAATAAGCTCATGACCGCTGGTTGTAACTTTATAGGCTTTACCCACACAGACGAACTGGCTTATAGCTTAGAGGGTAATAATATACATTATGGCGCTGCGCAAAATCCTAAATTAAAAGGGCATGCTTGCGGTGGTTCGAGTATGGGTTCGGCAGCAGCCGTGGCTGCTAACTTAGCCGATATTGGCTTAGGTACCGACACTGGCGGCTCAATTAGAATACCCGCCAGCTATTGTGGTTTATATGGCATAAGGCCAAGCCATAACGTGATTGAAAAAGACGGCCTAATACCGTTGGCTCCCCCTTTTGATACCATAGGTTGGCTTACCCAAAGCGCTGAGCTATTAAGCAGCGTTAGCGATGTATTATTACCACAACAAGCTATTAATAAAGTAAATACGCTGGTTATTTGCGAAGCACTCTTTGAACTCGTTGACCCCTCTTTACAAGCACCACTGGGTAAGCTTTTAGAAAAAACCAAACCTTATTTTAATCATCATATCGATTTTAAGCTCCCCAAAAGCAGCCTGCTAAGTGAGCTTGCCGATACCTTTAGAATATTACAAGGTCGTGCGATTGCTAAAACGCACCGAGACTGGCTAGAACTCCCAGATCAGCTTTCTCATTTTGCGCCAGCAATTGCGGCTCGTTTTAAAATGGCACTGGCTTTAACCAAGCAAGAAGAACAAGAGGCGTTAAAAATACAGCACGAATGGCAAGTAATCGTCGCTAAAAACTTAAACAAGCACAGCTGCTTATTTTTACCCACCACCCCTACAACTGCACCTAAATTAGGCGCCGACACAAGCGCCTTACGTATGCAAATTATTACGCTTTCGGCAATTGCAGGACTTAGTGGCTCAGCGCAAGTGCATTTACCGCTGGCTGATTTAGCAAATGATCATCCTTATGGTTTTTCATTAATGATGACCCACGGTAACGATAAAAGCCTACTTGCTTGCGTTAAGCACCTAGCTGAACACTTTAAACAGGACACACCGGCATGACCACACACAATATTGCATTTACCGCGTCTCATTTTTCGGCAACAGAGGCGGGTATAAATATACTAAAACAAGGCGGTACAGCTACCGAGGCTATGGTAGCGGCTGCCGCTGCGATTAGCGTTGTGTATCCACATATGAACTCAATTGGTGGCGACAGCTTTTGGCTTATCGATAACCCAAACCAAAAAACGCCCACTGCTATTGATGCCTGCGGCCGCGCAGCAACTAATACAACGGCGTATAACCCGCTCACGCAAATACCAGAGCGCGGCGGATTAAGCGCACTAACTCAAGCGGGTACAATTCGCGGTTGGCAAAAGGCGCTTGAACTAGATGAGCACGCAGCACTACCACTGTTAAACATTTTAGCGCCCGCTATTGAGCTTGCTCGCGAGGGTTTTACCGTAACAAAAAGCTTGCAAGCAGGCTGCGAAAAGCTAGCCGCTGCTAACAATACTAATAACGCGTTTAAAAACCTCTACATACCCAATGGCAAGCCCTTACAAGCAGGTCAACATTTTAAAAACCCTAAACTTGCTGCAACGTTTGAATACTTAGCAAAACATGGTTTAAACGCATTTTATGAAGGCGCACTTGCTAACTCATTTGCCGCCGACTTAGCAAAAGCAGGCAGCTCAATCACCGCAGGTGATATTGCAAATACAAAAGCCGAGGTCGTTACTGCGCTAAATGCTAACTTATCAGGTATTGATTGCTACAACTTACCCGCGCCAACACAGGGCGTGCATTCACTACAAATAATTGGTGCCGTAAATAAGTTAAAGCATTTAGCTAAAACCGATGCCGACTGGACGCACTTAATTGTTGAGGCAACTAAACAAAGCTTTACGCATCGCCCTACCCTTTGGGCTGATCCTAATGTGTTAGGGGATGATTATAAAAACGCACTAACCGATGAGCGCTTAAGCGAACTTGCTAACAATATTGATATGAGTAAAGCCAAACAATGGTCATTTAACGCAGAGCCTGGCGATACAGTGTGGATGGCTGCAAAAGATAAAAACGGGCAATTAGTAAGCTTTATTCAAAGTATTTACTGGGAATTTGGCAGCGGAATACTAATGAGCGAAGGCGGCTTTGTGTGGAATAACCGAGGTTTAAGCTTTAGTTTAAACAATGAAGATATTGATGCGAGTAACAATATTAACGCCCTTGCGCCAAATAAAAAGCCGGCTCATACACTTAACCCAGCAATGGCAAAGTTTAGCGATGGTCGTCGACTTGCTTACGGAACAATGGGCGGTGAAGGGCAACCACAAACCCAAGCCGCTGTTTTTGCAGGCTACGCATGGCGAAATAAATCAATAAAACAAGCAATTAGCGACCCTCGTTGGTTACTTGGACGCACATGGGGCGATACAAGTACAAATTTAAAAATTGAAAAGGGGTTAGTTTTTCATATAGAACATGAATTAAATCAACGTGACCACGATTGGGTAAGCGTTGATAATAATAGCGAAATGATGGGGCACGCTGGGGCTATTTTAGATACACCTACAAGCCTTGAAGCTGCAACAGATCCTCGTTCAGATGGACGTGCAACAGTAACTACAGCAGGAACACAATGTCAGAAATAATAAACCAATGGCCAATAGTAGCGGCCTTAATAGCAACCGGTATTTTTGCCGGAATTTTAGCAGGACTTTTTGGTGTAGGCGGCGGTATTGTTATCGTACCTGTGCTGTATTTTTTACTGCAAGGTTTTGGCGTAAGCCCAGAGTCGGCAATGATGATAGCCACCGCCACATCACTTGCAACCATAGTACCTACTTCGCTTTCATCTATTCGCTCGCATCATAGCAAAGGAAATATTGACCTTGCGCTAATAAAATACTGGGCACCGTTTATATTAGTTATGGCGGTAGTCGGTAGTATTATTGCTCATTCCGTTCGCGGTAACGCATTAGTGCTCATGTTTGCCTGCATTGCCATTTTGGTAAGCCTTAATATGTTATTTAGAGCCGGCGCACCCGCGCTTGTAAAACAACTGCCAGGTAAATTTGGTCAAGGCGTTATGGCAAGTATTGTAGGTGGTTTGTCGGTAATGATTGGCATAGGCGGCGGTACTATTGGCGTACCTATGCTAAACGCATTTAATGTACGCGCCCATGTTGCAGTAGGAACTGCGGCCGTTTTTGGTTTATTGATTGCGCTACCAGGTGTTATTACCTTATTAAGTATTGGCACAACGCCAACCGATGCTCCCCTAGGTACGTGGGGGTTAGTTAACCTCCCTGCCTTTTTTCTTATTATTCCGCTGACTATTTTATTTGCGCCTATTGGCGTAAAAATTGGTAGCAAGCTGGATCAAAAACAACTAAAACGCGCTTTTGCCGTTGTCTTAATGATAACCGGCATTCGCATGCTCATTCAGACTCTGGGAGCCTAAAATATGTTTAATAACACGCAAGTTCAAACCTTAAACCCACCACAGCGTTTATTAATGGGACCAGGCCCTATTAATGCAGATCCTCGTGTTTTACGTGCTATGTCGGCGCAGCTTATAGGTCAATACGACCCAGTAATGACCGATTTTATGAACGAAACCATGGCACGTTACCGCGAAATTTTTAAAACTAAAAACGAATGGACCATGCTAATAGATGGCACATCGCGCGCAGGTATTGAAGCCGTATTATGCTCAATTTTACGCCCAGGCGATAAAGTACTAGTGCCAATTATGGGGCGCTTTGGCCACCTACTTGCTGAAATAGCAGAACGCGTTGGCGCAAAGGTGCACACAATAGAAGTACCGTGGGGCGAAGTGTTTACGCCAGAACAGATCGAAAAAGCCATTGTTGATGTAAAACCCCATGTGCTTGCTATGGTACAGGGCGATACATCCACCACCATGAACCAACCTCTTGAGCATATTGGCGATATTTGCCAAAAGCACGATGTACTATTTTATTGCGATGCCACCGCATCTATTGTGGGTAACGAACTTCCTGCCGATGAGTGGAAACTCGATGCACTTTCTGTTGGCCTACAAAAGTGTTTAGGCGGTCCTTCTGGATCAGCGCCATTAACACTAAGCGACAAATGCGCCGAGTGGATCCAAAAACGTAAAAAGGTAGAAGCAGGCATTCGCACTGCCGATCATACCGATGGCACAGAACCCTTTGTGCGCTCTAACTATTTTGATTTAGGTATGATCATGAATTACTGGGGGGAAGAGCGCCTAAATCATCATACCGAAGCCACCAGCATGCTGTACTGCGCCTCAGAATGCGCCCGCATAGTCATTGAAGAAGGCGTGGATAACTGCGTAGCGCGCCACAAATTACATGGCGATGCCATGCTAACCGGCATTCAAGCACTGGGCTTAAATGTATTTGGCGATTTAACGCATAAAATGAACAACGTACTGGGTGTTTATATACCCGAGGGCATTAATGCCGATCACGTACGCGGGCAAATGCTAACCGATTTTGGAATAGAAATTGGCACCTCGTTTGGACCACTTCATGGCAAAATTTGGCGTATTGGCACTATGGGCTACAACGCCCGAAAAGATACCGTACTACAAACACTTGCCAGCCTAGACGCTTGCTTGCATGCCAACGGTTACAAAGGTCCTAAAGGCGAAGCCGCCATTGCCGCCCTCACTCACTATAAATAAAAAAAGGATTTAGCATGACGATTGTAAGCCCCCTTTTAAAGCCTTTATTAAACAAAGAACTTGCTGATGAATACGCAACACGCGCTTTATCTCGCTGTAAAACTCTCAGCGCACTATCGCAAATGCAAGGTGGTATTCACCGCGTGTACTTATCAAAAGAGCACAAAGAGTGTAACGCCGTTACTGCATCATGGATGGTTGAGGCAGGCATGCAATCGTGGCAAGACGAAGTGGGCAACCTTTGGGGTCGGCTTAAATCATCAAACCCACATGCTAAACGTTTAATTATAGGGTCACACCTCGACACAGTACCGAATGCAGGTGCGTTTGATGGTATTTTAGGTGTACTACTGGGGATAGAAATTGCAGCGCTTGCAAATAAGTTAAAGCTCGACCTACCCTTTCATTTAGATGTAGTGGGCTTTTGCGATGAAGAAGGCACCCGCTTTGCCACAACTTTAATTGGCTCAAAAGCCCTCGCTAACGAATTTAACCCACAGTGGCTAAACATTGAAGACACAAACGGCATAACTATGCGCCAAGCCATGCTCGATTTTGGCTTAAATCCTAATGACTACGCAAAGGCTGCACTAAACAAAAACGAATTACTAGGTTACTGGGAAACTCATATTGAACAAGGTCCGGTGCTCGAATCGGTTAATCAGGCGCTCGGAGTAGTAACGGCTATAGCAGGTGCTAAACGCGCTATGCTTACCCTAACAGGGCAAAGTGGTCATGCGGGTACAACGCCAATGAACTTGAGACAGGATTCGTTAGCAGGCTGCGCCGAACTTACTCTTGCCATAGAGCAGCTAGCAAAAAACGCGAGTAATGGCGAAGTTGCCACCGTAGGGCAAATACAATCTCGCCCTGGGGCTACAAACGTGATTGCAGGCAAAACGACCATAAGCCTAGATGCACGCGCTCAGAGCGACACCGATCTCGCTAACTTACTAAGCGCCATACAAAGCAGCGCTCAATCTATAGCAAGCAAACGCAATTTAACACTCGATTGGCAATGGACGCATGCAGCAGATGCCGTTGCGTGCGACACCACTATTCAACATTTATTTACAAGCGCATGTAAACTCAACAACCAAGCATCGCCTTCACTTGCCTCAGGCGCAGGGCACGATGCAATGGCAATCGCTCCAATTTGTCCCGTTGGCATGTTGTTTATACGCAGCCCTGGCGGTATAAGCCATCACCCAGCAGAAGCCGTTATCGACAGCGATGTAACAAAGGCACTCAGTGTAATGTACAGCGCGCTTTTACTTTATGTGAAAGAGTGTGAGTGATTTTAAGGTAATCGAGTAAACCAAATAGATTAACTTGGTATGCTTAGGGGCTTAAACCTCCTCAAAGTCATTTGGAGGTTATTACTGAAGGCAGGTAAATGCAGGAAAACGCAGGAATATACGTTATTTAAAGTAGCTTTATCGAGCTGCCCTTTGCTCTTTTAGGCTAAGGCGTTTATGTGAGCTATATACATGTTGAATGTTTGTACCATTGACCAAATATGCATCCATTTCAACGGTAATTAAACCCGATAATGGCTTGATTTCTAGAACACCCAACTCACCTAAATTTGCAGATAGTAAAGTATTATTCCTAAAAGCGAACAAAGTTTTGTCAGTATCTCGTAAGTCACCATTCACATATAATTTAGCACCACTAAACCAAGCGTTAATTATTTTAACTTTGATTGACTTAACAGTAAATTCAAAGGATTTTCTCATCAGATCTCCATACCCAGAAAATGTAATTATTATACTTTATGTTCTTATATGTTTGGCGCACAACCAGAACAAAACGTGCATTCAAATGAACAAATAAAAGCCTCACTGGACTGTGCAGGTAGATTCTTATCACAACATTCACAATTAGGTCTTAAATCTAACACTTAGAGCTCCTTCTTATCCACCCAATACTGAGTAAATATCTATTACCTTTTATAACTTTTGATACCTGATGCTCACTTACATCAGGGCGGAATAGCTTAACCCGCTTTGTTTCAAATATCGGATTACTACAAATAAACTCACCACCCAAATCTGCTTTTTTAAGCACTATATTCAATCGATAGTGTTTACCAGATTCAACTTTGTCTGTGTGTGGTGCTATTTCACTTCCTTGTGGGAATTTAAGCAAATATGTATCAAATTTAATTGGCCACGTAGCACCACAAATCAACATTTTATCGTAGCCTGATTTTTGCCTACCTCGCTCCCAACAAAATAATTTACTCAAAAAAAACATACAATCCCTCGAAACAGCTAACAAACAGTAAGTTAACTCGTTTTTTTATTTTTATTGATAAACAAACCATAGCCGAGTTCATATTTTGATTCAATCGTTTACTGTATTTTACGTGGGATATAAAAGGGAGTTTTAATGTTGTTTTGATTGGCGTTTTAAAAGACATTATGGTGGCTATAATTGACAAGAAAATAAAAATATAGCCACCCGTTTTACTTTAATGCTTATTTAAGGTCTTATTTAATAGTTACCTTTGCATCACTTACCCATGTCTCAGTTATAGCTTCATCATTTTTATCAACTAAATACGCGCGTATGTTTACCGGATTATTGTTAGCTTGTTTGTAGTCAAACGCTAATCGCCATTGGTTTGTACCAACTACCGGATAAACCCCAATAGGTTCTAGTATTTCACCGTTGCTGGCTTCAACAATCGGCTTTATACCACTTTTGTTATCTAAGCCTTTAAATACTGGACCTTCAAAATCAATCACCATCTTGTTAACGCCTTCAGGAATAGGCTGGCCGGGAATTCCGCCTAAGCCTTGGCGAGTATTTACAACGCTTGCAAGCGTTTTTGATTTTGGATCGAGTGGACGCCATTCAATATCATAAGAAAAGGTAAACTCGTCGCCTTTGCGCGCCTCTTTTTCGGGCACCCAATAGGCAACAATATTGTCAAACGTCTCATCTTTTGTAGGAATTTCGATTAACTGAACTGCGCCTTTGCCCCAATCGTCAGTAGGTTTTATCCACGCTGATGAACGCTTATTGTAAAATACGCCGTCGTCTTGGTAGTTATTAAAGTCACGATCTCTTTGGATTAAACCAAACCCTTTTGGGTTCTCATCAATAAAGCTATTGGTCGACACCGACTGAGGATTATTTAATGGGCGCCAAACGTATTGACCCGATCCTGTGTGAATCGCAAGGCCATCGCTATCGTGAATTTCTGGGCGCCAATCTTTAGCTTCTGTTTTATCTTTTTGTGAGTACCAATACATACTGGTTAACGGTGCTACGCCTAAGCGTTCAACATCGGCGCGCATATACAAATTAGCCGTTACAGAGGTAATATGGCCTTTAGCTTCTTTGTTATCTTTGCTTAAACCAAATCGATAAGCACCAGTGATAGAAGGCCCTTCAAGCAATGCCCAAACAGACACACTTTCACCTTTTTTCTCTGCGGGGCCAATCCAAAATGCAGAAAAGCGCGGAAATTCTTCTGGTTGATTCATACCCGTATTAATCGCGATACCTCGCGCCGACAGTCCATATTGCCCCTCTGGCCCGTCCGTACGAAAATAAGACGCACCCAAAAAAGATATCCAATCGGGTTTCATATCTGGGCGCATTATTCTAAAGCCTGCAAATCCAAACCCTTCAGGGAGGTCGTGAGCTGGGCTGTCATCAGGCATATCAAAAACATCATTACTAAAAGGTACATTTTGCACCTGATTTTCATCGTCTCTGATATAAATACTTACTGGCTCAGGAAAATATCGGCCAGGGTAAAATAATTGTACAGGTGCGTTTTTTCCACTTGGGTATAAGGTTTCATCTTCTTTAAAGCGTATTTTCCAGTGTTCGTCATACGTAATTTTATCGATTAACTCCGGCGCTGGAACCTTGGTTGCCGTATAGGGCTTTTCGGCTGAGGCTTTTGCCAGTGCTTTTAAGTCTTCGAATGAAAACTCCGTTTTATCTAATGCTTCTGTCGCGTAAGACGACATCGAAGTGCTAAAAATAATTGCGATAAATAACTTTAATTTCATAAAAAGAATGTCCAATAAATTGAGTCAAATAAAAATGGGAACGCTGCACGAACGTATGTTTAACTTAAAGTTCTGTATGGATATTACGTGACGTAATATGAACTAGCGTTTACTAAGGTATTGTTATTTGACTACAGGACCTCCCATAATTAATTTGTTTTTACGGGAATTAATTTTAAGGGCGATTGCGCGCGTTTAATGATATCGCTGAAGTGAAAATAAACGGAAATAGCGCAGTTTATTGGACGAAGCCGTCAAGAGGTATGGATATATTTAGATTTTAGTTGCCCACTATTCCAAGGCAAATACTTGTAGAGTGGCTGGTTTTTCTATTCGTTGTAGTTACATAGTTGATTTGGGCTAAAGCGTATTATAAGCAGTAAAAAGTGAAGGGTAAGCCTATATAGAACTGTGGTATTTAAATTGATAAGGATTACATTTAAGTGTTGAAAAACAAAGAGGCTCACCACTTTTAAAATTTGCAATTAATAGCTAAATTTGACTAGTCGTCCACCTCAGGGCGTGTTGTTACGTGTTTGTTCATCGTAGCTAAAAGATCTTCTCTACATTTATCAGGTTTCAACGACTCAGGGTTGAAAATTATGGCAAGTACTTTATCAACATATACATAGATTGAACCATTAACTTCTTCGATATGCTCTACAACATCCCAGTCATAAAAGTTATAACCATATTGGTGGATTTCTTTTATACCATCAGCGCTTATTTCAAACTCTTTAGGACCAATCATTATTCCATTTTCATTTGGTGTAAAACATTGTGCAATTTTCACTTCCATAAATTTACTGAGAGCGACGTAAATAAAAAATAAAATGGATAATGTGAAAACAGAAAAGAACAACTTATTTTCTATTCCGCCAGACTGCAACTGAAAGAAGGACATAAAACTAAAAGTTAGCACCAACCAAAGACACACATTTTTAAGCATGGGTATCCATGTATAGGATTTCAACACCTTAGATGCTGTGTGAGCGTAAAAAGCGTCATAGTCGGCTTTAGATGTTTTAATTTTAAGATTCAAAAGATTCTCCATAATCTGAGATACGTATAATTAGCCTGTAGATTAACTCGTTTTTTATTTTTTATTGATAAACAAACCATAGCTGAGTTCCTATCAACTTAAGATCAATTTACCCATGCATTTATTGACCGTAATATTCCGCTTTTTATTTTAAAGAGAATCAGGCTTAATAAAGCCAAGTTGTTTACCATTCTATAATTGATAATTTCCGTAACGGTTAGAATAAGGTCACCCTAACTGCCCTTCATCATTAGTCATTCAAAACGCCTTTAACTGTATTATTTTTTTAAGACGTTTTTTAATGACCTTTTGCTCGCAATAAAGCCCGATAAAACCACCAACAGCAATTGAAGCCACAACCAACAACCAATATAAAGAGCTGTTAGATTCCTGAATACCCGAAATATAAAGGTATAAGTTGAACGGGATAATAAAAAATAAGCTACCTAGTACTTTAATGAATTCCCTAAAAAGATCTGTATCAGACTTTGCTTTGTCGATATGAGAGTTAATAGTTTCATTTGATATCTCATTTAGCTCTGGGTATGTTTTTTGTAACCAATTTAAATAATTCAATTATGCATCCTTGTATTTTTATATCTAGTACTGCCTTAAATAGGCAAAATATATTTGCTAAAGTAAGCGACATAGCAGTAAAAACCAGATTTTTTTTGTTCTGCTTTACGACTTGTTATACGTTTTTACTACTCACTATTAGATTACAAGCTATCACCACATCAGATCGGTAATACTCTACAATTTCAGCTAACTCTTTATCTGATTTAACTAAGAACTCAGCGGAACATCTTTCTCTAACATGAATTAAAGGTAAATGATCTGTATCAGATGCAATTATACCAAATAAATGAAACTCAGTATTCCAGCATTGACCATACTTTTTATTTCCAATTTGACAAAGATTCATAACTATATTTAAGTAATCATCATCGCTTTCAAGTAATTTGATAGCAAGTATAATTGCATCATCAAACATTTTATTTACACCGAGCTTTAGAAGCGTATAACGAGGCTGTAGAATAGCTCTAACAGCCAAATAATAGTAAGTTAAAATAGAGACGCAGAAAAATGTTATTTGTCCTAGTTTATTACTTGTTATAAACCATTAACTACCAAATTCTCGGCTAACAATTGCTGCGGGGACAATATCTTCTGGTAGATCACTAGATGCCTTTTGAGCAAAGTCACCAGCCATACCAAATACTTTGTCAACTGGATCGACTTTCACTCCGTTTTCGACAGCTAACTCCAGAAGTTTCTTGCCGATATCGTTACAAGAACTAACCCAGTTTTTTGGTAATTTCTCCACAGTGATTTTAGGCTGACAAACTAGTTTAAAAGTTTCTTTACCTTCTTGTGTTTGAATTGAAACATCAACGAACCCACTTTTATATGGGTTAGCGAATACACTAGAACTAACCAGAATTATTGCTCCGACAAATATTTTTTTCATGACACTTCCTTATGGTTTATAACGAGCCTGTAGATTAACTCGTTTTTTATTTGTTTTTATTGATAAACAAACCATAGCTGAGTTCCTATTTTGGTTCAATCTATTACTGTGCTTTTACGCAGCATATAAAGAAGTGTTTGGTATTGTTTTAATTGGCGTTTTGGAAGGTAT
The DNA here is from genome assembly GCF_015864295.1 of Pseudoalteromonas sp. NZS127_1. Classification (NCBI taxonomy): domain Bacteria; kingdom Pseudomonadati; phylum Pseudomonadota; class Gammaproteobacteria; order Alteromonadales; family Pseudoalteromonadaceae; genus Pseudoalteromonas; species Pseudoalteromonas sp. NZS127_1. The sequence continues at coordinate 36,761 of NZ_JADYXO010000013.1, read as the reverse complement.
TACTGAAAAATTTAGTGTGGGTACCTTTTTTACTCTTTCTAGAATGAGCAGGATTATCTGTACGTTATTTATTTTTGGCTAGAGCATCGCTACTTGGCCACGATAGTTGGCAGCAAGGAGCCAAAGGAAAGCCCTATAATACCATTATCAGACATTGGCCCTTAAGTGAATACGAATACTATTTAGGTGCTTGAAAACACACACGCCTTACTTTTCAATTTACTTAACTGCATTGAAAAATAAGGGATCACCGCATTAATATTTGGGAAGTGAACTTTAGAGACCAATTAAACTAGACAGCCACTCTAATTGAACAAACAAAACGTTGCCTAGATTCTAATTGGAAGTGCACCAATGAATAAAGAAAGTGGGCGATTTAAAGGTCATCGAAAATAAAAGGCAGGCGACCGCAAGTAAGAACCGTTTTGTATATGGCAATGTTGTCAGCAATGCAATCAAATCCTGTTTTCAAAGCAACATATCTGCGGTTATTAGCCGCAGGGGAAACCTAAAAAAGTTGCCATTATTGCATGCATTAGAAAGATGATTGTTATCTTAAATTCAATGCTAAGAGATGGTGTTTTATGGGAAGCGCCAAAAGTTATAAATTAACTATTGACGCCATAGTCTCTTGTTAGGCATTTTAAGTGCTTGCAAAGCTTGTATATAAACTTCCAACACCTACTATTAAGCCTAGTGCACCAATAATAAAGCCCCAGAAGGTTAATTTTTTTTGTTTGGATAGATCTTGTATGTTAGAAGAATAAAGAACACTGAGCGAAGCTGCCAATTGTGCTACTGAATTACCATTTTCTGCTTTCAACTCTTGCTGAATGTTACCAAGCTGCAAACCTATATTTTCAGGAAGCTCCGCATACGGTTCATTTTTTTGATGCTCAGTTATTAATTTTCTTAAAAGTTCAAGCGAGCCTGTGAGCTTCTCATTATCTCCTGCAATAGCATCTGAATGCAGCACTCTTAAACTAAAAAGTATGGCTTTTCTGTCTTGAGACCAACGTTCTGCAATATGAAGCATATCTTCGTAAGTTAAGTTAGAGTTTATAATTCCAGCTTTAACTTGCTCTCTAAAGCGTTTTCTCCAATTGTTTTTTGCAGCGTCTACTAAAATAGGAATTGAAACTAACCCTGTTGCAACAGCTACAGTTCCCAAAGTGGGTAACAATTCGCTGAAAATAATACTCATAACTCTCCTTAATGCCTAACGCCTCATTAAGAGGAAATTTATAGTTGGCTAAAATGTTGAACGCAGTGAAAACAGCCAACTGTAAATTTTCCTGCTTTAATGACTTGTTAGCTGCGCATTTCGTCTAGTTTTGAAACCAGTTCTTTTAATTGAGGAATTTCAATTTTTTTACCGCTATAGGAGCTTTTAGCTTTATTAAAATATGGTTTTGCCTTGGAATCACTACCAGCCTTTTCGTGTAGTAAGCCTATTCTTAGATAAGTAAATGACAAGTTATTTGGCCCAAGCTTGGAACTAGTGCTATCTGATTCTAGGATTCTTGCTAGAGCTTGAAGTGCGTAAAGTCCACTTTCAATAGAGCCTTGTATGTATTGAGTATGAGCTAATTCAATTTCTTTTTTAAGATAATCAGAAGAAATCTCATTCGCAATAGAAACTGATGAAACTACAGAGCCTAACGTAAATAGGCCTAATTTGATCATTTTGTTCATTTTAATATCCTTATAGATTGAAATATGCCGCAATTTTCTGTGCAGCTAACGCTTTGCTAAGCGGCAATAAAATAGTTGGCTAAAATTAGCGAGGAACGAGCAAAAGCCAACTGTTTTTTGTCCGTTTGAGCAACTTGTTAACTTTACCAACTTTTGAACGGGATTCTTGATGGCATAACATTTACCCCCTTAAATCCATTAGCTTCAAGTAACATAGAAACTGAGTTTGCACAATTATGTGAACTAGCGTTAGGTCCTATAATAATCTCACCAATAGCGCTCTTTGAATAATCTAGAATAGAAAGTGTTATATAAGGAATTAGATGGCTAATCCCCGCTCTAAAATTAATTTTAGAACTGGGGTTTTTAGAAATAATCCGCCATTCAGATTCCTCATGAAAACCATCATCTTTAAATAATGGAGCTAACGTATTAATTGAATTGCATAAATTACTCAAAGCAGCATCAGCTTGAATTTTCCCATCACCATGCATAACAAACTCCTTATAATTCAGCTCATGATGTACTCTATCTTTACTACCGAATGTATCATAATCTTTTCTGGATATTGTAGGCATTGGAAATTCTGCTTCACATTGGTTTATTAAATTTTTCATTTCTTGAAATTGTTCAGATTCACTATATATACATTTATTCAAATTTAAATTATTTTCAAAGCAAAATTGCTCTAAAACATCTCTCTTAAAACCAATACAAACACCTCTACCTGGCGGGCAATAACCTCGCCACTGACTTAACAAGTCGGACTTTTCACTAAAAGATGAAACATAAACATCATTATGTTTCATCTCATCTAAAGCTTTACGCATAGAAAAACCGAATGGAGACAAATAATCATCGTCCATATATATTTCATTAGATAATGAGATTGGAAAGTTGAGAGCATGAATATACTCAGTTGAATCATTCAAATATTTACAGTGACTAGCCCAAACACTATTACCATTAATAATCCCAATTAACCCATCAAGGCTAGTGTAGTGATAAAGCATCCGTAATCCTTGTAAAGTTAACAGCTTATTGAACACCACTTTGGGGGGTTATAACACCCCAAAACGGCGTTTATTACATTGTTCAATAATTCCACTAAATAACTTTAATGTAAACAAGTAATTAGGCATGTTATAAAAAGCCCTTTGTTATTTTGCACCAAAACGGCGTTTAATAATGTTATTGGACAAAATTAAGCTAGCTGTTTATATAAACAGCTGTTTCTGTAAGTTAGCTTTATTTATGTAGCTACCTTTTACGGCCATAATTAACAAACGTACGGATACTAAGCGCTACACAAAAGCTTATTGCGGCTTACTTATACTGGATTAGCATTTTTTACGCTTTAATAGCTGGCGTTTAGCCTTATTCGGTAAAAACATTATTAATAAATTAAGAGGAGTAATAGGAAAATTTTGGCTTTATGTATTTAGCACGTAATTAGCTAAAGCATTGGTTAGATAAGCGAGCCTTAACATATTAATGATACAGGCTCGCTGAGGTGTTTATGATAAAAACGGATGAATGAGGTATTTACTTTACATCAAAGTTCACGTGGTCAAAATATGGATTTTGTTCACGCGCTTTAAGTACACTAATTGTAGTAAGCACGATGTGTTGCAGTTCGTTATTTACGTTAACAACTATGCATTCGTCTTTATTAGCATTGCGTTTTGTGTCAGTTGCTACGCCACATACACCATCACCATTTTTTAATATAAGCTCAATGCTTAAACGGTGCATACAGGCAATTTCGATGTAGTCGTATTGGTTGCAACTGATCATAACGTCCTCTTTATATATTATTTAGTCGGTTTAAAAATCATTAAAAAAGCAATAACAACAAGGTTGGCTATATACCAAAGATCTTTAATTACAAATTGCCCTAAACGCTCCAATAAAGTGGAAGAACTAAATGCGCCGGTTGCGGTAATTAAAAATGTTTGGGTCATCATAAATACGCTTAAACATGCTAAGCCACTTACAATAATTAGCTTTTTATTATTTAAAAATAGCCCTAATCCCAATAACACAGCAAATAATACATCAAACCCGCCAATCACGTTAGACGCGCCTTGTACGCTAAATACCGTGTATAACCACGACATAAACGGTGAGGTTTCTACTAAACTTACAATGCCTTTTGCTTCAAACTCATAAAACTTCATGCCGCCAATCCACAATAAAACCATGGCAACCGGTATAAAGTTTAAAAGTACGTGTTGTTTGTCGGTAAGTTTGTCTTTATAAAATAAAAACAAATACAAAGGCACTACTGCAAAGTATTTAATTATGCCCTGCCCGCTACCAATGATTGGAAAGCCGCCAAGTTGAGCCATCCAGCGGTTACTGGCAAACAAGGTAAGTAATGCAACCAAACTTATAATTGCTGCAAGTAAAAGTGCTGGCGTAGGTTTCATTAGCTTAAGGTGAGCGAGCACGGTGGCAAACGCTAAAGCAACCATAAATGAGCCACTAATCAAACCTAATGCAGATACAGACATTAGCGAATCAACGCCATAAAAGCTAAATGTAGCCGTTAACGTATTAGAATTTGCACCTAACGCAAACGATAAGCCAAGCAGTAGAAAGCTCAATGAGAGTAAAAAAGAAAGTGCGTTGTTTGTGTGTTTTAAGTTCATTGTATTTCCAAGTATTCGTTAAGACTTACAAAGACCTTACAAGCCGATAAAACAATTCAAACTAACCCTTAAAAAATAAGAGTTGATTAAGTACAATGTAAGCTCTCATTTGGTAATTTAATTATTCATCTTTAGTTTATGGTTTATTACCTCTTTATTAATAAAATTAAATAAGTCTAATATTCATATGATGTGCGTCACCTTTTTTATTATTAAATGAAGTAAAATAACGTTGCCTTTTCAATATACAAAATGCATGCATTTTAAAACTTAGGGACATTTTTAATGAAGGGTACTGATATTCGGGTTACCTCTGGACTGATTTCTATAGCTATTGTTTTACTACTTTGGTTTGCTGTACCACCTCCGCAAGGTGTTACCGAAAACGCATGGCATTTGCTCGCTTTATTTATTGGTACTGTTGTTGCCATTATTGGTAAAGCAATGCCTATCGGCGCCATTGCTATTTTAGCTATTACTTCTGTTGCGTTAACGGGCGTAACTAATGATAGCCCATCTGGCGCTATTAAAGATGCATTAAGTGGCTTTTCTAACTCATTAATTTGGTTAATTGGTATTGCGATTATTATTTCTCGGGGTTTAGCTAAAACCGGTTTGGGAAATCGTATTGGCTATAATTTTATTTCTCTTTTTGGTAAAAAAACAATTGGTATTGGCTATGCACTCGCACTTTCTGAACTTGTTATAGCGCCTGTAACGCCAAGTAATACCGCACGAGGCGGCGCTATTATTCACCCAATTATGAAGTCGATAGCAACAAGCTTTGGCTCGTCTCCTGAGGAAGGTACATCTCGTAAAATTGGGCACTACCTTGCTTTAGTGAGCTACCATATAAACCCTATTACATCAGCTATGTTTATTACGGCGACTGCGCCAAACCCTCTAATTGTAAAGCTGATTGCTGATGCTACCGGTGCAAATATTAGTATTACATGGGGTACGTGGGCGCTCGCAGCGCTTGTTCCTGGTTTGCTATGTATTGCCCTTGTGCCTTTGGTTGTTTATGCCATTTACCCACCTGAAGTTAAAAGCACACCCGACGCTAAAAACTATGCAGAATCTAAATTAACTGAAATGGGCCCAATGAGTTATGGCGAAAAAATAATGGTGGGAGTTTTTGCTATGCTGCTTGTTTTATGGGCCGGTGTACCTGCAATGATTTTAGGGGCTGACTACGCGGTTAACACAACCGCAGTGGCTTTTTTGGGTTTGTCGGTTTTATTAGTGACTGGTGTATTAAGCTGGGACGATGTACTTAAAGAAAAGTCTGCGTGGGATACCGTTGTTTGGTTTTCAGCATTAGTAATGATGGCCACTTTTTTAAATAAACTAGGTTTGGTAACGTGGTTTTCAACACTTGTTGAGAGCAACATTGCGCAACTGGGTTTTGACTGGATTGTATCGGCCATTATATTGGTAGCTGTGTATTTTTATGCTCATTACTTTTTTGCCAGTACCACAGCACATATTACAGCTATGTTTGCCGCATTTTACGCCGCAGGTTTAGCGCTTGGCGCTCCGCCTTTATTTTTAGGTTTACTGTTAGCTGGCGCTTCATCACTCATGATGTCGTTAACGCATTACGCAACAGGCACATCTCCCATCGTGTTTGGCTCAGGCTATGTATCATTAAAAGATTGGTGGGTAATGGGCCTTATAATGAGCATTATTAATTTAAGTGTATGGGGAATTATTGGCGGGCTTTGGTGGAAAGCACTTGGGTATTGGTAGTATTGCCTTTATTAGTTTGGCTTGCACATTTAATACTGCGCACTTATTTTGGCTAGTTCTACAATTATAAATATTAAGGCTGTTGCAAGGGAGCACTATGGTTTTTAAATTTATAAAGGCAGCATATTCAGACCGAGACTACTTATTAAGCCTCAGAAAACTAACTATGATTGAACACTTGGAAAGGGCCAGGTTATTTTTAACTGAGCAACAGCATGTTTTAAGACTTGATGACCAATATGACTGCTCCCACCTTATAGTTATAAATGAGGTACCCATTGGTACTTTAAAGTACCAAACGCACGCTCAATACGTTGAAATAATGCAATTACAAATACATCCACTGCATCAAAATAAAGGGTATGGGAAAGCGGTTATTAAACAAGTTATTACAAGTGCGCAGTCAAAACCCATTAAACTCACAGTGCTTAAAAACAACCCAGCATTAGGACTTTATAAGCGGCTGGGTTTTACTATAACGGATGAGAATAATTACGAGTACCACATGCAAACGCGGGCTACTCGTAGCTAAAATTAGTCGCTTTGATCTCTGAAGTCTTTTTTTCTGAAAATAGTTAAATGCCAACCCCAATGCAAAGAGCCTAATCTTAAAAAAATAGTCGTGAAAAATGAGCCTAAAATACACCAAATGTAATCTACATTAAGGCTAAATAAAGCGGCATAAACTGCACCACCCGCTAAACACGCAGAGGCGTAAGGTTCGCTGCGCATAACAGTTGGCACCTCACGGCAAATTACATCACGTATTAAACCACCAAATATACCTGTAGTAATGCCCATTGTAATTGCGACCACCATGCCAGAGCCATTAATGAGTGCTTTTTCTATCCCCATAATATTAAATAGCGCCATACCAACAGCGTCTACTAACAAAAAGTAGTAGTTATTAACGCGCGGTAAGTATCGAATAAATGCAATTGTTGCTATAACGGCCCCGTAGGTCGAATATAAATACTCCGGGGTAGCAATCCAAAATACCGGTTTGTTTAAAAGTATATCTCTGAGGGTACCGCCCCCTAGTGCTGTAACGGTTGCAACCACTACGACGCCAAAGCCACTAATGTTTTTTTCATACCCAAGCAATGCCCCTGCAACAGCAAAAAATGCAACACCGAGTAACCCTAGTACCATAAAGTATTCAGCAGTCATGGTAATTCCTTTTTAAAGTTTATAAGGAGTTGTATCAACTTACGTGCCAAAAAACATCCCTTAAAAGTTGAATTAACTTTAAAAAATACATTTAAAAACAACGCTGTAATTTACACTGAATGCAGTTCGAGGTTAGGTTTTATGAAAGGTAATATTTGAGAAGGTAATTATTTTAAAAGTAGGTATTTTTTACACGTTGTTTATAAGCAGGCCCATAAATTAAGCTAGCACTATTTATCCACTCAAAATAAGCGAGATAGCCTACAAAAATTGACTCATAGATTAATAAGCTAATACCTATCCAGCTTGCAGAATTACATAAAAAATAACGCTGACATCTACCCTAATTTTATTGTTGACGTAGGTCGGATAAATGGCGAAGCCATGCCATCCGACAAGTAATTTATAAACAAAAATAAGAGTTTATTGTGTTGGTAATTAGAATTGATGACATCCTAATTTTTTATTGAAATGTATTACTCATTTATCTCCCACCATTACCTTTCTAACAATCCGTTATGATCAAAACCTGGTGGTAATGGCTTAAAATCATCTCCATCAGATTGATAATGAAACAACCTTAATTTCCCAATATCTAGGTCAGATGAAAGTATTGAACAATTATCCCCACCTTTAACGTATAACAGCACTTTCTTTTCAGTTTTACTTGGTTGCAAAATACAAGATCCACCATACTGTGAAGTATTTGATTGAACCGTGAAACAATGAAGATCTCTTACTGTCGACTCTAAAATATGTTGATAATAATTAGTGTCTTTATTAAAAACACAGGCTACTAATAAATCTAATTTAGACTTAAATAAAATTCTATGAGTAATATCAGATAATTCAAAACAGTTGTATGTTGATAAACTTAAACCTTTCCAACTAACTCTATGGTATGAATACTTTTCACGTTTAGGCTCAACAAGTCTTAAAGTTTTAAGTAAGGACTTCTCTGCAGGAGCATAATGATTTTTAAGTCTTGGTATAACTGTACAGGAGTTATATTTACCATTGGATTGAAAAGGTAACACCTCAATAACTAAGTTATAGGCTGTACTATCAATAGTCCAATGCTCTAGTCCAAATATCAGTCCTATTTGATTAACTCGAGCGAAGTGAACCACGTTAGGTAGCCAAGCGACAGGTATCGATACTTCAGGAAACACTAATAGCTCTATATCATCTTTGACTGCTGAGTTTAACATACCATTAAGGTTATTCAGCCTTTCCCTGCTGAGGTTATTTGGAACATCAGTTCTAATTGCAGCTGCAATATCACTTTCATTTACAACAAAGTTAGCTAAAGCAATTTTCAATGCTTTTATATTTTGATTTGCACCAATTTTTAAGTGCCTGGTTTGTATTTTTTCACTTGAGCTACCATCTTCTTTAATAGAAAAATCACTAATCGAATTGCCAGTTTCAGTGAAATACCTGTCATCCAGTCTATCAATCCAAGAGTCAACTTGAGAGCCATTATTTAAATGGTTAAATAACTCGAAGGTCTGCCATTCGTCAAAATGAATAAAACGAGGCGTAAACATAACCTTCTGAGAATTCAAACTGAGGTTTTTCGAACTCAAAATAGACTTCTGACAAGCCAGGTCTCCGTTATAATCCGTATAATTTGCTAAAGGCCAGGCAACTAAGTAATGTTTAAATAAATTAGCAAGGCGGAATTTTGCGGCGTTAAAGTACAAATAGCTATTATCAAGCTCTTTTTCTAAACTGTCTTTTTGTCTGTAAAAATATGAGCCATGCTCTAGGGATGGAATATATTCAATAGCATCATTACTTTCTGGTTCTCGAATATCCAATGCCGCAATAACAATACTGAATGCTAAATCGTTATAATCATTAATGTCTGTTCGTAAGCGATTAACAAAGGGGGTTTGAACTTGTTTATTACCAATGTCAGCGGCTTCAATGCGACTAATTTCAACTTGCAGGTCGCGATAAAATTTTACAGCTATGGAATATTCTTTAAGAACAATGGCAAATTGATAGACTTTTTCCCATACCCTAAAAAAACGTAAAATATTTTGTCCCTTAAACAACTTAGTAACTTCTAATAAGATGTCTACTTGATTGTTACCTGTTGAAGCTTGGGATAATGATATTTGTTTAGATAGAAATTGAGATAATGAACCTTCATTTTCAGTTGCTTTTAAAACATTTTTTAATTGACCTTCGTCCTCAGAATACAAAAATTCTTCTGCAAATTTACTGAGATTTATTTTGCTGTTTCCATCAGGTAAAAGCCTAAACTCACTACTTTGTTGATTAATAGCTTCAATAACAACATCTAACCCTGCAATGCTATGCTCCGCACTGAAGTAATGAAGCATCATTTTTTTGCGTTGGACAGGTAATGAATTGCCTTTGGAGATAACTTTAATATCTTCATTTACAATGATAATGTTGTGGAAATAATTTTTAAATATGCTTTTAACAGGGTTCTGCTGATCTAAGTGGGGCCGTTTAAATACGAAAATAATATCATCGACATAGCGTCCATAATACGCAGGTCTAACGATTGATGACACTTCCTCATCAAAACCAGCTAAGTACCAGTTTGCCAAAACTGTTGAAGATGTTAAGCCAATGGGTAAACCTAGATTATCTTTACACTCTTTGTGAGTATGCTTTAACCTTTTGGTAATTTGTTCGTGGTATGTCTTATATATTCTTTCTAGCAAACGAGTTAAAAGTAGCGCGGTTTCTAGTTTATCTTGACCACCATCACCCAATGCAGCCTTAATTTCATCTTCAATTAGACAGAATTTCATGTCTACATTGTAATAATATTGCTGAATATCTAAGGTTAGAATTGCTACATCATCACCTTCTGTCGATATTCTCTTCGCTGTATCTATTGCGCCACTGCGCCATGAATTATATTGAGTGATATAATTTTCAAAAATACTTTTAGAATCATTACTACTTGAAGGTTCTATAGGGCTTAATGGTGTACCCTTTAATCTATTGCCATAACAATCTTTTGTAAGCTTTTGATCTAGTATTGGACCTACATATAAAGTCCATAACACATCAATAAGCCATAACTCTGTTGGGCCATCAAAAAAGTAGTTTACTCTCTTAACGTTATACGATTCAGCATTTCGTTCATTAGTTATAAACCCCTTAGAATCAGAGCTGTTTGTTGCCTCTACGTCCTTTGCAAAAAGCTTAAAATCTATTTGACTAAGTAATGTTTCAAACAGGCTTTCTTCATCATTTCCTTCAATAAATAGCTCTTGAGCAATAGAAGAAAAGCTTTTCTCACTCTTAAGTAAATCAAACTCAAAATCAGCTACTTTCTGTTTTAAAAATAAATTAATATTTTCAAAATAAGCAAAGTTCTTTAGAAATGTATATGCCTGTTTTAAATCATGTTCATTCATTAGTTAATATCCTTATTAAACCTGTACTCTGCTTTTACCTGTTAAGGTAATCCCCCCATTTTTAATGGAGGCTATCTGTAGAATTTTCGTTGTGTAACTTTTCCAGTTTTTGTATGGGTGTTATGCCACCTATGTCCATGTTAGACCGTTCATTATTATAAGTCCATAACCAACCGGTTGCTTTATCTTGTAACTCACTAATATCACTGTAAATAAATGACTTAGCCAGTCATACCTAACCGTACGATTAAACCGCTCTACATAAGCATTTTGTTGCGGGTTACCTAGTTGAATAAATCGCACAAATAAACAAAACAGCCACTCTAGTTAAGCAGCAAGATTGTGCCATTAAATTTAATTTTTAGGTTAATAATTTACCTTTTATTGCGGAAAAAATTAATGTGACACCCGGAAAAAATTAATGTGACACCCATCCTAAATTTTTTACCGTGCTTTATTTTTTAAGGCTGCGCCGTTATTACCTATGCCTCGATAATTTAGCCGCCCCAAACTATTAGCTGACCAAGCGGTCAACAATGGCATAGTAACTGCAATAAACTTACTAATATTAAAAAGTATTTTTGTTACCCGTGCGCAAACAACAAGAAAAAACATACGCCAAGCCTTTATGTATCAGGGCTTTATAAAAATTAAGGGGGTCTGTGTGATTCAATTTTTATTAAATAACACGCCAATTGAAGTACAAGAATGTTCGCCAAGTCTCACCATTTTGGACTGGCTACGCACCAAAAAAGGGAAAGTGGGCACCAAAGAAGGATGTGCAACTGGCGACTGTGGCGCGTGCACAATTTTAGTGGGTGAAGAGCGTATAAATGCAAACGGGCAAACTAGTTGGCAATACAAAACAATGAACAGCTGCTTATTGCTATTAGGCAATGCGCATGCAAAACATATAGTAACGGTAGAGGCTGTGACTACTGGCTTATACCCAAACTTAACCGATTTACACCCTGTACAACGTGCACTGGTAGAGTGCCATGGTTCGCAATGTGGATTTTGCACGCCCGGTATAATAATGAGTTTGTTGGCTCTTTATATTAATGAGCCAACGTACCCTGGTAAAAAAGCGGTTATTCATGCACTTGGCGGTAACTTATGCCGTTGTACAGGTTATAGCCCTATATTACTTGCAGCCGAAAAAGCCTATAGCTATGAACGTAAAGCTGAACCGTACTCAGCAATGGCCGCTCAATTTAAAGTATCACTTAATACGCAATATGATGACGATATTCCATTTTTAAAAAATGGTCCTCGCAAATTTTACTTACCACAAACTGCCCAGCAACTTGTTGAGCTAAAAGCGCTTTATCCTTATGCACATTTAGTTGCTGGTGGCACCGACTTTGCCATTGAGCTTAGCCAAAACATGCTCTTACCAGATGTAATTATCTCCCTTAGCCAAGTAAAGGATCTTTGCACCTTGGCAGATAATAACGGTGAGTTACACATTGGTGCAGCACTACCTTATAGCCAATTTGTTGAGGCATTTTACAATTACTACCCTGAGTCAAAAGAGCTTTTTGAACGCTTAGGATCAAGCCAAGTAAGAAACAGCGGCACACTCGGTGGCAGCATAGGAAATGCCTCTCCTATTGGCGATCCAGCTCCACTTTTAATCGCGCTTAATGCATCAATGGATTTATTAAGCAGCACTGGTACGCGCACTATTAAAGTTGCCGACTACTTTATTGATTACAAAAAAACGGTTCTTAAAAGCGATGAAGTAATTAGTAAGTTCACCATCCCAAAGCGCCCAGAGTCACTAAAACTGGCGTGTCATAAAATATCAAAACGCTTTGAAGACGATATATCTACCGTGTGCTTAGTGCTTGCTATAGAGCATTCACAAAACATGATTACGCAAGCCCGCTGCGCTATGGGCGGTATGGCAGCTATTCCTAAGCGCGCGCAGCATATTGAGCAAAAGCTGATATCTCAATCATTACAAGTAAGTAGTTTTATAGACGCAGCAACGGCTATTAACGATGACTTTACGCCCATGAGCGATGTACGAAGCAGTGCGCATTACCGCACTACGGTAAGCAAAAACTTATTACAACGCATTGGTATTGAGTTTTGCGATGCACAGCCAAGTAGCAGTAAAAATAATAACAACATTGCCATTACGAGGATCTCACATGCGTCACTTTGAAATGGATAAACTAAAAGCGCAAGGTGGTAGCGTCGGCCAATCGAAATATCACGAAAGCGCTATTAAACAAGTTTGTGGCAGTGCAAATTTTGCCGACGATAACCCTGAGCCTTACGGCTGCCTACATGCCTACCCAGTGCTCGCCCCTGTTACAAGTGGCTTTATTAAATCAATAGATACAAGTCACGCACTGGCAGTTAAAGGCGTTCAACGTATTTTATCGGCCGAAGATGTACCGGGTAAATTAGATATTGGCCCGGTATTTCCTGGTGATGTACTGCTGACCAGCCATGAAATTCAATATCACGGACAACCGGTATTAGTAGTGGTTGCCGACACCTATGAAATAGCGCGTCGCGCTGCTCGCTTAGTGGTTATAGAGTGCGAGCAAACTACACCCATACTCGATATTAAAGAAGCCATTAGCAAAGAACATTGGGTAAGGCCGCCCCATTCTCTTAACCGTGGTAATAGTGAGCAAGCTATTAATAATGCAGCCCACCAGCTTAGAGGCGAAATAAACATAGGCGGCCAAGAACACTTTTACCTTGAGGGGCAAATAGCACTTGCGCAACCTGATAACGACGGGGGCATTCATGTTCAGTGCTCTACGCAACACCCAACAGAGGTTCAACACTTAGTTGCTAAAATTTTAAAAAAGCCATTTAGCTTTGTAAACGTAGAAACCCGCCGTATGGGCGGTGCTTTTGGTGGCAAAGAAACCCAAGGCGCACCATGGGCTTGCCTTGCTGCCCTTGCGGTTTACTACCTTGGCTGCGCAGTTAAAATGCGCTTAGCCCGCAGCGACGACTTTAAACTTACCGGTAAGCGCCACCCTTTTTATAATCAATACCATGTAGGGTTTGACGAAAATGGTTTAATAGAAGGTGCCGATATTACCGTAAACGGATTTTGTGGCTACTCGCCTGATTTATCGGATGCAATTGTAGACCGCGCCATGTTTCATGCCGACAACGCCTACTACTACCCAGCCGCGACAATTAAAGGCAATCGCTGTAAAGTGAATACCGTAAGCCATACCGCATTTAGAGGCTTTGGTGGCCCGCAAGGGATGATTATGGGCGAGCTAATAATGGACGATATAGCCGCTAAGTTAGGTAAAGATTCGCTTGAGATCAGAAAACTCAATTTATACAAAAAAGGCCGCGATACCACGCCGTACCATCAAACCGTAGAGCAACATATTTTAATAGATATGATAAGCCAGCTTGAGAAATCGGGTGACTACTGGGAACGCAAAGCCGCTATTAAAGCCTTTAACGCATCATCCCCTATTATAAAAAAAGGCCTTGCGATGACGCCGGTTAAATACGGCATTTCGTTTACGGTACAACACTTAAACCAAGCCGGTGCATTAGTGCATGTATATAGTGATGGATCAATTCACTTAAACCATGGCGGCACCGAAATGGGCCAAGGGCTCAACACCAAAATTGCACAAATTGTGGCCCATGGCTTTGGGGTTGATTTTGACGCGGTAAGTATTAGTGCTACGCGTACCGACAAAGTACCAAACACCTCACCAACAGCGGCCTCAAGCGGTACCGACTTAAACGGTATGGCGGCGCTAAATGCAGTAAACACAATAAAAGAGCGCTTAATTAATTTTATTACCGAGCACTTTGAAGTAGATAGCAACAGTATTGTATTTAAAGATAACTTAATTACCTTTAGTAAAGGCGAAATTAGCTTTAGCGAACTGGCAAACCTTGCTTACATGAACCGTATATCGCTTTCATCTACCGGTTATTACGCCACCCCTAAAATTCATTATGATAGAGCTAAAGGCGAAGGCCGGCCATTTTTTTACTACGCTCACGGCGTAGCACTCAGTGAAGTAGAAGTAGATACCCTAACCGGCGAAAATACGGTAACCCGCGTTGATATACTCCACGATGTAGGCAGCTCAATTAACCCAGCACTTGATATAGGGCAAATTGAAGGCGCCTTTGTGCAAGGCATGGGCTGGCTAACAACCGAAGACTTACAATGGAATGATAAAGGCCAGCTTGCAAGCTTTGGCCCAGCCAACTACAAAATACCAGCCATTGGCGATACCCCGGCCGAATTTAACGTAAATTTATATAACTCAGCCAACCCAGAAACTACCGTATTTAGATCAAAAGCAGTAGGCGAGCCGCCGTTTATGTTGGCCTTTAGTGTGTGGAGTGCTATTCGTAATGCCATAAGCAGTGTGGCTGATTACAAATACTCAGCCCCACTTGATACGCCAGCAACACCCGAGCGAGTACTTAATGCAATAGAGCAAACCGCTAGCTGGTTTAAGGAGCAGCAACATGGCTAATTTAAATGAGTCGTTTCAGGGTTTTCATACGCAAAATTGGGCACAGGCTATAAACGAGCACGAACAAAGCGGCACTAATTATGTTATTGCCACGGTACTTGGCACAAATGGCTCAACCCCGCGTAGCACAGGCTCTAAAATGGTAATAAGCGGCGAGCATATTTACGACACACTTGGCGGTGGCCACCTTGAATACGTAGTAATAGAAAAAGCCCGCGAACTACTTGCCAAAAGCGAAGCCGCCCAAGTAATTGAGCAATTTAACCTAGGTGCAAATTTAGGCCAGTGCTGCGGCGGAGCTGCCACCGTTATGCTTGAATGTATGCAATGCGAGCGCTTTACCCTCGACATTTATGGCGCAGGTCATGTAGCACAAGCACTTATTGGTATATTGGCACAGCTGCCTATGCGCATACGCTGGATAGATAGCCGCGCCGATGTATTCCCGCAATCAATCCCTAATAATGTAGTAAAAGTGGTTGATGAAGAGCCAACAGAACAAGTAAAACGTGCCCCTAAAGCTAACAATTACTTAATACTGACCCACAACCACCAGCTCGACTTTGCACTCACCCAAGCCATTATTAAACGCGCCGATGCCAATTGGCTCGGTGTAATTGGCTCTGACACTAAAGCAAAACGTTTTAAACAACGCCTAGCACATCGCGATTTTACAACCGACCAAATACAGCAAATGACCTGCCCTGTTGGGCTTGAAAATGTAACAGGCAAGCTCCCTATGGAAGTAGCAATATCAATTAGCGGGCAGTTAATTGGCCTTTATCAAGCTATGCAAACCCAAGTACCAAAACGCCAAGGCTTGCAATGGCGCACACTAAAAAATGCCTTAATTAGCACCACGCAAGAGGAAGTAAACGCATGAGTAGCTTAAAAATTAACAACCTAAATGAAGCTCAAGCTCACCAAGCGTTAGAGCACTGTTGCGCGGCACCAAGTTGGGTAAGCGGTATGCTAAACATTCGCCCGTTTAAAAACCAGCAACACCTATTTGAAAGCGCGCAAAGCGTTTGGAATTGCCTAGGTGAGAGCGATTATTTAGCCGCTTTTGAAGGCCACCCGCAAATAGGTGATTTATCAACATTAAGTAAAAAGTACGCCGCTACAGCACAAAAAGCGGGGCATGAGCAATCAGGTATGAGCAAAGCAAACGAAGCCGTACTTACCAAAATGATTGCCCTTAATAAAGAGTACCTGAACAAGTTTGGCTTTATTTTTATTGTGTGCGCCAGCGGTAAAACGGCCGTTCAAATGCTTGAACTCATAGAGCAGCGCATACACAACACCCGCAGTACAGAGCTTAGTATAGCCGCGGGCGAACAAGCCAAAATAACAAAAATAAGATTGGAGTCACTGCTATGAACAAAAGCCCTATTACTACCCATATACTCGATACCAGCACAGGTAAACCGGCAGCAAATGTCGCAGTAAAATTATTTATACAAACCAATAACGAGTGGAATTTAATTGCTCAAGGCAAAACAGATGCTGATGGGCGTATTACCGACTGGCTAAATACAGAGGTAGAATTTGCTACCTATAAACTGGTATTTGATTTAGATAGTTATTACCAAAACCAACCTACCCCTGCGTTTTACCCAGAGGCGCAAATAACGTTTAGATTGCAAGATACTAAACATCATCATATTCCGTTATTACTTAGCCCATTTGGCTACTCAACGTATAGAGGCAGCTAAAA
This sequence comes from Pseudoalteromonas sp. NZS127_1, assembly GCF_015864295.1. Classification (NCBI taxonomy): domain Bacteria; kingdom Pseudomonadati; phylum Pseudomonadota; class Gammaproteobacteria; order Alteromonadales; family Pseudoalteromonadaceae; genus Pseudoalteromonas; species Pseudoalteromonas sp. NZS127_1. The sequence continues at coordinate 19,864 of NZ_JADYXO010000013.1, read as the reverse complement.
ATGAGCACACAAAACAATAATAAAATGACCGTAATTTGTGCCAACATACTCGATTTTGTAGACGACCCTGCCGTAGCAGGCGACAACGCCCATCGCTATTTTGAAAAAGGCGCGTTGGTTATTCAGCAAGGCAAAGTAGTTAAACTTGGTTACGAGCAAGACATACTGCCAAGCTTAGATAAATCAGCCACTATTATTCGCCACGATGGCAAATTGGTTATGCCCGGCATGATAGATACCCACATACATTTGCCGCAAACCGAAATGGTAGGCGCGTATGGCGAGCAGCTTTTAAGCTGGCTCACCGAATATGCCTTCCCAACCGAAAAAAAGTTTACCTGTGAGCATTATTCAAAAGAAATCTCTAATCGCTTTTTAGACGAGCTACTACGAAACGGCACCACCACCGCTTTAGTATTTGGCACTGTGCACCCGCAATCGGTGGATGCATTTTTTAACGAATCACAAAAACGTAATTTACGCATGATTGCCGGTAAGGTAATGATGGATAGAAACTGCCCTGATGATTTATCAGATTGTGCGCAAACCAGTTACGATCAATCAAAAGCACTCATCGAAAAATGGCACAATGTTGATAGGCTAAGCTATGCGGTAACGCCACGCTTTGCGCCTACATCAACCCCAGAGCAACTTAAAAAATGCACTCAGTTATTAGAAGAATACCCCGACACCTACCTGCATACGCACTTATCTGAAAACAAAGACGAGTGCGAATGGGTAAAAGGGTTATTTCCAGATGCCGAAGATTACCTAGGCGTGTACGAGCAAGCAAAAATGGTACGTAAACGCTCGGTATTTGCCCATAGCATTCATTTATCTGAGCGTGAGCTTTGCTGCCTTGCCGATAACAATGCGGCAATATCGCACTGCCCTACCTCTAACTTATTTTTAGGCTCTGGCTTATTAAATTTAAAAGCCTGTGAAGAACACGGAATTAACGTAGGCATGGGCACCGATGTGGGCGCAGGAACAAGCTTCTCTATGCTGCAAACAGGTAACGAAGCGTACAAAATCCAGCAGTTACAAGGCCAAAAGTTTTCTGCATTTAAAGGGATGTATCTCGCCACTTTAGGCGGTGCACGAGCACTTGATTTAGAAGGCACCATAGGTAACTTTGAAATAGGTTGTGAAGCCGATTTTATTGTAATGGATTATGCGGCTACCCCGTTTTTAAAGTTCAGAATTGGTCATGCAAAAACACTGCATGAGCAACTTTTTGCCATGATGATGCTAGGCGATGACCGCTGCATAGAACAAACCTACATTATGGGTAAAACCGTGTATAAGCGCGATGAAAAAGAGCAGTTCTCAGCAACCCACACACCGCAATTAGAAGAGGCTTAACATAATGGAAAACTATTTATTTGAGCTTGCTCATTTAGTACTGCGATATTTTCATGTAATTGCGGGCATAGCATGGATTGGCGCTTCGTTTTATTTTGCGTGGCTTGATAACAACTTACAAACGCCGCCACAGTGGAAACAAGATAAAGGCATAAAAGGCGATTTATGGGCCGTGCACGGCGGTGGCTTTTATGAAGTAGCTAAGTATCAAAACGGCCCTGAAGAAATGCCGCACACCCTGCACTGGTTTAAATGGGAAGCGTACACAACCTGGATCACCGGTGTTTTATTATTTAGCTTACTTTACTATGTTGGCGCCGATGTATACCTAATTGATAACAGTAAAAGTGAGCTAAGTAAATTTGCCGCAATTGGCGCATCCCTTGGTTTTATAGGCTTTGGTTATGGGGTTTATCGTTTATTGTGCAAAAGCCCACTGGTTGAAAATGGTAAAGCGTTTATTGCTGTAGTTATTGGAATATTAGCTCTTTGGACTTACGGGGTTGACCAATTATTTAGCGACCGCGCTGTGTATATTCATGTAGGTGCACTTATTGGCACGTGTATGGTGGGCAATGTGTATCACATTATTATGCCAGGGCAGCGCTACATGGTAAGCGAGGTAGAAGCTGGCCGTATTCCTGAATCGCTCCCGGGCTTAAAGGCAAAAATGTGCTCTATTCATAATAACTACGCCACGCTACCAGTGGTATTTATTATGCTTAGCAATCACTTTCCTTATACCTACAGCCACAGCTTTGGCTGGCTTATATTAATTGCGTTATTTGGTATTGGCATGTGGATACGCCACTTTTTTAATTTAAAACATCAAGGTGTTAATAAGCCTTCGGTACTTGTAAGTGGTATTGCCGCCTTTTTTACCCTTATGCTGGCCATATCTCCTTGGCCTACAAGCTCACCAAACACCGATAAAAATGCCTCTTTACAGGCGAGTATTAGCGACTCAGAAGCGTGGAATATAATTAATATACATTGCACGCAGTGCCACAGTGAAACACCTACTTCTGAGCTTTTTCAAACAGCGCCACTTGGTTTTAAGCTCGACTCTATCAATGATGTAAAAAAAGCCAGCGCGCTTATTCATACCCGCGCCGTAATAACTAAAGACATGCCACTGGCTAATATGACCAAAATGACAGACGCAGAGCGCGAAGCGTTAGGACTTTGGTTAACCTTGTTAAATAAGGATAAATAATATGGCTGATCATATTAAAACTGATTACCCGCGAGACTTAATTGGTTATGGCCCACATGCGCCGCATGCAAATTGGCCCAATAAAGCACGTATTGCCGTACAAGTTGTGCTTAATTACGAAGAAGGCGGCGAAAACTGTGTATTACATGGTGATACAGCCGCAGAAACGTTTTTATCTGAAATAGTCAGTGCCCCGCACGTAGAAGACCGCCATATAAGCATGGAGTCTATTTACGAATATGGCTCGCGAGCGGGTGTATGGCGTTTACTTAAACTATTTAAAAAATACGATATACCGGTCACCATTTTTGCAGTGGCGATGGCCCTTGAGCGCCACCCTGATGTAGCTAAAGCCTTTGTTGAAGCGGGCCACGAAATTGCAAGCCATGGCCTGCGCTGGATTAATTATCAAAATATAGATAAGCAAACCGAGCGCGAGCATATGCAACAAGCAATTGATGTCATTAAAAAGCTCACAGGTAAAAAGCCCAAAGGCTGGTACACCGGGCGCACAAGCCCTAATACTGCAGCTCTTGTGGTAGAAAATGGCACATTTTTATATGACGCTGACGATTACAGCGACGATTTACCGTTTTACAGTATTAAAGAAAACAAGCCACAACTCATTGTGCCCTACACGCTTGATGTAAACGACATGCGCTTTGCAGCTGTGCAAGGTTTTAATGCCGGCGATCAGTTTTATAATTATTTAAAAGATGCATTCGATACGCTATACGAGGAAGGAGACCCAGAAGGTGAAAACACACCAAAAATGATGTCGATAGGTTTGCATTGCCGTTTAATTGGCCGCCCTGGGCGAATTAAAGCCCTCGCACGATTTTTAGAGTATGCCCGCTCGCATGATCAGGTTTGGTTTGCCACGCGCGAACAAATAGCCGAGCACTGGCTTAAAACCCACCCGTATAAAAAAGCATAGTTTATATTTTTTAAAACATAAAAAAGCCCAGCAAAGCTGGGCTTAAATTACTTTAGGAGTAGTGAAATTTATTCAAAAGAAACGGTGATGATATTCGAACACACATTTTCTGTTACACATAATTGGTAATCGTACGATGGTAATGTAGCTCCACGCACGTAATCACGGTAGCGACCGTTATCTGCAGTAGTATCAACTAACTCACCATTACGGTAAACGCTTAATGACTCTGCACCCACTTCTTCCCAGCTAAGTTCTACACGCATCGTACCTAGGCGTGTTTTGTTAGCGCGTTTTAAGTTCAGTTCAAGGGTCACGTCACTTACAACAACGGTTTGGGTAAATGTATCTGTATTACCTTCACTGTCAGTAACAGTTAGTTCTACATCGTAACTACCCGATTGCGCATATGCATGCACAGGGCTTGAATCTGTTGATGTAGCGCCATCGCCAAAGCTCCAGCTCCATTGTGTAATGTCGTTATTGGCATCATTGCTTGTATCTACAAACGAGGCTGTTAAACCTTGCGTATCAACAGTAAAGCCTGCACGTGGCGGTTGTGCACTTACTTCGCCTATAGCGCTAAGCGTAAGTGACCAGCCATTAATTGTGCCTGTATCAGCGGCTGCAGTATCTTCTACATGAAGAGTCCAGTCACCATTTGCTACTTCGCCATTGAATGCACTAGACGTGAAGCTCTTAACAATATCATCGTTACTACCACCAACATTGCTTTGCAATGTTACCTCTGTACCTTGTGCAGATATTAGTTTTACAACTAAATCACCAGAGTAAGTATGAGTAATATCAACATCGGCGGTTGTGCCAAATACGGTTAAATCATCAGAAACATTAATTACTGAGCTAATCCCCTGTGGAGAATTATCTGGAATTGCTACGCTACCAGTACTGCTGTAGGTAAAGTCATTTAACCCTAATGGTTGTATCATTAATTCAACCGATTGCTGTTTAACAATATCACCCGCAGTGGCAGTTACGGTAAACTCGTAATCTCCCCACTGAGTATCAGTATCGGTTTCAACATTTAGTATCACGTCATCACCAGGGCGCGCTGTAAGCGATGATAAATAAGCACCACCTAATGTTGTTGATAATTCAAGCGTTACTTCCTCATCCCACTCGGCAATTGAGCCAATTGTAAATGTATAGCTTGTAGCCTCTCCAGCTATAATTTGTTGGGTAAGCGGGCTAGCTGATATTTTAAAACCAGGAGTTGGATCCGCATCAATAAGTGCTTGGTTAACATTAAGTCGCGTACCGGCTACCGTTTTCCCCTGCAGTGCAGCATTAGCATCGCCCGAGCTCATTAATAAATCTTTAAGTTCTTGAGTAGATAACTCTGGATTAATAGATAAAACTAGCGCAGCTGCGCCAGCAACATGCGGCGTTGCCATTGACGTACCAGAATACGATGCATAACTTTCACCCGGTGTAGTAGATAAAATAGCTGTACCTGGTGCGCCCATATCAACACTGGTTAAGCCCCAATGAGAGAACCACGAAATATCATCAGTTTGGTTAGTACTTGCAACCGATAGAACACTCGCATTTTCGTAGTTTGATGGATAATGTGGGTTTACATCGTTATCAATAGTGTCGTTACCTGCTGCAGCTACAAACAGTAGCTCCGCAGCTTCACTTGATTCGATTGCATCAGCCAGCGCTTGGCTATAGCCACCGCCACCCCAACTATTATTTAATACGCGGATGTTAACACCAGAGTTTTTTAGGCCAACCATGTAATCAATACACTTGATTGCATCTGATGTTGATCCATTACCTGCTGCATCTAAAAACTTACAACCAACAAGTGATACTTCATGATTTACACCCACTACACCCACAGAGTTATTACCACTCGCACCTATAGTTCCAGACACATGCGTTCCGTGACCTTCATCATCCATAGGGTCGCCAGTATTGGTAATCGCATTGATACCATGAATATCATCGATAAAGCCATTACCGTCATTATCAATACCATCGCCTGCGATTTCAGAGGTATTTACCCACATATTGCTCGCTAAATCGCTATGGCTATAATCAATACCTGTATCGATTACACCAACAACTACATCACGACTACCAGTAGAAATAGTCCACGCTTCTACAGCATCAATATCAGCGTCTGCCGTACCACCGGTCTGACCTTCATTATTTAGGCCCCAAAGCTCATCAAAACGAGGGTCGTTAGGTGCGCTTGCAATACTTACTCGGTAATCTGGCTCAACATATTCAATAGCTTGATGAGACTTTAAACGCTCAATAGCTTCTTTAGTGCTCATGCCAGACACTTTAAATTTAGCAAGGCGACCTGAGAATAATGATGTGAAGTTATCATCAACTTCATCATTATTTAAATCTGTAATTTTTGCTTTAACCAAGCTTCGTGCTTGTTTACGCATTTGAGGTGTTGCATTTTTTTTATATTTAACAATAACAGAGTCACTGCTTGCAGCTGCTTGTGGAAGAGCTCCTGCATCAGGTAATTTAGCCGAAGCCAAACAAGGTAGTAAAGCAAGCGTAATAATAGATAATTTTGTTTTCATTGTTCTATCCATAGTTGGGTTAGCTTAGAAGCACTAAGCGGGTTTGTTCACTATTTCAAGTACAAGGGATCACGTGGCAAGTTATAAGCAAACTAGTAAATACGATATTTGACAAGTTAAAAAGTTAAAAAGAATTAAAAATCATAAATTTTGACCAGTTTGGCTATAAAAAAAACACTAAACACAGTCATTTTAATGAACTGCCCCATTACAACCTTACCCATTATAGGGTCAAACTTTTTTACTGCTTTTGCTTGCTATTACATTAAAACCCACCAGTTACACACATAAACCGATGATAATAAAAGGTTAATTATTTGGTAAAAAATGATGATTTAAGAAAATGAAATAGGGGAATACAGTTAATGGGTGATTATGAATTTGAGCTTAAACTTTGTTAGTTCAATATTTATGACAAATTAAAACTTAATTATTTATAGTCACATATTACGCTTCACCTACTTCTAAAGTTACGCAAGCGGATCACAAAAAACATATCGGCACGGCATGCTGAAACAACAAATACCTTATTAAAACCTATAACATTTAGGGTATTTGATTTTAATATTTCAAGGAGAAAATAATGAAGTTGAATAAATCACTTTTAAGTTGTGCTGTTGCAATAGCAATGGGTACCAGCTTTGCCTCATATGCAGATACCGACAACAAATCAGCATCAAACTCAGAACTTAGTACAAAAATATCTATACTTAGCACCGCTAATTCAATGACATTGGCGCAATCGCAAAATAATAACACCGCGATTTTAATGCAAGAGGGAGATAGTAATACTATTGAGGTTTCGACTACTGGAAACGAGAACACAACAGAAGTTACTCAATTACAATCAGGTAATTATGTTGGCGTAACAACAATTGGTAACAACAACGAGCAAGTATATGCCCAAGATGGCGTTGCCAACGGTGTAATTACCGAAGTTACTGGTAATAATAATTACCTAAATGTTTTGCAAAGTGGCCAAGGCTTTTTTGTAAACAACGAAGCTGTCAACATGATTGTTGGTGACGACAATATCGTTGATGTAGAGCAAGGCACTGGTGGTCATTGGTTTTACAACTTAGATATGAAAGGTAATGGCAACGAAATCAGTTCATTACAAACAGGTGAGTGGCATGAAGCTGAATTAACCTCTGTAATGGGCGATCAGAATAGCCTGAGTCTTGAGCAAAACGGTTACTGGAATACCTTCAAAGTGAGTTCTTTACAAGGCAACGATAACGAGCTTGATATTGAACAAGACGGCGATCGTAATACTGTTACCTTCACTGATATTTTAGGCGATGCAAATGAGCTTTCAATTGAACAAGAAGGCAATACTAACGCAGTAACATTTGTAGCTGTATTAGGCGATGAAAACGAAATTGATTTAGACCAAGAAGGTTCTTTAAATACTATCGAATCAAACTTATTCGAAGGTCAAAACAACGAAGTTACAGTAACTCAGGTTGATTTAAGCAACTCAACAACCGTTGATATTATTGGTGACGATAATGAATTAACGGCTACACAAGTTGGCTTATTAAATGATGCTTACATGGGCGTTTTAGGTACCGATAACGAATTTATGATTAACCAAGTAGGTGAATCAAATTCAGCACACGTTGTTAACTTTAATGGGTCTGAAAATGACGTTAACGTTATTCAGTCTGGCCAAGAAAACACTGCTGTTGTTGAGTCTTCATATCCTGATATATCTCTAACATCAAACGACAACGATATCGATATTATGCAAAATGGTTCTCAAAACGAAGCCATGGTTACACTTGCAGGTATTTTAGATAGCAACATGAACCAGATTGACCTAGCTCAAACAGGTGAAATGAACGTAGTTGATATGATGGTTGAAGGTAATGGCCACAGCATTGATATTTCACAAACTGGCGAAGGTAACTGGGTAGTTGGAATGGAGCAACCTGCATTTTTAGTAGGTGGCGAAAACGTTTCGTTTAGCGTAACTCAAATGGGTAACGATAACATTGTTGAAGGCGCCGTAATTGGTTTCAACAGCACTGTTTCAGTGACCCAAATTGGTGACGGTAACGTGACTTCTATTACTCAAATGTAATTATTGAGGTTGGGGAGAGCAACTCTCCCCATTTAGTTATGCATAATAATAAAAACCATTACCAAGTATTATTACTTACGCTTTCTCTGTTTTTAATGCCCGCATCTTATGCCGCTGAAGAGTTGGAGATTGACGGCCTACTACTTGATAGGAGTATTAGCCGCTTTGGTCATCAGTTCTATTTTGAGTTTTCTAATTACTGGCGAGATCTCCCTTCAACTGCAGGTTTTAACATTGAAATTAAAGAAACGGTCATTCCAAAAGCAGGCACAAAGCTGTCGTTAATAATGAATAACCAACTTGTTTACGCAACTTATTTAGGTAGACGACTAGAGCCTTTAAATGAGCGTGTGGAGCAGGCTGTTTATACAGTGATAGATGCAATGGCTCGCGAAAACATGGCAGTGTCAACACCCGATATGGCTAAAGATGGATGGTAAAATGAAAAATATAGCCCTTATAATAATAACAACATTAAGCTTTTCAGCAGCAGCAACTGAAATAATTTACACCCCAATTAACCCAAGCTTTGGTGGTAACCCACTCAATGCAAATATGCTGTTGAGTAAAGCCCAAGCTCAAAACAAGCATAAAGCACCGGTAGTAGAAAAAGGTTACGCTGAACAATTTCAAGAAACTCTAGAGCGCACCTATTTAAACCGTATGGTAAGAGAAATTACCGATATGGCATTTGGTGAGGACATAGAAGATAGCCTTTTCAATCAAGACTCCATATTTATGAGTGGCGATTATCAAATTGAAGTTATAACCAGCACAACCGATTCTATTACAGTAAGAATAACAAATATAATTGATGACACCGTGGTGATCATTGAAGTACCGAGGTTTGGATAATGTATAAACTACTAATAACAATAATATTAATAGGATTGAGCGGTTGTGCGAGCCTAGGGAATTTAATCCCACCATCGCAACAAAAAGCAGTTAGTTTAGAACCAACCGAATTATTCGCAGATCTGAAAAACTTACCAAAACCGGTCGGGAGTATTCCTGTATCAGTATACTCATTTAGAGATCAAACAGGTCAATATAAGCCACAAACTAACGTTAGCTCATTTTCGACTGCCGTTACTCAAGGTGCTAACTCAATACTCATACAAGCATTACATGAATCTGATTGGTTTACGCCGGTAGAGCGTGAAGGTTTACAAAACATTTTAACAGAGCGAAAAATTATTCGTGCGGGCCAAGCCGATAATCCTAACCAAGCTGATTTACCCCCGCTAACAACCGCAAAAATCATTTTAGAGGGCGGTATCATAAGCTACGACACTAATGTAAAAACAGGTGGTTTGGGTATGGAATACTTTGGTATAGGCGCATCAGAGCTTTACCGCGAAGATGCTATTTCAATATACTTACGCGCTGTTGATGTTCGTACAGGACAAGTACTACTAAGTGTAGCCACCAGCAAAAAAGTACTTAGCCAAGAAATGCGTGCAGGCTTTTTTAGATACGTAAGCTACAAACGACTGGCAGAAGCAGAAGCAGGCTTTAGCGACAATGAACCTATGAGTATTTGTGTTACCCAAGCAATAGAAAAAGCACTCACAGATCTCATAACAAAAGGTATTGATAAAGGCTTATGGGCTAAAAAATCGGCGTAAACTGATTTCCTGGATTAACTAAAGGCTACATATTGTAGCCTTTATAGGTTGTGTGATTAGTAAGTTGAAAGTACTTCGCTAACCCAACCCTTATAAAAAATCTAGAGGATAAAGTTTTTACTTTAATAACTTTAATAAAGTATTGGTGGCTTTACTCTTATTTAGCCATTGGCAGCAAAACCGATATATAGCGCTGCGCCCAATTAGCAAGCTCCACCCTGTTGCGTGAGTTAGTTTTTTTAAACGCACTGTATAAATGTGTTTTTACAGTGTGGTCGCTAATGTTAAGTTTATCAGCGATTGTATTGTTACTCGCCCCCTGTGCAATTAAATGAATAACAGACTTTTCTCGTTTTGTTAAATGATCGTAATCGTCCTGCTTTAATTCAATGTCGTCGTGTAAGCTATTAAACGACGATGCCACGGCTAAAATATCGTTAAAAGCTTTTGAAATCACTTTACGCGTAAACCAAAGCTCGCCAGTATTAACACGAAGTAACCCTTTAAAAATATCTTCTGGTGGATCAGATTTATAAAAAACACCATTAAAATGGTTAAGCAATAAGTTTTGCTCGCACACATCTTCTTTATCAACATTAAAAATGACAACGCTATAGTGTTTAGCTAAACAAATAAGGTCAGTCGGAATAAGGTCTTGCCATTTGCTTTTAGCACCATCTATTAAAAACAAATCATAATTTGTGCGCTGCTCAGCTTTAGGAATAACCTCGTCCATTTTAATATCACCAAACAAAGCTTGTAGTGTTCTTAAAATAGCGGTGTAGTTGTGTGAATGAAAAGATGATTGAAACGTTGTTTTTACAAATACCGAGTTTTTATGGGGCATAAATTTCGTCCTTGAAACATTTACACTACATTACCTAAATCAAATACAACTTACAATGGGATTTTGATATTAAAGTACTGTTATTCTTTCTCATCCTACAATAGATAAAAATCAATTAAATCAATGCAAAACCTTCATCAATTTTATTTTTAAAATTGCTTTTATAAGATAAATAACAGATCGGATTAGTGGCTTAATAACTTATAAAGCCTTAAATATGCATTAGCCTAAACTAACTTTAGGATCAATTATTCTATACTCGCTTTTAGTTTATTTAGCGCATCAACCGAAAAACCTCGATCATAAAAATATAAAATTTCGCCGCTGCTATTTATGAGTACTACACGTGAGTTATTTGGGCTTTGATTACCTGTAAACTTTTGAACTGTTTCACCATCTTTATAAATAGTGATTACCCCACCCCATAATTCTTTAGGGATGCCTTTGCGCATACCGCTGTCTATAAATGTGCTAAACATACGTGGTGCCATGCCGGCAATGGTTGGTAGTTCGTATGTAGGGAGCGTTACGCCCGCCATATCTAAACCAATTAACCAACGGTCTATATCAAACTGACTATCTTGCTTGTACCCAATGAGCAGCAGTGTTTTATCTGCTTTAAAATCGCTGGGTATAGTCACCATGCTTTGCTCTAAACTTTCGCCGCTAATGCTTGGGAACTGTTTACCTGTTAATTGCTGGTTTGGATACTGTGTTGTACATGCACTAAGTAGTAAAAATGCAAAAGCACTTAATGTTAATTTGATCATAATAAACCTAATATTTATAAATTTCATAATGATACGTTTAGTATGGCAGCTGAGATCTAAAAATGCTGATTAGTTATATAATTTTTAAATTTAGACGCCGTCATGGGCTTACCATACTTCCAACCCTGTCCATAATGCACACCCGCCATTTTTAAAATAGCTTCTTGCTCAGTGGTTTCAATCCCTTCTGCCACACAGGTATAATTAAACTTATGCACAAGTTCCATAATATTTGGGATCATAGAGGCTTTTAAGCCCTCAGTTGCTATATCTTGAACAAACGTACGATCAATTTTAAGTTGATGAAAGCTCAAATTTTGTAAGTTTCTTAAATTCGAATAACCCGTACCAAAGTCATCTAATGATAAGTTAAATCCCGATTCAACTAAGGTTCTAAAATGAGCATGCGCAATGCTTGTATCAAGGTATTCGTCTTCAGTTATCTCTAAACAAATAATAAAGCGTGAGTTGGTAAGCTCTGTAATTTGCGGCAGTAACGACACATTACCCAGCTCTACATCACACGGAAATATATTAAGCGACACTTTAAAGCCTTCTGGCAATAACTCTATAGAGGTTAACTCTTTTATTGTGGTAGCAATCATTGCCTCAGTAAAAGTCCAAGTTAAATTATTTTTTCTAATAACCGGAATAAACTCATCTGGAAATAAAGCACCGTACTTATCTTCAAAACGTGCAAGTACCTCGCAACCAATCAGCTTGCCACTTTGCAAACAAATAATGGGCTGGTAAGTCCAATAAAATGATCCCTTTTTGAGCCCTTTACGAATACGTTGATTGGTAGAGCGGCGTGCAGCAATCCTCGCATCAACTATTAACGCACTCGATATGCCCGCTAAACAGGTTAAAATTAACGAAATTATTAATAATAAGTGATTATTAGAAAAAAACAGACTCCAAGGCAAGTGCACTACTACACAATATTGACTACTTGTAAAACTGCAAACTGAGTTAGTTTCGTAAGGAAAAAAAACGCTGTTTTTTACCTGCTGGTACAGCCCCTCTTTACCTGCTAAATGATGCAAAGCATTTGGTGTTTTATAAATAACTTCCCAATCTGGCGCAGTAATTCCGATGTTGGTAAAGGGCGTGCTCTGCATAATTAAATTATAATCCCCTTGTCTGACTATAATTACCTCCATAGGGCGCTCACTAAATAATAATAGATAAAGCTCTGGCTCAAAACGAACCCTCACCTGTTCATCATCTCGAATAAAGTCAGGCTGTTTGTCGTTAATTGGTTTACTTAATAAGCCTGCACCCGTAGTGCAAACTAGCTGGTTACCTTTAAAAAAGCCTATATCAATTACATATTTTGCATCAAATAAAGCGCGGCGCATCTCAAGAAGGGTTGTGTTGTCACACTGCTTAAACGCAAGCTTATTTAATGGGGTAAGAATTCGACGCCTCTCTGCAATTGCACCTTCTACATGACCGAGAATATATTCAGCATCAGACTTTGTTTGTGCTGTTAACTGCTGCGCTGCAAAATTGAGCAAAATAAAACAGCCAATTACAAAAACTAACCCTCCGGTTAAAACGGCTATAATAGATTTTTGTTGGTACTTTTTCATAGCATCTCGAAGTTGTTAATTTATATCACTACTTTATTAGATGATTGCATAAGTCGCATTAAATTCAAACAGATCGATTTAAGAATTATTGAACGAATTTTGAATAAGCTGAGTGATTTTAGCGCTTACCGTTAAATGCTGATTACTTTCAAAGTGAATCCCATCACCGGCTGTTACATTAATAAATGTATTAAAATCAATAAAAGTACATTTATGAGTAGCCCCAACGCTTTTGAATGCACTAGAGAGCTCTGTTGCTTTTATATCTGCACCTTCGTAAATACGCGAATACTGCTCGGTGATTCTTATTTTAGGTGGGCTAGCAATAATAATTTTAGGAGATTTTAAAGTACTACCTTGCTGATAATAAATATGTATTGAGTTAATTAAATCATTTAACCCATCTGCTATTAAACTAGGTGTTAAATTAAAACGTTTTTTAAGATCGTTTGTACCAAGGGCAATAATAATAAAGTCGAGCTCATGCTTATCCAAATAAGGCTTTAGATAACTAACACCATTAAGCACGCCATCAAACGGTGGATTATGCACTAACGTGCGGTTAGGCTGCCCTGCCTCTATTACGTTAAAGCCACACCCTAAGTTTTTATTTAATAACGATGTCCAACGGGTATTTTCATCAAAGCGTTTTCCCGTTACAGGGTTTAAACCCCACGTATTAGAATCACCAAAGCAGAGAATATTTTTTGTCATGTTAATTATTAAAATGGATTGAGTGTATAACCCTGCTGTTGCAGCTGGGCATGTGCTGTCATCGCCGAAAGTGACATTTGCACACCTTCAATTAGTTGTTCTGGTGCTACTTTATAATGCGTAGCCGATTGCCCACATACATAAACCACGGTGTTATTGGCCAACAATTGCTTTATTAAACTTTGATTTTTGTTATCTGCTTTAAAACGTTCTTTATATTCACTATTAGCCAATACATCAACGCTAGCACTACCATGTACCACTAACGCTAATTGAATGTTATCTGGCTTTACACCGTGTGCTATATGCATATTAATAAAACGTGCAAGTGAGTTCATTGAATTGTTCTGCTCACCTTTTTTAGCGCCATCACCAACATCAAAGGCTATTTTAAATACCGTAGAGTCACTTATCTGAACATGCTCCGGGACACTATAAAAGTAACCAAAGTCTTTAATAAGGTTTTCACCCGCTTGCGAAAATGGGCTTATAAGTAAAAGTAATAATAGGTATTTCATAAACAATCCTGTGTTTTAAATAAGTTAACCTATTTATAAAACTAACAGAAGCAAAGAAAAAAGGGCAGCTTATCATGCTGCCGATTGAGTGTTTTTATGATGGTGGTTAATAAACTGCATACCTAAATAGCTAAATGTTCGTTTAAACATTTCTACAAAAATATCAGGCGCTTCAAGCGATGATGCGTTTGATAACAACGAAAAATCTTTATTACGTAAAGCCCGTAACTTCGGCTTCAAGGTTTCGTCATCCATGTAATCTGTGATCCTATCTATAAATGACTTCATTTGTACCGTAGTGTTATACCAGTAAACAGGAGACGCGAACACCCAATGGTCGTACTTTAAAAGTACTTCAAATAGCGCGTAAAAGTCATCATTTTTATAGTTTTTGTCATAACAATACGGCGCAATTTTATAATCATCCAGACAAATTACGCGCACATTATTTTGCTCGGCAAAGCTATTAACATGGGCTGTGGTATTGCCGTTTTTTCGTGCACTTGAATAAATAATAACAGTACTACGCTCAAATTTTTGTTGCATTTAGTTAGCCCCTTTTTTAATGTGGTAGAAGCTTAAAACCTCAAGTTATATTGAGGTCAACTAAAGGATTAAAATAATGGACGCTTCACAAAAAAAATTAACCGAAGCTAACCTAAGCGTTGGCTATGTAGCAAAAAGAAGTGGTGTAAAAGTATCTACTCTTCACTTTTACGAAACCAAGTTTTTAATTAAGAGCTGGCGAAATAATGGTAATCAGCGACGCTATAAACCTGATGTATTGCGCCGTGTAGCTGTAATAAAAGCAGCTCAAGCGATGGGAATAACGCTCGATGAAATTAAAAACACCTTAGCCACCCTACCCGACAACCGCACACCAACAAAACAAGATTGGTCAGCACTTTCAAAACATTGGCAATCGCAACTTGATGAGCGCATTGCGCATATGCAGCGTTTACGCGACCGCGTTGATGGGTGTATTGGTTGTGGGTGCTTATCGCTCAAAAGCTGCCCAATTTATAATAAAGATGACCACTTAGGCGATAAAGAGAGCGGAGCTGTACTTTTAAATTCTGAGCTTATACTTGTGTAAAAAGTTCAGGTCTTTTATGTATAACAAAATAAGCATTCCCCATTAGGAGTTAGCCAACAAGGTCTAAATATAGAGCTATGAAGTTTCTTGTTTAGTTGGATCGCTAGATGATTAAAAAACAATTTAAAATTTAAGGGAAGGGCTATACTCGAATGGTTTTTTTAATATATGTAAAAAGTATATTCAATGTAGATAGGAGCATTGCTAACTGGTTAATTTTTAAGTATTCTTGTGCGCCTTAAAAGGAAGCAAATATTCAAGGAACAAACTGTTGGAACCAACTAATCACACCCCTGAAAGCAACACAAAGCCACCTGTAGTTACTCAAAAATTTTCGCAAGCCCTTAAAACGGCCGATCACAAAGAACTAAAAAGTACTGGTTTTTGGTTAAATCAATTTTTTATGGTTATTTCTACTGTATTTGGTGTTTTTTTAGCGGCTCAAAGCGGTTTAGAACAAGCGCTTAAGTTTGATTCATTTAGTAAAATGGAAGATAACTACTATTTACGTACATCCTTATTTGACGAAGTTGCTGATAATGCAAACAGTATGGAAGAGTATGCTAATTTACTTGCAAAAAGCCCATCAATAAAAGAAATTGAGTATTTTAAACCAACACTCGAAAAGTACATTTGGCAAACGATGCAGTACTCACCAACTACGCTCGAAACCCCAAGTGAATTACTAACGCAAATACGTCGATTTTACTCAAGAGCTAAATTTTTAATAGACGCT
Source organism: Pseudoalteromonas sp. NZS127_1 (assembly GCF_015864295.1). NCBI lineage: Bacteria > Pseudomonadati > Pseudomonadota > Gammaproteobacteria > Alteromonadales > Pseudoalteromonadaceae > Pseudoalteromonas > Pseudoalteromonas sp. NZS127_1. Next base: position 3,786 of record NZ_JADYXO010000013.1, on the reverse strand, counting down.
GTAGCTAATAAAAGGATTTCCGCTAGACAAGCAGCTGAAGAATTAAAAGAGATTACTAATTTAATTAAAACTCAAACACTCCCTGCATTAAAAAATAGCGCTAAACAATTAAAAATGGAATTACAGCAGAATGATATTTCTGTTGGTTCGTTAAAGGAACTTACAAATGCCAACTAAAAGCTGTCCACATTGTAAAGATCATCCACTAGAAGTAACCAATTATCAGGGTGAAGAAATAGATATTTGCCGTGAATGTGGTGGCTTATGGTTCGAAAAAAATGAAGTAAATCGCATGATTTCCGAGATAAATGACGGCCCAGAAGGTGATAAATTTGAAACTCACTTTGGTGAGCCATTAGGCGTTTCTGAGCTTGACTGCCCTGATTGTAAAAAAAGTTTAGAACGTTTTCACTTACTGGAAGCTTTTCATACCGAAATTGATGTTTGTAGACACTGCGATGGCACCTGGATTGATAAAGACGAACTTGAAAGTGTTGAAAAAAGCCCTGAAATAAAGGTGAGTTTAGGCGAGCTAAATCAAAAAGTGAGTTGGAAAACCTACTTGTTTCAATTTTTAACGCAAATGCCTGTTGAATATAATATTAAGCCACAAAAGACTCCTTGGGTAACTCGCGGTCTTATTGTTTTAAATACATTGATTTTTGCACTTTATTTTTTAAACCCGAGCTCATTCAGCTATGTTATTGATAACTTTGCCATGACACCTGCAGATTTAAGCAAAGGTAATGAGCTATGGACTGTATTAACTTGCGTATTTTTACATGGTTCAATAATGCATTTAGTTGGCAATATGTACTTTTTATACATCGTTGGCGATAACTTAGAAGACGTGTTAGGCCATAAACGCTTTTTGTTATGGTATTTAGCCTGTGGACTACTCGCATCGTTTGCAAGCTACATTGTAAGCCCAATGTCTACAATTCCAGGCGTGGGTGCAAGTGGCGCTATAGCCGGTTTATTTGGCATGTATTTAATGTGGTTCAGACACGCAAGCCTTACTTTTATGTTTATAATTTATCAGAAGAAACTTTCTGCGGTATGGTTCTTCGCTATTTGGTTAGGATTTAACATTTTTGGTGCAGTAACAGGCCCCGATGGCATTGATTATGGTGCGCATATTGGTGGCTTTATAGCTGGACTAATTATTGGTTATATTTTGAAAAGTAAAATATTAGAGCAAAACCCTATAATTCGTTTACTAAACCAAAATGAAGCACAGTTAAAACGTTAATCGTTATATTAAAGCCACTAATAGATAAACATTAGTGGCTTTATAAAACTTTTCACTAATTTCTATAACTTACAACGTGTATAAACTGTATAAAATTGACCCGTGTTTTTTATCGGTATATCGTATGTTATTGGCTCTTCAGTAAGTTCGCATTCAAAGTTATTTAATATATCAGACAGCAGTACTTGCTCTTCGGTGAACTGTATAGTGGTGTACCATAAGATTGAATCTTCATCTTTTTTGTTTTCAATATAAATACTCTGTAGCAAAGAGCTATTAAAAAACATGTTTGAAGGCTTTGAACTGCGTATTTTTTTGTTATTAAAATAGAAGTAGCCAGCACTATCACTTATTGCTTCATCAATATAAGTGTCGCCATAAATGAGTTCTCTTGTTACTTTAACACCTTGTTGAGGCTCACCATTATTTAATAGCCTGCCTTTTACAGGCAACGACAACGTAACGTCTTGTTTGTTAAAAAAGCCAAACATATCTGCACATCCTTGCATTGGTATTAATAAAAATAGAATAAGCGTTAAAGTCACGCTAGCCGATCTTGCCTTGATCATAAAAATCCCTCTTATATTTGTATTTTTAGCCTAACAACAAAAGCCAACTTGTGACATATTTTAAATCGCTATTCTTAGAGTTATGCCTAAATAGATTTAGTTGATTTACTGGCGATATTAAAAATAACAATAATAGAAATGACTAAGTATTTATATATTAGCTTTAAGCGAGATAAGCTGATCTTAAAGTATTAGAAGTAATAAATATAAGATGTCATATTGTCAATTAACTAAAATACACAAACCGTTTAACATTCTTCGTAGAATTGATTGAAGATTATTTTTTAGACTGCGAGCCGCCTAAGTACTTATAATTAAACATATACTCCTTTAGTAAACTCAAACTATGTATAGCTCAGACTTCCTTTAAGTTATAAAGCGACTTTTATAATGCGCTTAAGGTATTCCCATAAACAGTTGTAGCGCTAAACGCTTTGCTTTGTATTTCCATGTTAGTTTTTCAATACGCTCAGGCTCACCTTTAAAGTGTAACCAAGGCTTAATTATTTCTTTGTTAGGTGTCGCTCTGAGCCAATTAAAATGAGCAGCCTCTTTATTAAATTTTTGCCATATTTCGGCTTGTTGATCAAGTGAAAAGTCGCTCCAAAATTTATTAGGTCTGTCATTTTTTTTATCAAATTCAGCGGTGGGTTCATCAAGGTGTCGGTAGGTTTCATACTCAGGTACATCAGGTAGTGGTTGGTTGTTGTCCATAAAGCGCACTACACGCTCCCAATATAAATAACAGTTCATTGGGTTATTTGAGTTATCCGGCACTTGCACAACAATTTTAGTGTCAGGGTATTTATTCTCATCAACATGGCTTATATAGGGTACAAATCCCATTACACCCGGGCGTGTTGCAACCATATCTAAATGGCATACAATATCAGCCCACTTAAAACAACAATTACCCTGCTCATCACGTGCTTCGCAACCAGGGATTGGATAAGTAAAGCCTACTAGCTGCTTTTGTCTATCAAAGTATATTTGTTTTTTGGGGATGTAACTGTCTGTTAGTGGCAGTAAATTAAGAAAAAACAGGTTCCAAGAAAAAGTAAGCATAGGTATCCACCACTGGAATGGGTCCTTGGAATAGGTAGCCACTAAGCAACAGATCAACAAGATTATACTCAAAGTAAATCCGATTATTATTGGCCCAAATAAAATAACCCTGACGGAATTATTTCCGCACATTTCTACTTTATATCGTTCTGGGCGCTTTTGTATTGCCTTCTGTTTTTTAGAAGGTAAGTCATACAAGTAACATAAGCCTTTAAACTTTTCTTTAAGGCTATTTAATCTCTCAGGGTAAAAAAAACAATTAAACCGCGTTTTTTTAGGCATGATATCAACAGCTAGGTAGTCATTATTTTGCATTAGAGCCCTTTACTTTGCTTACCTAGGGAATTTGGAAGACCTAGATTTGAAATCCTTTTCTATTTGTTAACTTACCATAAACGGTGAAGGGTTAGTAACCTCAAGGAAAGCCGATAAAAAGCTGAAGCGCAAGATGCTTTGCTTTATATTTCCACGTTAATTGCTCTATGCGCTCTGGTTCTGCTTTCCAATGCAGCCAAGGTTTAATTACTTCTTCACGCTCTCTACCTTTAAGCCAATCAAATGGAAATGCTTCACTCAGAATTTCCTCTTCAATTTCTAATTGCTGCGAAAACGAAAATGAGGTCCAAAACTCATCAGGCCGATTATTCCTCTTATCAAATTCAGCTGTGATAGAGTCTAGATGTCGGTGCTTTTCGTATTCTGGTACATCAGGTAAGGGTTTACTTAAATCCATAAAGCGTACATAACACTCCCACAATAAATAACAATGCACTGGATTGGCTGAAAGTTCTACAACTGAACCGGTTACTATTGTTTTAGGGTATGTAGTGGTACAGTGATTTTGGCCACCCATTAAGAAAGAAATGTTATGCTAATAAGCATACAAATTTGGGTGAAAAA